>CAXTTV010000113.1:0-16084 GCA_964247295.1 uncultured Ktedonobacteraceae bacterium | reverse complement strand
ATTTATAGGAGGTCCCCACTGTGTTACGCGGCCCATGCAGCATTCCCTTTCCAGCCTTCGCTCCTCTTCCCAGTAGTATGGTCCGGCATATTGCCTTGCTTCAGTACTCAACGCTACAAAGCATCTGGACGGATGAGGCAGCTAAGCAACCAGAGACGCGTTGTTTTTTGGAAGATTTTGTGCAACAACTTTTGCCTTGTTTTATTGAGGCGCGTACACGAGCTGAGCACTGTCTTCTTGAGAAATCGGGCCTTTCGGATAGCGAAGGGCTCTCTTTGAAGACATTTGTCTCTTATCTAGATATCTCAGTATCCAACGCGACCCTTTCCCGTTGGAGCGGTCATCATGTGCTGCGCTACGAGAGCCGGGGCTATGTCCAGGTCGCGTCAGCCATGGCGATTCTGATCGCTCGTGAGTTGGCCAGGGATCGTCTGCGTGGCTGGCTCCCTGCATCCATTCCTGCCAATGAACCAGAATGGTGGTGCTGGAGACAAGACGCTCCTCACCTGCCGGCAGTTCCATGTGCGGTGCCAATTCTTGATAGCTATGAGGTACCACACTCGGCCCTGCTATGGACCAATTGGCGCGCATCCAATCCGAAAAACTGGCTCTCTCTTCCTGGGGGATCGGTCCGCTGGGCATCTTCTAAGAATGTTACTTATGAGGATCTTGTCCGCTGGGCCCCATACGCTGAAACAATTATCTCGCCGGCGATCGGTCAGAAGCCGCCCCCGCACATTCTCTCAACGCTCTCTACTCTGGTACTCCAACTGCTGGCGGAGAAACGCCTGCGGCTAGATAGGTAAGTACATGCGCTCAAACATGTGAACGGTGACGCTACAGGTTTCGTTCAGGCATTTGCTTCTCCAATAATTTTAGAAAGAAAAGTCAATAGCAACTGGGAGCGAGGTTCGCGCCCAATCCTCTAAGTCATTATTGGATGGGGAGTATTTTCCGTAAATGAGCCGCCGCGCCAGGGCATCTTCAGAGCTTTCGGGCGCGACCTCACGCCCCTGCCCATGAAAAGTTGTCTGACCAATCTTGACACTGACTTCCGAGATCTTTCTGATATTTTTCACCCAGTCAGATTTATCTTTGCCACCCGAGAGCATGTAGAGGGTGCTACCATTGAGGGCAAACCAGATTTCAATTGTATGTTTTTTGCCCGTTGAGCGGCCTGTGGTGGTAAGGTAGCAGAACTGCTCGCTCTCCAGGTTGGCTAATTGATCGGCCATTGTATACTCCCCTTCTTTAAATAGAATTATCCTTGTTTTAAAGTAAAATTGATGCTGAGCTGCACCTGATTTTCCGAAATGGCGATCTGGGCCAGGTTCGGCGGGTCAATGCCAAAGTCGGTCATGAGAATCTTTGTGGTGGCGACACCGCTAATGGAGCCATTGTCAAACTTTCCCTGAACATCAAAGGTTTCAGGCTTTGTTTTTCCATGCATCGTGAGATCGCCGTTGATTTTAAAGGTGACGGTCTGGCCTGGTTGGTAAGCCCGCGTTAGTTTTACCCCACAGGGGGATTTAAAGACCGCTGTGGGATATATCGCGGTCTGAAGATAATTTTCTTGAACATAATGATCGCGTCGGTCGCTATCGGTGTGCAAATTTGTCAGATTGATGGTGATCTGCATATTTCCAATTTCCGGGGTGCCCGTCGTTTTTGCCAGGAAGCCTCCTTGAACATCAGAGGTTTTCCCGACTACCTTGTTATGATCATTCCCGGTGAGGATCAATTTCTCATAGACGGTATAGCTGGCCTCGCTGCCTTTGGCAATCCGAAAGTTTTGCAGACCGTTTCCGGCCTGCTGACTGACACAGGCAGTTCCACTAGCCTGTGTGGGCTGAGCTGTGGTCGCCGGTTTCGCTGTGGCCTGGGGCGTGGATGTTGTTGTTGTGTCACTTCCTCCACAACCGACCAGCGTAATCAAGCTACAAAAAAGTATCAGAAAAAAACGTACACGCGTAGAAAAAAACCACATGTATATCCAGTCTCCTTTAAAGATGAAAACTAAGGTTCTCTCAGTATATTACCTTATATTTATCTTGAGGATACCCTTTTGCGTATTTTCCTCTTGTAAATATGTTTTCCTCAACGGCATAATTGATATATGAGGAAAAGTTACATAATTTCTATACGATGCGTATGATGCTATATAGCATTTTAGTTTCTCCCAGGGATAGAAGATCTGTATAGTTACCAGAGGGCTTGATGTACAAAAATCTATTTTTGCGCCAGAGACGTGTTCAAGTTACGCTGCTTCTCACGGTTGTTCTAAGCCTTATAAGCTCAGTTGCGTTGATTGCCCTGATGACGCTGCTCAGTCGGGTGGTAGCTCAGGTTTTTATCTCTCATGCCGATATAGCGAAGGTCGAACCTTTACTTCTCATTCTGTTGGGTGTGATTGCTCTTCGCTCTCTGCTCACATGGGTTCGCGAAGCAAACGCTCAGCTTGGCTCGATCCATGTGAAAACCGATCTCCGTGAGCGCGTTTTCTCTCATCTCTTGCTGTTGGGACCAGCTTATACTCAAGGGGAACGCACAGGCGAGCTGGTGACGACGCTTACTACGGGGGTGGAACGCCTCGATGCCTATATTAGCCGCTACCTTCCTCAGGTTTACCTTAGCGCTCTGATCCCCCTGCTGATTGCGATCTATATTTTTTCTCTGGATTGGATCAGTTCGGTGCTGCTACTGGTGACGGCCCCGATTATTCCTCTACTGATGGTGCTGGTTGGGAGCTATGCCGAACGCTTGATGAAGCGCCAGTGGGAGGCGCTCTCACGCATGAGCGCAACTTTTCTGGATTCCATGCAGGGACTGACGACACTAAAATTGTTTGGACGTTCTCAACGCGAACACCGCCGGATCTGGGCGATCAGTGAGGAGTTTGGACGGCGTACATTGCGAGTGTTGCGGATCGCTTCTCTATCCGGGGCGGTTCTAGAGTTTATGTCGTCGATCGCGATCGGGCTGGTGGCGGTAACCCTGGGGATTCGCCTGCTTAACCGGGCGATCTCTTTTGAACACGCTTTTCTGATCCTGTTGCTGGCTCCAGAGTTCTATCGTCCCCTACGAGATCTGGGGACGCACCGCCACGCTGGCATGGAGGGGAAGGCCGCCGCAGAACGCCTGCTGGAGATCCTGCAAACGCCTCTCCCGGTAAAGGAGACTGGTGCGTCTCCAGCTCCCAGTGGTCCACTTTCGGTGGAGATCTCAGATCTAAGTTTCAGTTATCCCGGTCATGAGCAGGCGGCCCTTGAACATCTGTCTTTGGCGCTCCCAGCCGGCTCGTGTACAGCTCTGGTCGGTCGCAGTGGAGCCGGCAAAAGTACGCTGGTAAATCTACTACTGCGTTTCAGAGATCTGCAATCTGGCTCAATTCTGGTCAATGACCTACCTCTCTCTCTGCTATCGGTTGAACGCTGGCGCGAGATGGTGGCTCTGGTTCCACAGCGTCCCTACCTTTTCTATGGCTCAGTTCGCGAGAATCTGCGGCTAGCCCGCCCCATGGCTACCGATGAGGAGGTTGAGCAGGCGGCGATCCTGGCCGGGGCGGACGGGTTTATCCATGAGCTTTCTCAGGGCTACGAGACGCAAATAGGGGAGCGGGCCGCGAGGTTGAGCGCGGGTCAGGCCCAGCGACTGGCGATCGCTCGCGCTTTTTTAAAGGACGCTCCGCTTTTGATTCTCGATGAGCCAACCTCTAATCTGGACCCGCAGAGCGAGACACTGATCCGTGAGTCGCTTCAAAGGCTGATCCAGGGCCGTACGGTTCTGGTTATCGCTCATCGCTACAATACGATCGCTCAGGCCGATCGTGTAGCGGTGCTGGACGCGGGCCGAGTAGTCGAGTCGGGAACGCTGGCTGATCTTCGCTCCGGCTTCAGTCCATTCGCGCAACTGCTCTCGGGGTATAGAAAAGGGGAGACACAAGCATGAAAATCCTTCGACGCGAGCTCACATTTCTCTGGCCCTTTCGCTGGTGGGTGGCTCTGGCAGTTCTGCTGGGTTGCGCGACAATCGCGAGCGGTATGAGTCTACTGGGAATGTCAGCCTACCTGATCTCGGCCTCCGCTCTGGAGACAATGCTGATCGCGCTCTCGGTGCCAATTTTCATTGTGCGCTTCACCGGCGCATTCCGGGCGGTATTTCGCTATTGTGAGCGATTGACTTCGCACTATGTGACATTTAAGGCACTGTCTCAGATGCGAAGCTGGATCTATGGACATCTAGAGCCGTTAGCTCCGGCCCTGCTGCTACGGGAGCGTAGCGGAGATCTTCTGTCGCGTCTGCTTACTGATGTTGATGAGCTTCAGAATATCTATCTGCGCGCGACCTCTCCGCTGATGATCGCGCTTCTGGTAGCGCTCCTGACTTTTGGACTGTTCGCGATCTTTAGTCTGTCGCTAGCATGGATCGCGGTGCTGTTTCTAGCCCTGACGGGTCTGGGTCTCCCACTACTGATCGGTCGCCTGACACGAGGATTGGGGCGGCGCGAGTTACAGGCACGAGGCGAGCTGAATGCTAGAATTGTGGATGGGGTTCAGGGCGTTCAAGATGTTCTGGCCTCTGGCAACGCCCGGAAACAGGTGCGACAGATCTCGATTTTAGATCAGGCGCTGACTCAAGTGCAAAGGCGGATGGCACTGATTTCTGGCCTTCAGCAGGCGCTGACCGAGTTCTTGATGAATATTTCGGTGTTCTGCATGCTGGTGCTGGCGATCCCCCTGGTGACCTCAAGGCAGATCAATAGTGTCTATCTGGCCTTTCTCACGCTACTGTTACTGGCAAGCTTTGAGGCGATCCAGCCCCTGGGACAGTCTCTGCAATCTCTTGGGCATTCGATCGTGGCTGGGGAAAGGATCTTTGAGATCACCGATGCGGAGCCGGCGGTGAGCGATCCTCCATCACCCCTGGTTCCCATCAAGCCAGAGGAAGGTCATACTCTGGTTTTCGAGGATCTGCATTTTGCTTATACATCAGCCGGACCAGAGGTACTACACGGGATCAATCTAGCGCTGACTCCCGGTCGACATGTAGCTGTTGTGGGTCCCAGTGGATCGGGGAAAAGTACCCTTGTTCGGCTGGCGCTCCGCTTCTGGGACCCCACGCAGGGACATATCTATTTGAATAAACAGGATTTACGTGACTACGCCCAAGATGAGCTTCGAGCAATTTACAGCGTGGTCTCGCAAGATACCTATCTTTTTAACGATACGCTTCGCGGCAATCTGCGTCTAGCCCGACCTGGGGCTACGGAGCAAGAACTTACGAGGGCGATTGAGCAGGCTCAGCTTAGTGACTTTATCGCCTCTCAACCGCAGGGATTGGATACCTGGATCGGAGAACAGGGATTGCGCCTCTCAGGCGGTGAGCGGCAGCGACTGGCGATCGCCCGCGCTCTGCTTAAAGATGCCCCCCTGCTGATCCTGGATGAGGCTACAGCCAATCTTGATCCTTTAACGGAGCAGGCACTGCTCTCATCGCTGGACCTGCTGATGCGCGGACGCACAACCTTGATGGTTACTCATCGACTGGTTGAGATGGAGCGGATGGACGAAATTCTTGTATTGGAAGCCGGTCAGGTTCGGGAACGGGGCACACATACACAACTGGTCGAGCAAGGAGGTCTGTATTACCAGTTGGTCGATCTTCAGAATGGCCTGCTGCCAGTCTCGTAACTACACATTTTTACGCGAAAGACTTTTTTTTGTGCGGATTGCTGAAGCAAGGAGGACAGTAATTTATGGATATAGCAACCTTGATGTCACGCCTGCAATTTGCCTTTACGATCTCGTTTCACTATCTTTTCCCTCAACTTACGATGGGCCTGGCTCTACTGTTGTTTATTTTGAAAACCATGTATTTACGCACAAAGGATGAGCGCTATAATACCGCTGCCGGCTTCTGGGCAAAGATCTTCGCGGTAACCTTTGTCATCGGGGTGGTAACAGGGATTCCTATGGAGTTCCAGTTTGGAACCAACTGGTCCCGCTTCTCGGCCTATGCTGGAGATATCATCGCTCAGACGCTGGCAATGGAGGGCGCATTCGCTTTCTTTCTAGAGTCAGCTTTTTTGGGGATATTTCTATTTGGCGAGAATGTCTTTGGACAGCGGATGCACTGGTTTGCATCCTTGATGGTCTGGATCGGCACCTGGGCCTCTGGAGCGTTTATAGTCGCCTCGAATGCCTGGATGCAGCACCCGGTCGGTTATAAAGTAGTTGGCAGCAGGCTGGAGATTTCCGACTACTGGGCGGTTCTCTTTAATTCCTGGCTTCTGCCACAATATCTCCATACAATGACTGGCGCGGTCATCACGGGAACATTCGTTATGACGGGACTCGGCGCGTTCTATCTGCTCTCCAGACGCGATGAGGACTTTGGTCGAATGTTTGTGAGAGTGGGAATTATCGTTGGGCTGATTGCCAGCATTCTTCAGCTTTATCCTAGTGGCGATCTGGAGGGCGCGCAGGTGACACAGTATCAACCGGCGAAACTGGCGGCAATGGAGGGCCTCTTCTATACTCAGCGCGGCGCGGATATTGTCATTATCGGACAACCCAATCCAGATACAAAGACATTGGATAACCCGATTATCATTCCAGGTGTCCTTAGCTTTCTCACCTATCGCCACTGGTCGGCAACGGTAAAGGGCCTGAACGACATTCCTGCTAATCAACAGCCGGATAATATAACGCTGCTCTACTACAGCTACCATATTATGGTGGGCCTGGGCACCATTTTTATCGCGATCGTGGGGCTGGCCGCGCTTCTGCTCTGGCGTCGCCGCCTGTTTAACTCGCGCTGGATGCTCTGGATTCTGTTTCTGGCGACCCCATTTCCCTTTATCGCGAATACCGCTGGCTGGTTTACCACTGAGCTAGGCCGCCAACCCTGGATTATCTTTGGTCTGCTCCCTACTGTTCGGGGCTCGTCTGAAGTGGTTTCCAGTGGCAATGTGCTATTTACGCTGATTGGGTTCGCCGGTATGTATCTTTTGCTGGCGCTTCTCTATGTCTTGCTTGTTGTAACTGAAGCCTTGCGTGGACCGGTCCGCGAGGATGAGGATGGAGAGCTAGTAGCGGGGCAGGTTCCTGGGATCGCCGATTAATTGTTAAGAGGAGAACATTATGCCTACACTCTGGTTTTGCCTGGTCGCGTTTATGCTGACAATGTATGTCCTGCTCGACGGCTTTGATCTTGGCGCGGGTATCATTCATCTATTCGCTGCCCAAAACAACGAGGAGCGCCGCCAGATCCTCAAGGCGATCGGTCCGGTCTGGGATGGCAATGAAGTCTGGATTATCGCGGCTGGCGGCACACTGTTTTTTAGCTTTCCCCTTCTGTACGCTTCCAGCTTTAGCGGCTTCTATCTACCACTGATCATCGTGCTCTGGCTGCTGATCCTGCGAGGTATCTCAATCGAGCTCCGGAGCCATATACCGAACGAGCTCTGGGCCTCGTTCTGGGATGTGGTGTTTTTTATTGGGAGCGCGCTACTGGCGATTTTCTTTGGCGCGGCCCTTGGGAATGTGATCCGAGGGGTGCCAATGGATGCTCAACATCGTTTTTTTGAGCCGCTCTGGACCGATTTCAACCCCTATAGCGCGCATCCCGGCATTCTGGATTGGTATACCATTCTTGTGGGACTGATGGCGCTGGCCGTTCTGACGACCCACGGCTCCAGTTATATCGCGGTCAAAACCGAAGGGGATCTAAACTTGCGAGCCCGGCGGATCGCTCGCTTCGCCTGGATGGCGACGATCGTGCTAACCCTACTGGTCACAATCACCACGTTCTCTGTACAATCTCAGGTCGGGAATAGCTTTGCCAGTCGCCCCTGGGGCTTTCTTTTCCCCATTATCGGGCTGGTAGGGCTGGCTGGTACAGGCTACTTTCATTTCAAACGGCAGGATTACCGGGCCTTTTTCTCTTCTTGCCTGTTTATTATAGGAATGCTTATCAGCGCGGCTTTTAGTCTTTTTCCGCTGGTACTGCCATCGGTCGATAAGGCGAATAGCTTGACGATCGACAACGCCGCTGCCTCTACGTATGGTCTAACCGTCGGTATAGTCTGGTGGGTTATTGGAATGGTGCTGGCCGCCATCTACTTTATCTTTACCTATCGCCTCTTCTGGGGCAAGGTAAAAATAACTCCAGGCGAGGCCGAAGGCTATTAAACGCAAGGGAGTTGGAAAATCTTTCTCCAACTCCCCCTTTCTAACCCGTGAGCGCATCTTTCGTGGATTAGCATTATCTTTCTACTATCAATTTTTATTTTATACTTTCTAGGATGCCCATATATGGTTGTTTTAACATTTATTTAGCCTGTTCTTAATAGAAGAATGGTATAATCCATCACGTCGGGATGCACCCGTTTCATATGCTATATGATGTATGCCTAAGAAAGGTGTCTATTTTTAAATGAAATCGCGATTTAAGTTTTTGCCTGCTATTGCTGCGGTATTGGCGATAGGGACGGCCTCTTTGGGCACTACCCTTGCTGCTCAATCCCAGCCTGCTGAAAATTTTAATAAGCAGCAGTCTACTCCAATCAAACATGTTGTAGTGCTATTTCAGGAGAATGTGTCCTTCGATCACTACTTTGGAACGTACCCTTACGCGAAAAATCCTGCCGGTCAACCCAAGTTTACGGCGAAACCCGGTACACCTTCTGTGAATGGCCTGAACGATACTCTGCTCAACCATAATCCTAATCTCGCCAATCCCCAGCGACTGGATCGCTCTCAGGCGCTGACTTGCGATCAAGATCACTCTTATACCGATGAGCAGAAGGCTTTTGATCATGGTCTGATGGATCAATTTGTGCAAACGGTCGCCGGTAGCAAATGTACTGATAAAAATATCGTTATGAACTATTATGATGGTAACACCGTCACAGGTATGTGGAATTATGCTCAGCATTTCTCGATGAGCGATAATTCGTTTGGGACCACCTTCGGCCCTTCAACCCCCGGTGCACTCAATCTGATCTCTGGTCAGACTCATGGCTCTACTCCCGCTGATGTCAAAGGCGAAGTGAGCAACGGCACAGT
Organism: uncultured Ktedonobacteraceae bacterium; assembly: GCA_964247295.1. Taxonomy (GTDB): domain Bacteria; phylum Chloroflexota; class Ktedonobacteria; order Ktedonobacterales; family Ktedonobacteraceae; genus CAXTTV01. Next base: position 7,016 of record CAXTTV010000113.1, on the reverse strand, counting down.
TATCGGTGATCCCGATCCCACTGCTGATGAGTGCTCCAGCACAAAAAATGAGACGGTCGCGCTGAGCGGTAAGAATGTTGGTGACCTGCTCAATGAGAAGAAGGTCTCCTGGGGCTGGTTCCAGGGTGGTTTCAAGCCGACAGGTACCGCTAATGGTAAGGTTGTTTGTGGCGCGACCCACAAAAATATTGGTGGAAATGTAGTTACCGATTATAGCCCCCACCATGCGCCTTTCCAATACTATGCGTCTACAGCAAATCCCAAGCATCTGCCTCCAACCTCGGTCGCGATGATTGGTAAGTCGGACCAGGCTCACCATCAGTACGACCTGACGGATTTCTGGAGCTCAGTGAAGGTTCACAATCTGCCGGCGGTTAGCTTCCTGAAGGCCGCCTCTTATCAGGATGGGCATGCGGGTTACTCTGATCCGCTTGATGAGCAGCACTTTGTGGTCGATACCATCAATAAACTGGAGAAGACCCCTGAGTGGAGCAGTACGGCGGTGGTTATCGCTTACGATGATTCCGATGGCTGGTACGATCATGCGATGGGTCCGATTGTCAATCATTCAGCCGACGCAAATGACGCGTTGAATGGCACTGGCCTTTGTGGGACTCCCAAACCGGGCGCGTATCAGGCTCGCTGTGGCTACGGCCCTCGCCTGCCTCTGCTCGTTGTCTCCCCCTATGCCAAATCCAACTTTGTCGATCATTCGACAACAGATCAGTCGTCGATCCTGCGCTTTATTGAAGATAACTGGCACCTGGGCCGCATTGGTGACCAGTCCTTTGATGATCTCGCTGGCAGTCTGAATAACATGTTTGATTTCTCACGCTATTCCAATAACGAGCGCCTCTTCCTCGATCCTACAACGGGTCAGAAGGTTGATCGATAAATTGCTGATATAAAAAAGGGGAGCGGGACCACTACGGATGGTCCCGCTCTTTCTCATGTGACAGAGGAATTAGCTGGTAACTTCATCCTGTGCCAGTTGTTGTAGCTGCATTGTTGGCGGTGCCTCTGCCGGCTCCTCTGGTAAATGGGGACGATCGACTGGTAGAACAAAGCGAAAGATGGAACCCACCCCCGGCTGACTCTCGACCCAGATCTGGCCCTCCTGACGCTGAATAATCTCAGCAGCGATATGCAGTCCCAATCCCAATCCAGGGGTCCCACTACGCTCATGTTGCTCAACTCGATAAAAAGCATTAAAGATTTTAGCCTGCTGATCCTCTGGGATGCCCGGCCCGAAATCTTGGACACTCACGGTAACGCTTTGATCATCAGCGGAGCTGTGAACGATGATACGATCAGCCTGTGGAGCATATTTCATAGCATTAGTTAGAAGATTAGTAATCACCTGTCCGATCCGTAGGCGATCGCCCCAGATAGTTTTATTGGTCCGGCCCTGACACTCAATAATTTTGTCTGAGGTCAGCTTCAGTTCTTCAATCACCTCAGAAACCATTTCATCGAAAACAAAATATTCTTCGCGGAACTGAAGTTTCCCACCAGAGATCCTTGTAACGTCCAGAAAGTCTTCAATCAGGCCCGTCAATTTTTTGATCTGCCCATCCATGCGGATCGTCAATTGTACCGCCTGCTCATCTCCAGACTTTTTTGTACGACGCTGCAAAAGCTGAGCATAGCCTTTCAGACTGGTCAAAGGTGTTTTCAGTTCGTGTACAACCATGCTAATAAACTCGTTACGTCGATTCTCCAATTCGCGGCTCGCGATCTGTTCTCGCGTGAGACGCTCACGCTCACGCTCAGCTTTTTTGCGCTCAATCGCGTAGCGGATGATCCGGCTTAGCCATGTTCCTTGAAGTTCCGTTTTTGAGATATAATCGTCGGCTCCAGCCTGAAGAGCCTGAATATCGATCTCACCTTCACCAGCCCCGGTTAGCAGAATGATTGGACCAGCATATCCACGTAAACGGGCATCTCGCACCAGATCAATCCCGTTCTGGGCTCCCAACATATAGTCCAGCATACAAAGATCATACTCTCCACCCAGCATCTGCTCCAAACCCTGCTGATAAGAACCCTCCCAAACAATCTCGTATCGGGCGTTCGGAACTTTTGAGAGCAGCTTTTTCAAGAGGATCACATCATCCTCATCATCCTCAATAAGTAGAATCTTGGTTGGGTAGATCTCCATAGGTCCCCTTCTTGTCAGGTAGCGTTACAACCTCAAACCAATATTTGCCTAACGCTTGCATAACCTCTATTAATTTTTCAAAGGTTACAGGCTTGGTAATAAATGAGTTCACGCCTAGACGATATGAACGGTAAATGTCCTCTTCCGCTTTCGAGGTCGTAAAAACGACAATCGGGATGTCACGCAGCTCTGCATGCGATTTAATCTCTCTTAAGGCTTCCCGCCCATCTTTTTTAGGCATATTTAGATCGAGAAGGATCAAGCCCGGACGCGGAGCACTTAGAGGATCGGTGAATGCGCCACGGCGAAAAAGATAATCCAGTAGCTCTTCTCCATCTTTGACGCTATGCAGATCATTCAGTAATTTTCCTTTTTTTAAAGCCTTTTCGGTTAAAAGAATATCATCTTCATCATCGTCCGCCATTAAGATCACGATTGAGTGATTATTTATCATTTAAAACTTCTCTTTCATTATATTTTTGATGGATAAGCGGTAAGGTCACAATAAAGGTCGCGCCCTCACCAATCTGACTATGAGCGGTAATCGTTCCTCCATGTCGCTCAACAATTTTTCTGACGACAGCCAGGCCAATTCCAGTTCCTTCATATTCACTTTTTCCATGCAGGCGCTGGAAGACAGTGAAAATACGATCAAGATACTTCTCATCAAAGCCTATCCCATTGTCTGCCACGGTCAACACACAGACGGGACCCTCAAATTCCTCGCCACCATACTCTTTGATCTCTGCCTCAACCCGAACTACTGGTAGCTCATCCGGTTTATGAAACTTTAGTGCGTTCGCGATTAAGTTCTGGAATAACTGGTGCATCTGGCGCGGATCAGCCTCTAGTTTCGGCAATTCACTAACCTCTACTCGCCCCCCGGTCGATTGGATACGGGCCTCCAGATCATCCACGGTTTCACGTGCGATCAGGTTCAAGTCGATCGTTGAAAAAGGCAGAGCTTTGGTGGTAACCCGCGAGAATGTTAGTAAGTCTTCAATTAAGACGCGCATTCGACCCGCTGCGTTGCGCATTCGATCTAGATATGGTTTCCCGTCTTCTATTTTATCTCCATATTCTTCTTCGAGCAGATTTCCAAAGGCCTGGATCTTTCTCAAGGGCTCCTGAAGATCGTGTGAGGCAACGTAGGCAAAATCTTGAAGCTCCTGATTGCTACGATTAAGTTCAAGGTTGGCCTGTTGAAGTGCATCTGTCCGCTCCTCAACCATATTCTCAAGCTTGCCATTCAATTCCTGAAGTTCTTGATTTACTTGAACTACTTGCTGCTCAGCTTCTTTCCGATCGGTAATTTCGATATTCACGCCGGTCATTTTCCGTGGATGACCTTGCTGATCATACTCTGAAAGCTCGCCTTTGCCCAGCAACCAATGCAATGTCCCATCGGGCCAGATAACCCGAAACTCGACATTGTATGGCGAACCGCTCTTAACTGCGGCTTGCAGGTTCTCTTCGGCCTTTTTTAGATCCTCAGGATGCACACGCCGCGTCCAATTCTCATATCTTCCTTCAAAACCACCAGGAGGCAGGCCGTACAACGTCTCCAGTTCGGGAGTCCAGATAATGTGGTTCTCCGGGATATTCCACTCAAAGGTACCAATATGCCCAAAACGTTGGGCTAATTCCATACGTATCTTGTTTTCCTGTAGTGTCCGCCGATCGTGAAACTGCTCTGTTACCTCGATCGCGTGAATAAGAATACCATCAACCTTCCCTTCAATATTACGAGTCGGCTGATACACAAAATTAAGATAGAGGTCAACAAGCTCACCACTGTCTTTGACAATCTGTACCGGAACCTCTTTGGCGTTGTAGGGCTCACCTGTATGATAGACCTGCTCAAGTAACGTTAAAAAGCCCTGTTTAACCAGTTCTGGAAACTTTTCAGCTACGGTTTTCCCCGTAGAATTTTCTTTACCAGTAACTTGTAAAAACTGCTGATTGACAAACTCAATTGTCATTTCAGGTCCATGCAGTAAGCAGATTAAGGCTGGCACCTGCTCAAATAACGTCAGGAGCCGCAACCGCTCGTGATTAGCCTGACGGGCCGCCACCTCTAAAGCGTTTTGCTGTTGCTTGATCTGTTCTTCAAGCTGTCGGCGCTCATGAATATCTTCTATAACCGCGATCAGGTAAAGCAAGGTGCCCTTTTCGTCTCGGGCCTGAGAGACCGTTACATGAACCCAGATAGGTGTTCCATCTTTACAAATATAGCGTTTTTCTATAATGCATGTATAATCTTGTTCACCTGTGAGACGGATCATCTCCGCGAGATCCACTTCAAGATCTTCAGGATAGGTAATGCTCTGAACATCGGTCTGAAGTAACTCCTCACGGCTATACCTAAGGATCTCACACAACCTCTGGTTAACCTGTAGCCAGCGTCCATTCAGATCTAGGTGCGCCATGCCAACCGCAACCTGATCAAAGGTAGAGCGAAAACGCTGTTCACTCTCTTTTACTTCAGCCTGAAGTCGTGAAAGCGCTCCAGGCTCCTCCTGGGGTGAGGTATTCGATATCTGTACCATATTACTACTTTTAACTCCATTTTCCTGGCTACCCAGGAATACACCTAGAGACTATACGTATTAAAGGTACGACTTTACGACCTTCTTTGTAACTTTTTCCTAAAAGTCCGGCTGGTGATTAATGGAAATGACTTTGTATATCTTTGTTCTCGCCTTACCCTACTTTTCTTTGCATATTAGCAGAAACGCTGTAAACACTGCAAGAGGTTAGGGTAAGCCCTCACTAAATACTCATGATGGAACATTATCTCGAAACAATACAAAAACGTATACGACCACGTGTCAGTATTTCTTGTACTCTTCTATTTAGTATTTTTATTAAAATCTTCTAATAAATATCATATATTTAAAAATAAGTATTGCTTGTATTGATATATATCTTGTATGATGTAATCATTGCGATATTTTTCATTTTCAATCCACAGATCTTTAATTGATAATATTTTCATGCAAAAGGAGCATATTTTGAGGTTCAAACCACTTCTTTTTAGTCTGATTATGACACTTATGGTTCTTGGACCAGGTGCGAGGCCGGCTCTGGCTGCATCTCAACCTGACTCTGTAGCTCCCGATTTTACGCGTGCGGCGGACGAATTCCAGGTACCGCGTTCGCTACTGCTGGCCCTTTGCTACACAGAGGGGCGTCTCAGCATGAATAAGGGCAAGCCAAGCATTGACGGTGGCTATGGCTGTATGCATCTAGTAAAAAACCCTCATTATGACACGCTAGACCAGGCGGCCCAGGCGTTGAAGATCTCTCCTCAGACGCTACAACACGATCTGTCTACGAACCTGCGTGGTGGGGCCTGGCTGCTTCAGCAAGATGCACGCACCCTTTCGCCAGATCATACGGTACCATCTTCCCTTGCCGGGTGGTATGGCGCGGTGGCTCGTTACAGTCACAGCAGCGATCAGTATCTGGCAAAGGCGTATGCCGACGAGGTTTATCAGATTATACAGGCAGGCTTTGAGGCTCCTACCGACTCAGGTGAAATGCTGACACTGCAATCCCAGATAGTTCAGCCTGATACTCACACGCTTACTCCGGCTGCCGTCAGCAAAGATCCACTACCCAATGGCTGTAAGGCCGATGGTAAGACTGACTATCCTGGAGCAATCGATTGCATTCTTGATCCAAAAATTCACGATTGCACCCTTCTACCGGATAACGCACCTCATTGTAACTATTTTGAGGGCAATCGTCCTAAAGATTATCTTATTAACTATGTTGTTTCTCACGATATCGAGGGTAGCGCGATCAGTGCCCTCTACACCTTCTCCGATCCCAATACTGATGTCAGCAGCCATTATGTTATTGATACCGAGGGCCGTGTGTATCAGGTGCTGCATGAAAAAGACATCGCCTTCCACGATGGCAATCTCTGGTCTAACCGGCGCTCAATTGGTATAGAGCATGCGGGCTTTGCCGCTACCGGCTACCTCTGGTACAACACGAAAGAATATCTGGCCTCGGCGAAACTGGTCGCGTACCTGGCGAAAAAATATCATATTTCATTGGATCACGATCATATTCTGGGCCATGCAACCGTTCCCTCCTCTCTAGTATCAGTGGTAAACCATAGCGATCCCGGTCCTTACTGGCTCTGGGACTACTATATCGATCTGATCAGTAAGCAAAATGTGAAGGAGACGCCGCTATCCGGGCACAAGGGGGTTCTGACGCTTACCCCAGAGTCTTCACGCAAGCCTTTTGGCAAAAACGGGCACGAGACACCCGCGAACTTTAACTACTTTTACATCTATAATGGGCCCGCAACTAATTCTGGAATAGCTTCAATCTACTCGGCAACCGATGTCACCGATGTCACCTCTAATATTGAGCCACGTTTAAGTTATACCTATACAAAAAAGGTGAAAGATCCGGCGGGGACAGGGCAGTATATGTATCAGGTCTGGTTTGGCATAGACCAGCCAAAGAATGGATCTGATGGCAAAGTGGATCACACGGCGCATGCGATCCAGGGCTGGCTGGCTGCCCCGGCCAATGCTGTGATTGAGAACAAAAGCTATGGCCGCCCTCTTAAGATCAAAAGGCTGGATGGGAAGCCTGTAGCGATCTACAGCCGGCCAGATCTCAGCTCGTCTACCCTGAGCTTTGTGATAGGAGATGCACCAGTAGGGTCGACCTTTGTAACAACCACAACTACCGTTGAGGCTGGGACGAAAAAACTCTGGTATTCGATTAACTACAACCACCGTCAGGCCTGGGTACCGGCGGAGAATATTACTCTGATCTAAGCTTTTAGGAATTCAACACATTTTTTAGCTGCCACCCGCTAGAATCT
>CAXTTV010000112.1:0-16181 GCA_964247295.1 uncultured Ktedonobacteraceae bacterium | reverse complement strand
CTGACATTTTCACTGATCTCTCTTCCCCTGACAATATCACTGATCCGTAACACAATTCTTGAAAATGGGTTGACAAATCGCAATGTAGAGTGTATAGTCTAATTACTGTTTTTAATAAACAATGCAGAGCTTTCCTCGATAGCTCAATGGTAGAGCAATCGGCTGTTAACCGATGGGTTGTAGGTTCGAGTCCTACTCGGGGAGCCAGAAGATCCCAACCAATTCCGGTTGGGATCTTTTTTGTGGAGTCGAGATCGTTATATTCAGGCGAGAGAAGATTGGCAGTAGTCTCTGACAAAGCCACTGTAAAGTATGAGTAGCTCCTGTTGCTTTTCAATATGAGGAGCATGTCCACAGTGTTCATAGACAATCTCCAGATAATCCCCTCCGTTCGCTTGATATTGTTTCAGAATATGGCGGGTCTGTTGAAGCATTGGTTGGGCTGGATAAGCCTCGCTGCCTGGCCAGTATGGCAACACGCCGATCTCGCCTAGATACCCCAGATCGAAAAGGGAGCGGTCAGAAATCATCCGATCGTCGTTGCCGCGAATCCAGATAATAGGAGGTTTGGGAGAGATCTGAGGCAGCCGTGAGAGATTAAGATATTTGGGCGAGATCGCATTTTCCACGCCGTGTTTGCCAGGGGCGATATAAGGCCAGTGATTGGAGGTCGCGACATCGCCAGGGTAATTATAGATAGAGACTTTTGTATGGAGCATGCCCGCGAGATAGCATTCCTCGCGTGCGGCTTCGGGCCGGTACGAGGGATGAAAAATAAAATCGTGCAGGCAAGAGCGGGGAGCGATGCCTTTGTTGCCCTCTTCGTGATGTGCGAGATTCTCGACAAAATCTGTATTGGCATCACCAGCTCCACTACCAGCGAAATCGGGCCAGATTGGTTCGCCCTCGGCTCCTCTCGTTCCGCCAAAGCCAAATGGTGAGATGGGGGCCTGAAGCGCCAGGCTTCTAATCCTTTCTGGCTGCTCAATGAGAAATTGCATCGCGATAGCACCGCCCAGGCCCCAACCAAAAAGATGGCAGCGGTCGATTTTGAGTGTGTCGGTAAAAGCATAGAGATCGTAGGTAAAATCGCTGATCCCATGGGTTGCGTCAATAGGCAGTGCCTCCGTATTACCAAAGCCACGCAGATCGGGCGCATACACTTGATAGTCACCGCTTTGCGCAAGCGCGAGCATAAAATCCTGAAAAAAGACCGCCGAAGTATAGTCATCGTGCAACAATACAATTGGTATCTCACCTGTTCCCACATAAAGATAATGAACCTGCATATGGCCGATAGAGCAATACTGTTGGTGGATACCTGGAAAGATGCAAGCTTCTTTCATCCTCAATAGAAGAGGTACTGACAACCCACCCTTGAGAAGGGCAGACGTATAATCGAATACCTCGCCCCTTTCTGTAACAAATAGTCTCGTACTAAATAGAGCTATTGCTTATATCGACAATCTGCACTTTTTCGATGAGGGAATTTTTCATGAGCCTGGAAAATCTCTGTGGAGATTTTCACTCCCAATAAACAAACGCCTGCGCTTTGTACAATGCAGGCGTTTACAATGGAGAGAGTTATAATGACAGGAGATGACTAGGGATTAGCCCAATGCCGCCCATCCTTCTCAATGAGCGCATTGGCCTCTTCCGGTCCCCAACTGCCGGCGGGATAGGGATGAACGGAAGATGCGTCCATATTCTTCCAGGCTTTTGTAACGCTATCGATAATGCCCCAGGCCGCCTCGATCTCATCGCGTCGGATAAACAGTGTTGAGTCACCCAGCATACAGTCGGCGATCAATCGTTCATAAGCATCGGGTGATAGGACGCCAAACTCGTTATAGTAAAAATTCATATCGACCGTTTTAAGATGGCGTGCCGCGCCTGGCACTTTTGCTCCAAAGCGGAGATCCATGCCCTCATCGGGTTGAATACGGATAGTCAGGCTATTTTGTTCCATCCCTTTCACATCTGAGGGTTTATAGAGCTGGTGGGGAACCTTTTTGAATTGGACAAAGACCTCAGTATTGCGTTTGGGGAGCCTTTTACCAGTTCGTACATAGATGGGGACACCGGCCCAGCGCCAGTTATCAACGTAGAGTTTCAGAGCAACAAAGGTTTCAGTTGTGGAGTCGGTTGGAATCCCCTGTTCTTCCTTATAACCGTTCAGTTTTTCGCCATTGACCACATTGCTAACGTATTGGCCGCGCACAGTACGATGTCTCACTTCTTCCTGTGTTAGATGAGGGACCGCTTTCAGAACCTTAACTTTTTCATTGCGGATATCATCGGCATCAAAACTGACAGGTGGTTCAAGAGAGATCAACGTCAGGATCTGCATAATATGATTTTGAACAATATCTCTAATGGCTCCGGCCTGATCGTAGAACTCGGCGCGTGTTCCGATACCGATATCTTCCGCCATGAGGATCTGGATATGATCGATATAACGCTGATTCCAGAGCGGCTCAAAGATCCTATTGGCGAAGCGGAAAGCCATCAGATTTTGAACGGTCTCTTTCCCCATATAGTGATCGATGCGGAAGATCTGGCTTTCCCGGAAGACCTTACTCAAGATCTGATTAAGTTCCTGAGCGGAGGCCAGATCGTGACCAAAGGGTTTCTCAATAATAATCCGGCTCCAGGGGCGTTGAGTGCCATCCGCCATCACTGGATGAACCAGGTTTGCTTTGCCCAACTGCTCGATAATCGTACTATCGAGACCTGGAGGAGTAGCAAGATAAAAGAGGCGGTTACATTTTGTGCCTCGTTCTTTATCCAGCTTATCCAGCTCTGCACCCAACTTGAGATAGCCGTTAGGATCGTCAAAGTTTCCCTGGCAGTAAAATAGTCGCTGAGCGAACTTCTGAAGAAAATCCGCGTCGGGTTTGTCATCTGCGGACATATATTGAGTGATAGATTGCGTCACATCCTGTCTCCATTGCTCGTCATCCATTGGGCGACGGGCGTAGGCCAGGATTGAGAAGCCTTCGGGTACAGGATGATCTTTGACGAGATGGGCCAGAGTTGGTAGAATCTTTTTATGAGCGAGATCGCCCGTTGCTCCGAAGACGACAATCACACACGGTTCTGGCTTCTTGCCATCCTGCCAAATTGTATGCTGGTGCATCTCCGTTGGTTTCTGTTCTGTTTCCATAAAACCTCTCCTTCAGGGATACAGGTATTCACAAATAGACGTGTCACCTTTATCACGATGAATAGCCTCTGTAAGACTACCATTTTTCTGATAGATCTGTTCACTGGTAGAGATGAGAACGTGTTTGTACGTCTATTTTTGACTATCCAGTATCTTTTCCCATTACATCTCTTCTTTGTAGGAATATATTTTGATTGGAGTGTTTATGTCTCATTATGATCTAACAATACTTGGTGGAGGATCTGGTGGTCTAACGGCGGCCAGGATCGCCGCCTCGCTGGGGGCCCGGACCCTGCTTGTGGATAAAGAGAGTCTGGGAGGTGACTGTCTGCGGTACGGCTGTGTTCCCAGTAAAAGTTTGTTGCATGTAGCCCGATTAGTTAAGCAGGCGCGGGAACTCTCCGCGTTCGGTGCATTCAAAGATGATTTCCAGCCGAATTATGCCAGGATTACTGCATCTATTCATGGGGTTATTGATCGGATAGGAGCGGTTGAGCAGGAGCAGGTTAAGCATCTAGATGTACGAATCACTCCTGTCCAGTTTTTGTCTGCTCAGGAATTGCAGGTAGGAGATCAGCGGGTTCAAACCCGGTCTACCATCATTTCAACGGGATCGCGACCGTTGGTTCCCGCGATTGAGGGTCTGGTCGAGGTCGGCTTTCTTACAAATATGGATGTTTTTGATCTTCAGAAGTTGCCCCGCTCTCTTGTAATCCTGGGTGGAGGACCGATCGGCGCGGAGTTGGGTCAGGCCTTTGGGCAATTAGGCGTTCGAGTGACGCTGTTACAATCGCGCGATCGCCTGCTGCCCAGAGAAGACCCTGATGTTTCTGCCGCGATCGCTGAAGCCTTAGAGGTCGATGGTGTGCGAGTAATCACGGGTGTACAGGTACAAAAGGTTGAGCGCTTGGGATCACAAAAAGTTGTAACTGTCACTATCGAGGAGAGAGAGCAGCGTTTTGAAGCCGAGGAGATTTTGGTTGCGGCGGGTCGGCAGCCAAATCTAGAGGGCCTGAACCTGAAGGCTGGTGATATTATCTCAGACTTTAAAAAAGGGATTCAGGTGGATGAACATCTCAGGACCAGTAGTCCCGCAGTGTTTGCCATTGGAGATGTGATAGGAACCTATCTTTTTTCGCATGTCGCGGCCTACCAGGCAGGGATTGCTGTACGCAATGCATTGTTACCGAACCTCTTACATAAAAAAGTTGATTATCGAGTAACTCCCTGGTGTACCTTTACAGATCCCGAGGCGGCGCGTGTGGGGCTGACCTATGAAGAAGCCAGACTTCAGCACAAGAATGTGCGAGTGATTACATTTCCCTGGTCAGAGATTGACCGGGCGCAGACCGAGAGAGAGACGCGCGGCTTTATCAAGCTTATATTGGCTGGGAAAAAAGAGGAGATTGTAGGCGCTCATCTTGTAGGAGCGCATGCCGGGGAGATCCTGGGCGAGATCTCCTTGGCGATGCAGAAGCATTTGACTGTAAACGACATTTATAACACCATTCACGCCTATCCAACGCTAAGTACAGGTTTTCAGCAGGCTACTTTTGAAGCCTATCTAAGTGGTTCTATGGCAGCCAGCAATCGTCGATTAGTGCAGACCCTGCTCAAGTTGCGTTAAGGTAGAGTCTCAGGTTTTTTTCACCTTCTTTTTTTGAGGGACCTGTGAGCCCAGATGTGAGAGGACTGAGCGTAGATAGCCGCCAATTCCAGCAAGTACAACACAAATCATCAAAGGAAGAAATAGCGCGATCGGAGTCGCCAATTTTAGAGCAAAGAAAAGGAGTTGTAGCAGCGACATCAAAGCCAGTAGAGCCGTTATCAGGACCGCGAACACAGCGGTCCAACGGGCCTTTAAGCGGCTCTCTAGCGTCTTATAGCGTAAGTCCGCCTGTTCACGGACGCTCTGCTGCATCTCAATGAGTTTTTGGCGTTCGGCAGCCAGACTGTCCTGTTCCTGCTGTAGCGACTGCTGCATAAGCTCCGCTTTACGTTGCGCCTCGCGAACCATATAAATTGCAGAAGTTGTATGTCTATCCCCCTCTTGTTTGGTTTTAAACTCAATAGTTTTTGCTACATCGCGCAATAGTGGGTGGGGATCATCGGGTGCCAGTTCCATAGTTTGGGCCGCGTCAGCGATCAGGCGTCGGGCCTCTTCCTCAATTTTTAATTGGGAGATATGTTCGTGTGTGGTCTGTAGCTGCTGAATCTGAAGTTGGGCAATAGTTAACTGCCGTCGATATTCCTTTGCCTCGTTATCGAACTGATCTTGAGCCTGACTATACTCCGTCACCAGCCGTTCAAGATCGTGATGTACCTCGTTCAGCTCCCAGCGTAAGCGTTGGTTTTCCTCGCGTAACTGGGTAATCTGACGCAAAAGAACGCGACTACCCGATGCTTCGTCTTGTGTGTTGGATTGTGATGTATTTGAACGGTTGCGCGATTTTGAGGTGGAATCAGGTTTGGTTTTAGGGGGGGGTGGAGAAAGAGCAGGTGTTAAATATGAGGAGGTAGTGTCCTGGTATCCAGAGTGGTGGGTGCGTTGTTCCTTGAGTGTGCTGTGTTTAACAGATTGCCTTTGAGACTCGTGTGCCTCCGTTGCTTGGCCGACCTCCAGAAAATCAGCATTTGTCTCAATAAGATCCGCCCTGGCTGTATGCTGAGATACAGATGATGACTGTGGTAATGTATCGCTATCGCTATTTCTCGGCAGGCTCATTTCTACTCCCTCTAGCCGGTACTCCTTGCTCGCCTTGTGCGTCTGTACAGCAATTCATGCATGACATACCTTTCTTTTAGATTATGCCTCGATGCATAGAAAGATGCAAGTTTTTTCTGTGAACATCATGTGAACAACAAAAAAGATGGATCATAGTATAATATGATCCATCGAGAAAAAAGGGCATAAAGAGAAGAAAGGTTCAAAAAATTGAAAGAAGAGCGGTGCCACTAGTATAGCGTATACGCGTCTCAGGCGCTCTCATTACTCACAAAATAAGTTAGTAAGCCAACCGCAAGCCCACCTGGAAGCCCCAGTAGATACATCATCCATAGAGGGGTATAGAGGAGGCCAGCTTTATTCAGGACATAATCGCTGAGCCAGGGAGTTATAGCACACAACCTCAAAACCAATTGCAGGCCCCAGGGGACTTTTTCCCACCACTGGCGTACTACAGGGCGGAAAGGGAACGTCAGTAGAATCGCAGTCATGCCTAGCAGAGCGCCATAGCAGAGGGGGCAGATTGCCGTAGAATAGCCTCCCAGGAAGGGAGCGCGCCCCGGTAGAGGGCAGATCACATCGCCCAAAAAGTAGACAAAGCGCGCGATCCAGGTAAAAGGCCAGATCCCGATCGCACTAAAAAGAGGGGCCAGAAATGGCCCCGCCAGTGGGAAAAAGAGAATGAACAGCCTCCACCGGATCACCTTCAAAGGGTGTGGCTGTCTTTCTTCCTGTATCAAAGAAGGGTTAGCTATAATCTGTTTCATAAGCGTGAAGGTTCGCGTGCGCTATTCACCAGGGCCCTGGCAGCTAAGCGACCGCTGCTAACCGCGCCCTCCATACTATCGTAAAACTTTTGGATAGTATAGCCGCCTGCCAGGAACAGATTCGAGATTGGCGAGGTTTGTGTAGGTCTGAGAGCATCCAGGCCTGGTTTGGGCCAGTAGACCGACTGAGGGATACGAACCAGACTGCTCTTCACGATCTTCGCGCCTGGAGCCGTCTGAGGGAAAACGCGTTGCACATTTTCCCAGACCCGCTGGATCACCTCCTGATCCTCCAGATGGAACAGATCGCGAGCGGGCGCGACCACAAACTGCATGCGAGAGCGACCACCAAACGAATAATCGGGTGTCGTATTTCCCATATCGGCATAAACTGGAATAATGCCATCAGGGCAGAAAAGGATATTATTGATACCCGTCACCTGACGATCCAGCCAGATCTGCGCCGTCATCACCGGAACGCCCGCGAATAGAGAGAGGCGTCGGAAGTATTCATAGCTTTGCCGCCACTCCTCAGGGATCAGTTGGTTTAATTTATGCACAGGTAAGGCCAGCAAGTAGTAGTCGCCGTGCACCACCTCACCATTTTCCAGCCGAACTCCATCTAACTCTTGATTTGGAGAACCAGCCTTAGGAAGCAGAGCCCGAACCTTCGTATTTGTGCGGATCGTCCCTCCGGAACTAGTAATCGCCTTCGCCAGAGGTTGGATCAGTTTTTCCTCAGGAGAGCCGGAGAGAAAACCCATCATCGAGGCCTTATCCTCGCGAAGAAAGATACCCGCGACATCCAGCACAATTTTCGCGGACAGATCTTCGGGCGGCAGAAATTTCAGAGCCAGAGCCATGGGTAGAAACATCTTCTTCAGCATCTGCTTACTGATGCCATTTTTCAGATGCCATTCCTCATAAGTAATAAAATCTTGTTCCTTATAATATTTTTCCGAGCCAAAGACAATCGCTGGCATAGCTTTTGCCAGTGTCATCGTCTGAGCGAGGCTAAAGTATTTTTGGCCGAAGACAGCGGGTACTAGATGAAGGGGACTGGGGAGATCTGCCGTCTTAAACGCGAAGCGCTCACCATCTTCCAATGTATACGTTAGAGCATGTTCTTTCCAGAGAATATTGTCATAAATATTCAATTCGCGCATCAGATTAAAAATCTCATCATAAGCCCCAAAGAACACATGCAGGCCGCTCTCAATCCAATCTCCCTGGCTATCTTTCCAGGAAGAAACCTTCCCGCCGAGGAGCTCGCGGCCCTCCAGTAGCTCCACATCGAAACCGCTATCGAGCAGCATTTTAGCGGCGGAAAGACCCGCCAGGCCGCCGCCACAGATTACCACCTTGCGGCGGCGAAAATCTTCTCCCTCAGTGTGATAAGGTGGGCGAACATCCGAAATCGTCGTCATATAATAGAGCTCCTCGGAGATACAGGAAGGAAGTATCTCGGCCTATGTTACGACCGGAGACTTCCTTCTCTTTTCATTTTATCGCTTCAGTGGTCGTATTCTGTCATGTCATTTGCATTGTACAGAATAAAGACGAGTCACGTTATTCATCAGGGTAGCATCGAAACTATTTTTTGCCTTTAAAAAGGAGCTTAAGCGTTCTAGTAAAGAAAGGGATTTGAGAAGCTTTGTAGGGATACCACCATAGCTCTTTCTTATTAGGGATATGAATGCGTTCACCCATCACATGGCGGACCTGACAGAACTCGCGTAAGCCAATCTCACCGCCATGGACGCGACCAATCCCGGATTGTTTCACGCCCCCCCAGGGAGCTTCCGGGACAGAATAAGAAAAGATCACATCGTTAATCAGCACGCTCCCAGCCTCGATTTGTCGGGCCACCTCATCGGCATGTGCGGAGTCCTTACTAAACACATAGGCATTCAGGCCCAAATTGCTCTCATTTGCCAGACGGATCGCCTCCGCGTCGTCCTCGACCACCTTAATGGGGAGTAGTGGGCCGAACGTCTCCTCGGTCATTACATCCATTGTATGATCCACATTCACCAGAACGGTTGGCTCGAAGAACGGACCATCCAGGCCCGTGGGGCGTTTGCCACCCGTGAGGATCTTCGCGCCCTTCTCGACCGCATCGTCTATCTGTTGCTCAGAGATCTGAACCTGACGTTCATGGATCATCGAGCCGACATCAACATCATCATTCTCTGTTGCGTTCCCGATGCGCAGCTTACGCGTAAGTTCCGCAGTTCTTTGAATGAAAGGCTCAGCCACATTTTTATGGACATACACCCGCTCAACCGAGGCGCAGATCTGACCGCAGTTCGCGAAGCCGCCCCAGACCGCCGCTTGAGCTGCTCGCTCAACATCCGCATCGGCGCAAACAATCAAGGGATCTTTTCCACCCAGCTCAAAAACCACCGGAGTAAGATTCTCCGAAGCCGCCGCCATAATCCGGCGCGCTGTTGAACCGCCGCCTGTAAAGCAGAGCTTATCGATCTCACTTTTCACCAGAGCCGACCCGGTTGGGCCCTCACCATGGATAATCTGAAACACGTTCTCTGGTAGATTGATTTCCGTAAACATATCGGAGATAATCTGAGCGCTCATAGGGGTAAACTCAGAAGGCTTAAGGACAACAGCATTGCCAGCGAGCAGCGCGACAAGCACCTCTGAGAGGCCGAGAATAAAAGGGAAATTCCATGGCGAGATAATACCAATAACGCCTAAAGGAGTATAGTGCAGATAACTTTTGCGGTGTTTCATCAGATGCAGCTTAACTGGTTCATCCGCGAGCATCTGAGGAGCATTTTTCACATAGTAACTAATAATATCAGCAGCAGCCACAACCTCAGTGATCAGACCCTCGATAGCAGGTTTGCCAGTCTCCTGAGAGATCAGCCGTGCGATCTCCTCGGCGCGGTTAATCATAATATCGCGGAACCGGTAAAGATAAGCTCCACGTTGTTTCAGACTCAGTTTTCCCCATGCGGTTTGAGCAGCTCTGGCACGTGCCACCACAGCTTTTACCTCTGCCTCATCGGAGATAGGGAGCTCCCCGATCTGCTCGCCGGTGGTCGCGTTAAACGCTTTCAAAATAGTTAGGACGGCAGGTGTACTATTGGTATCTGCTTGATTATCATTCTGGCGTTCTACGGCCATAGAGATCCCCTCCATTTGCTATCCAAAGATGTCTCTGACAAGCGGTCATGGCGCCAAACTGGGCACTTCTTCATCTCTCTATGTCTAGCATATCTTCAGGAATGTGTCAAATAAGCAAAAACGTCCAAACACCTTAAAAATTCCCCTTTCTTTTTTCCGCTTTACAAGGAACGTCCATTTCTTGCTATAGCTAAAAGCCTTGGGAACTTCTGGATGATTTATGAGAAATAGCCGAAATTGAAAAAGACCCACTCCTGTGAGGGAGCAGGTCCTTAAACGGTATCTACCTATCTTGTTGGTGTTGGCAACCCACCTGACGGTGTTGGAGACCCGAAGGGAGGTGTAGCAATAATGACCGGAGTAGTTGGTTGAATGGGTTGAGTTGGCTGAATGGGTTGAGTTGGTTGACCTGGTTGACCCGGTTGAGTTGGTTGAATGGGTTGAGTTGGTTGACCCGGTTGGGTTACTGGGGGAGTTTGTCCAGTCGTAGATGCGACAGCGCCTGCTGTAAAAAAGGCCGGGCTTTTTGTTGTATCGCAGGTTTGACCGTTGCCCGAGAAAGTGACAGTCACCAACACAATATGATTTAGAGCGCTGGGTTGCATTTGCAGAGTAAAGATGGCAAGGCCATCAGAACTCGTAGTGGCGGTATAGTTGCTGGTTGTCCCATCGGGCCATGTGGCCGTTGCATTGGCATTGGCACCCGCGACACCTACAGGATTGCTATTTATAGTATGAGTAAATTTAGCAAATATATTAATACTTTTTCCAGCGGCAAAGGTTGGGGCAGTGTCTGTCGCCCAGGCACCACATAAATATTCTGGCAGAGCCGGCGTTGGAGAGCCATTTGTGCCATCGGGAACCTGAATTGTTACCGTAGGCCTGGGATTGCCTGGTGCCAGTTGCGCGTTTCCTGATTGGCTGCCACAGGCTACCAGAATAATACTGAACGTCAGCAGCAGTAAAGCCGCGCCAACTTTCAGTGGAAACAAGCGTTTGGTATATCTATGATTTTTCTCTATTGTCTGCAACTGCATCTTGCTCCGACCACCTTTGTTTACTTCGAGATATCAGGGAACAGTATAGCACAACGTTGTACAACCGCTGTAAAAGCGCACTTTTTTGCTAAGAAAGTACTATATATCCCAATTATTTCGGTAAATGTATAAATTTTTTAAAGAAGATTTATAGAGTGGAGAGGGCACAGCTTTTTTAGCAAGGAATCGTTTCTTTATTAAGAAACGTAGCAGATAGATTTTCTGGGCACAACAAAGGCCAGGTTACCGGTAACCTGGCCAGTGGTACTGATTGTTACTGCACAACGACCGTCAGGTTCATATTGCCGTGGATTGTGCAATATAGCTTAAAAGTGCCAGCAGTATTGAATGGTGGGGTTGCGACTGTATCGTTGCCTGTATAATTCAGATTAACAGTAGGTGCGCCCTGTTCAACAGCGGGTTTAGCCTGACCATTAATCCAGGTTCCATTAGCGATCACATGTGGAACAGCGACTGTATCGATAATAGTAAGAGTCTCACCTTTTTTAACTGTAACCTTCTCTTCGAGAAAGGCCGCGCCTCCCATTTTCGCAGTCGGCCCTGTTGGTGTCGAAGCCTGATCTCGAATACCACAGGCAGCCAGTACCGTCAGCAGGCTGAATAAAACAAGCCCGATGGCAATAAATCTCTTCATAAAAAATCCTTTCATCTCCAGCATATCTTGTGGGTAGAATGCTCGTCGTTTTTGTATGATTGATCTCAGATATAGATATTCTGTGAAGTTAGCGCTTCTCACGCGTATATCAATCTATATTGTAGCAGGCCCATTCCAGATCAGAGAGATGTGGTGCTCTTAGATCGAAAAGGGCTTGAAGCCAGAATTGCGAGCGCAAAAAAAGCAAGAGATGTACCTTTCTCTTGCTTTTCAGAAGTAGCGCATACGGGGTTCGAACCCGTGATCTCCGCCTTGAGAGGGCGGCGTCCTAGTCCACTAGACGAATGCGCCAGAATAATGTCTGTGTTATTAGCGCCTGCGTTCTCATCACGGGCTCTATAATACCCTTTCGTTAGTCATTTGTCAAGAGGTTTTAGCGACCTATCTAAAATTAGTCTGGAATGTTTGTTGACCATCTTGCTGAAAAAGAGGGAGAGGACATTCTTACAGCAGCCTCTCCCTCTGAGTGGATTAGTTCGTATCGCGTCTAAGATCGACCTTATTCAGCTTGCCTTTGTGTTTAAAAGAGAAACTGAGGCGGGTCCATTCACGCGGCCATTGTGGGCTTGTCTGATATCCTTCTTTGTGTAATCGCAGGCCAGCGACACCGAGGATCACAGCCTGCCACACAGCACCGGCGCAGGCATCATGAATACCCTCAGCCGCGTTCCCCCGAAGATCTTCAATGTCTACCAGCGCGCCCGTCATAAGCATCTTATAAGCGACCTCAGGTAGACCAAGTTCGCAGGCCAGAATGGCATGGAGGGCCGGTGTAAGAGAAGAGCCATAGGAATGATCGGTAATTGGGAAGTAGTAGTCCCAATTAATCTTCTTTGTTTTTTCATCAAACAGATCGTTCGCGACAGTGAGCAATTGAAGTACATCAGCCTGTTTGATAATCTGTAACTGCTGGACCCCATGAATACCCAGAATTGCCTGATAAGACTGGGTACGTCCCTCATAAAGAGCCTGATCCATCGGAGCCAGTTTAAAGAAATCATCGAACTGCTCAATGAGTTTAGTTTCGGGATTTTGTGGGACATACATCCTGGCTGTGACATCGCGCCAGTGATCCAAAGCCTTATCGTTGATATGCAGCTTTTGTAAAAGTTCCCTGCCCTTGTTTGGATCATCCTGTCGCAGCCAGGTAATTGCATTCAGGGCCGCCTCCACATTCCATTTCACCAGATAGTTTGTGTAGGCATTGTTATTGACATGCTCATGCCATTCGTCCGGACCAATTACATTTGTGATCTGGTAGGAGCTTCCATCGCTGCTCATTTCCACGCGACTGGACCAGAACTGGGCAGTGCTCAAGAGGATTTCCGCGCCATAGTCGCGCATAAAGGCATCGTCCCCAGTGATGCGCCAGTATTCAGCAACAGCCCGCGCAATACTACAAGTGATATGAAGTTCGATGTGCCCATTAAGCACAGGAATAATCTCGCCGCTTTCCGGATGGATGATTGACTCGGGTGTTGCCTCTTCCCCATCCAGAGTGCTCTCCCAGGGATATTGAGCTCCCTCATAACCGCCCTTTGCCGCTTTTTCTCTTGCGGCTGGTAGCAGGTTATAGCGATACTTCAGAAGATTGCGCGCAACCTCGGGATGAGTATAGGTGAAGTAGGGCAGCATAAAGATCTCAGTATCGTGGAAGATATGCCCTTTGTAACCGAAGCCGGTCAGACCTTTTGCCGCAACGCTATAACGATCATCATTCCAGCGCGTACTGATACGCAACTGATAGATATTATAGCGAACCGCGATTTGCGCGATCTCATCACCCTCGATAAGAATATCTGAGACCTCCCAATACTGGCTCCAGGCTTGCTTGTTGGTGTCTAGCAGAGATTGGTATATCTTGCCCGGTTCTTTGGGGGAGCCATTTAACAGGGTGTGATGATGGTCCAGCGCCTGTTGATAGGGATTGTCACCATCGCGGGATGTATAGAATGACACAATCTTATAAGCCGTGAGCGTCTCACCGCCGTTGAGGCGATCGCTTATATGGATATTAGGAGCGATATCGGAGTCAAAAATTTGTGAGGAAGTTGTGTTGCTCCCGCTATGAAAGCTCATTGTTTGAACCAATTGAACTTTGGTTCTTTTCGTTTCATTCTGGAGCCAGACAATCTCACCTTCGTGACCTTGATCGACTGGAACCCAGTGCATCAAGTCATCGTTACCGACAGCGCTATTAAAGCTGGCGCGGATGCTCACCTCGACCGATTGGCCATTGAGAGCGGCTGGCACCTCTTCGATTGTGACCTGATAGCGGATAGCCGCGACATGCTCGTCAGCCAGGCTGGCGAAGCGCTCAGTCTCAATTTTCGCCTTAATACCTGAAGGGCTCTCCCAGCGAATAACCCGATGCAGGACCCCATTTTTAATATCTAGCGTGCGTTGATATTCCAGGATCGTACCCCGGTCCATACGAAAGCGCTCACCATTAAGGAACAGTTTAATCGGCACCCAATCTGGAACATTTGCCAGTTCCTCTTTACCGATTGGAATCCGATCGAAAACGGCGGAGAGCAGGGTTGCTGGTTTATCGCGAGGGTAGCCTTCTTCAAAGCTGCCTCGGGTGCCCAGATATCCATTGCCGATCGTAAACAGAGTTTCCTTGGCATAGATCTTTTTGGGCTCAAAGGTATTTTCTTGTACTTGCCAGAGATTCACAGATCTTTTATCACCTTTCGCATCTATTCTGAATAGTGGGTTATCGAAATAAGAAAGCGTTCTACTATCGAGAAGAAGAACGCTTTCCGGCCCTATTGTTAACCAATCAGATCCTGAAGATGTTTATTCTTCATATCTGGTAGAACCTTGTCGGCGTGCTGGAAACGCTCGGCTGGGCCAATGCCGACCGCACGCATACCCCCATTTTTCGCGGCCTCGACACCAGCATCGGCATCTTCAATGACGACACATTGGGAGGTAGAAACTCGTACCATACCAGCGGCATAGACAAAGATATCCTGGACCGGCTTGCTGTTCTCAACGCTGTAGCCATCAGCGATCGCATCGAGGAGATCAGTGATCTGAAGGTGTTCTACCACCGGTTTGCAATTTTTACTGGCGGAGGCAATCGCAATCTTAATGCCAGCCGCGCGGATCTCCTGTAACAGCTCGCGGCCTCCGGGAACAAGATCTTTAGGAGACATTTTCTGAATCATCTCAGTATAGTAGTTGTTTTTGCGATCCATCATCTCCTGAAATTTTTCGGGAGAGACCTGTTTGCCTTTCAGGATATACTGAAGCGACTCTTTGCGTCCGACGCCTCGCAGATGGGCGTCGTTATCCGCGCGCGAGAAGGGCAGGCCTTCCTCATCAGCGAGGCGTTGCCAGGACTGATAGTGATACTCAGAGGTATCTGTGAGTACCCCATCCAGATCAAAGATAATCGCATTTGGTTTATTCATGGTAAAAGTAAGCTCCTTTTCTGACTGAAAACAGTAGTCGTTTACAAGCTTCTATATTAGAAGACGAGTTAGAGGTAATAAAGTAGCACAAAGATAAAGTTTTGCATGTATTGATATTCACACCATGCTTCTGAGAAGAGAGATTGCAAGGAGGGGGTATTTGTAGCAGAGCCGAATTTTTACGTTGTATCTTGTGTATATAAAACTTAGCTTCACTTTTATACGTATCTTCTTACGAATAACCTTTTTGCGCGAAGATACCAGAGGGGTAAACAAGGGAGACAGAGCATGAACACACCGATCCAATTTGGCCTGCCTCAGATCATTCTTATTCTTGTTGCAGGTATAGGGGTCGCCTTGATTGTCTCATCGGCCTCTTTAGGGAGGCGAAAGGTGCGTTTCTACGACGAGGAACGGGGCCGAAATGTCGTCATGTACAAACGGCGAGGTTTTCGTCCGGCGAGAGCATTAAGTGGAGCAGTGCTGATCCTGTTTGGTTTCTCACTGTTGTGGTTAGCCTTTACCGCTCAGACCTACATGGGGTTAACCGGAGAGATCAAAGTTGGGCAGATCAAAGCCACGAACACCAACCTTACCCATACCATGAGCGTTGATCTCACGCTTTACGACACCAATGGAAATACTGCCCCTGGTACCGGCACCTATATAGTGGCGGGCGACGAGTGGATGATGCAGGGGAACATTCTGCGTTTTCCCAGTTGGATGAACATATTTGGTATTCACTCAGGATACAAGTTGACCCGACTGGAGGGGCGTTTCGATGATCCCAATATGGAGCGGACCAGCCAGCACACCGTGATTGTTTTGAATGGGGGAGATGATCAATTCTTTAAGAATGCGCAACAAAGCGCCTGGTCCTCGCCATTTGTTGAGGCCGCTTATGGATCAGGGGTGTTTTTGCAGGCAGATAGCAAGGTTTATGTGCTTTGCGCCTCACAGACGGGGTTGACCGCCAAGCCAGAAACAAAATCCTGCTAAAGCGGCGTATAGGGTTAAAGGTGCTTTGCAGGAGTCGGATCTCTTGATTGGTACGGGAGATCCGACTTTTTATGGCATCTAGAGGATTGCTAAAAGCCCAGAAGATTTTTCAGAGCCTCGACAGTGAGTTCCCAGGCCTGGGAAGTAGGATTGATAAGCGCGAAATGATCGACTCCGGGTAGTTCGATCAGATGAACAGGATCACCGACACCTCGTCCGACCAGGCCGGCTCGTCGCGCCAC
>CAXTTV010000111.1:15371-16204 GCA_964247295.1 uncultured Ktedonobacteraceae bacterium | reverse complement strand
GTTTAATGGTATAACGCCCTCCAAGCAGACGCGAACCAACAACCAGGTGATCGGTACCAGATCTTTCTGGAGAGGAAGGGAAGAAATTACCGCAGGAACTACAAAAACGGCTTCCCGACTGATTTTCTGTATGGCAAAAAGAGCATTCCATAGAACGGCCTGCTTTCTTTCTCGCCTCAATATCTGTAATTGTCTAATGGATATGTAACGCCATTATTAATTATAAGTAGTAATCTTGATTTAGTCGAGAGGAAATATCCAATTTTCCTATACTTTTCACTTTTTAAGTGGAAACATCTCTAAAAAATACAGGAAAAGCACATAACCGAGTATTGGAAAAGTTGAATATCGCCAAACGAGGATCTATAAAATACGTACTAAAATAAAAAACCCAGAGAATTGGTTAAAAAAATCCCTTACTAGAGATAGAAGTAATCTTTAATAAGGGATGCTTCAGAAAAATTATAGGAAGAACTGTCCATCTACCTCTTCTAAAATCACATACCCCTCCGGACTGACCCGCAGGATCACTACGGCTTTGTCCTGAGGATCACCATTGCCGCCCAGAGAGATCCGGCCACTTACTCCCTGGATCGCTTTGTCCCCGGTGATACTCGCAAGCACCTTCCGTAGATTTTCCCCTACTATTTCAGTATGAGAACCCATCAGAAGTTGTCTGCAACCAGCGAGAATGACATTCAAAGCATCATAGCCAAGCATCACATCGCTATCCGGTCGGGTAAAGCCATACGGGTTCCCCCCATGACGACGCTGTGGGTCATAGGCCTGGGCATACTCCTCAAAGAAAGCCGGGTTCACCTTCCCCTGAAGCT
>CAXTTV010000111.1:0-15271 GCA_964247295.1 uncultured Ktedonobacteraceae bacterium | reverse complement strand
AGGGAAATTGCCCATCGCTCACCCCAAGCATCTCACCATTGCGAGCTTTCACCACACCTACACTGGTGGGCGCATCTGATCCCAATCCAGGTGTGGTAATGTTAGAACCAATATCTCCACCGTCGTGTGGTGCGAATATATTGCTGCGTTGCGCGAACAAAGAGCAGATCACCACTGATAAAACAAGCAGAACTGTAAAAACCAGAATAGACGGACGATTTCGTGACGGTTTCTTGAGCGATATCCACGTTTTCTCAATGAATGGGAACCGTGAAAAAACATTCAATAGAGGTATCAGGTGAGAGGTATTCCCTGATCTTCCTCCTATAACACTACTGCCACCACTCCGTCCCAGAAGTGGGCTTGAAGCTCCAAGAATATAATTATTGCTGCTGGCAACGGCCCCAAAGCGTTGGTTCAGAACCTTCTCAATGTCCTGACGCATCTCGCGCGCATTGGCATAACGCTTCAGCAATTCCCGCTGCAACGCTCGCTCTAAAATCTGCTCCGTCTGTACGTCCAATGCCGGATTCAGCAAGCGCACTGGCGGATACTCAAAGGGTGGATAGTTGCATGGATCTCGCCCCGTCAACAAATGGTGCAACGTCGCTGCTAATCCATATAGGTCCGAACGCGCATCGGCATTTCCCTGATGCTGCTCCGGTCGGGCGTAACCAAGTGTCCCTAAAGCTGAGGTCTGCTTGCGCTGATTGTTGAGGTTGATCTCAGCCCGCGCGATCCCGAAATCTACCAGATGGGCTTTCTGGTCCTGTGAGCCAATAACAATATTAGCCGGCTTGATATCACGATGGATAATCGGTGGCGATTGCCGCGATAAATACTCCAGCACGTCGAGGATCTCTACCGCGTACCGTAAAAGCGAGGCCTCATCCAGAGGCCGTTGCCCATTACGCTCAAACTGCTGCTCCAGGTTCTCGCCATCCACATAGCTCTGCACTATAAAATAAAGATTGTCTTCCTGAAACTGGTCGGTGACACTAGGAACCAGCGGATGCACAATCAAGGAGAGCATCATCGCTTCCCGCCGAAAGTTACGAATATCGTCGGCCCGGCGAGATGGATCAGTATTCGTCGAAACGAGTCCTTTAATGACTACAAGTTTGTTGTGGATACGACTATCCGTCGCTAAAAAGACAGTCCCCATCCCCCCTTGCCCCAATATCTGTTTAATGATATAGCGCCCGCTAAGCAGGCGTGAACCAACACGGAGATGACCCGTCTCCACCGATCCAGGAAAAACAGGTAAGGGACTGGAGCAGGAATTACAAAAATGGCTGCCCACCCGATTTTCCATATGGCAAAAAGAACATTTCAATGGGCAACCTACTTTCTTTCTCGCCTAAATTTTTTACTGTATCTATTGAGTCATGCAACATCATCACTCATTATAAAATGGGAGTCACTATTCCGTCGAGAGGAAAAACCAGTTTTCCTATACTTTTCCTTTTTTTAAAATGAATATCTATATAAAAACGATAAAATATGCGAAAAACAAAAAAATAGAGGACGAAGGAAAAAATAATTTCATTTACCGTATGTTATTCGAATCAAAAATATTAAAACAAGTATAACAGAATAAAACCAACACAGGAGTGTTGGCTTTAACGTATGAAGCGGATTTCCTTAAAAAGACGATTATAGGAAAAATTGACCGCGAACCCCCTCAAGAATTACATATCCCTCAGGACTGATGCGCAAGATCACTACGGCTTTGTCTTGAGGATCACCATTGCCGCCAAAAGATAATCGGCCACTTACTCCCTGGATCGCTTTGTCCCCGGTGATACTCGCAAGCGTTTTCCGCAGATCCTCCCGCACTATTGTAGTGTGAGAATCTGTGATCAATTGCCCACAGCCTGTGAGGAGCATCTTCAGGCCATCATAACTCAAGATCACATCGCTGGCTGGTCGCGTAAAGCCATATGGATTGTCTTGATGACGACGCTGTGGATCATAGGCCTGGGCATACTCCTCAAAGAAAGCCGGGTTCACCTTCCCCTGAAGCTTCCAGGCATCGGGATAGGCTAGAGCGGTAAAGTGAAGCTTGAGGAAGCCCGCGCGCGCACTCTTGGGATATCCATTAAGCTCGTACAGAGCATCACCACCCATAATCTGCACCTTCGAGCCTGGCCCCTCTGTCGGCAGATGGATCAACAGGGTACTGATATCTGGCGAGTAACCCGAGAAGTAGATGATGTCCGGGTTCGTCTTGAGCGCTTTCTCCAGCGAGCCCGGCAACGTCCCTGGCTTGCCTACCGTATACTGCTCCTCATCTACGATCGCGTTCCCATCCGCAGCAAACTGCTGCTTAAAATCGTTGGCAAGGTTACTGCTATAAGAGTCCGCTGGATCAGAGAAGAGCGCGACTTTCGTGGCGTGCAGGCTGGTCTCCGCATATTTGGCTCCGACAATCGCTTCCTGCTTGTTGGTGGGAGCGATGCGAAACACATAGGGAGAGAACCCAGTTAACAGATCGGAGGTCGCCGTCTGAGAGACCATCGGCAGATGCGCCTGCGTGAAGATCTTCCCCGCATTGATTGCTCGTGAACTAAACGGCCAGCCCAACACCGCAACAAGATGCGAGTCCTTGCTCGCCATATTGACGATCTGTTTCGCGACCGACTGCACATCCCCAGCAGTACTGCCCGAATTCGCAATCAACAGATTCACTAAAACGCCGCCCGGCAGCAATCGTTGAGCGTTTGCCTCCTGCTGCATCACAAACGCTCCCTGGAGATTATCACGGCCTACCCCAAGATTACTCCCGGTCAGAAATGTACCGGCCACAATCGTGATATAGGGCTGTCCCGATGCCAGCACCTTCTGATCTTCCAGATAGATATGCGCCTCGGGATCACTGCTATCCTGGTCAATGGCCCCCTGCAAAAATGACTCGGCGGCACTGCTATCATGCGCTTTAATGCGTTCAGCGGCCTGCTTTTTCAGGTCGCCATCGGCCCGGTTTGTATCAAAGGGAAATTGCCCATCGCTCACCCCAAGCATCTCACCATTGCGAGCTTTCACCACGCCTATGCCGGTGAGCGCATCTGGTCCCGATCCAGGTGTAGTGATGGAACCAGAAGTACTATTCCCATTAGCACGTAAAGCATAGAGAGAGAAGATAATGACAGACAAAATTAGCAACGTGGCAAGGACCAGGACAAATACGCGATTTCGTAGCGGCTTCCTGGGTGGCATTACTGTTTTCCCTGACAATCCAGGCTGAGAGAAAGCGCCTAATGGAGGCGTCAGTGAAGAAGAGTTCTGTATCCATCCGCCTTTCGTAATCCCCCCTCCATCGGGTCCTTGCTGCTGATCGGAAGCTCCAAAAATATAATTATTGCTGCTGGCACCGGTCCCAAAGCGCCGATTCAAGACCTGCTCAACATCCTGACGCATCTCGTACGCGCTGGCGTACCGCTTCAGCGGCTCACGCTGCAACGCTCGTTGTAAGATCTGCTCCGTCTGTACGTCCAATGACGGATTCAGCGCGCGCGCGGGTGGATACTCAAAGGGTGGATAGTTGCGCGGATCTCGCCCCGTCAATACATGATGCAGTGTTGCCGCCAATCCATATAGATCTGAGCGCGCGTCCGCGTTCCCTTGATACTGCTCCGGTGGAGCATATCCCGGCGTCCCTAAAGCAGTAGTCTGCTTACGCCTGGCATTGAGAATGGTCTCGGCCCGCGCGATCCCAAAATCCACCAGATGAGCCCGCCGGTCCTGAGTCCCAATAATAATGTTGGATGGCTTAATATCTCGGTGGATAATGGGCGGAGACTGTCGCGATAAATACTCCAGCACATCGAGGATCTCTACCGCGTTACGTAAGAGCAAAGCCTCGTCCAGAGGCCGTTGCCCATTGCGATCGAACTGCTGCTCCAGGTTCTCGCCATCCACATAGCTCTGCACAATAAAATAGAGATCACCTTCCTGAAACTGGTCCGTGACACTGGGAACCAGCGGATGCACAATCAAGGAGAGCATTGCGACTTCCCGCCGAAAGTTACGAATATCGTCCGCCCGATGAGTAGGATTAGTATTGTTCGAGATAAGTTCCTTAATGACTACAAGTTTGCCATTGATCCGATTATCAGTTGCCAACAGAGCAGTCCCCATCCCCCCTTGCCCCAGTATCCGTTTGATAGTATAGCGCCCTCCAAGCAGGCGCGAACCAACAATCAGGTTATCGATCCCGGCATTTTCTGGAGAGGTGGATAAAGGATTGCCGCAAGAACTACAGAAACGGCTTCCCACCCGATTTTCTGTATGGCAAAAAGAGCATTCCATAAAGCGGCCTGCTTTCTTTCTCGCCCCAATATCTTGCTACTTTATTCGTAGAACTATGTAACGCTACCGTTGATTGTCAGCAAGAGTTTTGATGTCGTTGAGAGGGAATACCTGTTACTCCCGTATAACCCTCAATAGTAGCAAGTAATTGAACGCGAGATGATAATAAAAAAAGACCAGTAACGCGGTGCCAAAACCAGGATAGTGGTAGTAGATCTGAGTCTAAAATAGTGGACGGAGAAACACAGGGAAAATGAAATATCCAGGGTAAAAAAGATATACTCGTCAAAATATGAAAGCCGACGTTTAAGCGTCGGCTTTATTGACCTTCACAGAGGACAGAGGTGGGTAACAGTTAAAGGTGTTGGCAGCGCAAGGAGATAATGCCAGGAGCGAAGTGGTTGGCCTTTTGCAGGTACTCTTGCTCGTTCCCTTCGATCATCAACTTGTGCATGACCACAACATCCCCATCAGGAAGGGGCTCCGTCGGTTGCAAGCAGAGCTCCATCACTGCGCACCCTTTTTCATAGACCTTTACCAGCCCCCCAGCCCCCGGAATACGGTAGACACGGTGATCCATTGAGGGACTGGAGACTTCCAGATAGCCAAACTTGGTTAATTGCTGGTACTGCGACTCGCTTAACATCTCGCGCATTAAAGCCTTTGCCCGACTCTCAGCGGATAGATGCTCACTTACAGATTCCCGTAGCCGTCCCATACGACCATCAGGTGACTGAGAAAGGTAGTAGATTGCCAGCAGCAGGAATAGCAGCCAGATACCCAGAAACAGGCTCAAGGTTTCTAACATAGCTCTCGCTCCTCCTCCTCTGGCTTAACCTCCCACAACCCTCGGAACCATGACGATCTGTTCCGCGTTCTTATCAAACTTTTCGATCCGCTCGCTTGGCTTGCCAGTCTCTACTTTGAAAGCTGTCGCTCCACGGGCCCGCTCTTCGTTAAAGATGCGCTCCGCTTCCTGGATAGCCGCTCGTGCTTCTGCATCGTTAGCGTCAATCTTGGCAACATCCCACGTGACCTGATCGTCACCACGACGGGACATGATCCGCAGCATACCCATAATTGTCTGTCTCCTTTTGTTGTGCAAACTCTTTGATAACGTATATACGCATCTACCCTGGTCAAATTTTTCTGACCTTACTTAATCAAGAGAGCACCTATTAGCTTTTCGGCGTAAGGTCCCCGGAGTTTATAAGACAAATTGGAAAGTTTGTTTGTAACAAACAAACGACGTGGAAGGTTCGGCAGCTCCTTTCCTGGCGCTCTGGTACACATGCTGCCACAGAGCATTTGGATCTACCTATTATTTTCTTTTAGAAGTATGACTATCAGTGCTCCCATTACGAGCCGGGCTGGTTCGCTAGCACGGAAGTCTTGCCCTTATGATAGGGATAGAATGAGTATAGCCTGCTTTATAGAGTCCAGTCAAGGGTAAAAGGTGTAAAGATTTTCTAAATGTAGCTATTCTGACACACAATGAGCTTTCTTGAATAGTTTTGTGAAGATCTCTTTGTTCCTCTTTTGATACAAGTTTATAAAAGAATACCCGGCAACCAACAAGTAAAGACGCTCCCCTGACCAGGAATGCTTTTAATTTCTACGAATCCATCTGATTTCTCGACTATTAGTTGAACAACGCTTAAACCTAATCCCAATCCACCGCTTCTTCCACCATGAACGGTGGCGATCTGGAAAAAGCGCTCAAAAATTTTCTGCTGGTACTCCTGCTCGATCCCTATCCCTGTATCTCTGACCTCTAGTTGTAGCCAGTGCTCTCCGATTTCTCCCTTTGCGGGCCGGGGTAGATCCCTTACAGAAACCTCTCGGGCGCTAATCTCTACCTTCCCACCAGGTAACGTGAAGTTGATGGCATTCACCAGTAAGTTACGCACAAGCTGTTGAAGGCGGACAGGGTCTGTATAGACTCTGGAAGGGGCCGTCGATAGCTGAAGTTGAACCGCTATCTGCCGATCTCGGGCGCTTAGTTCTACATCCTCTACGGCGTTTTCGATAATTTCTCGGACTTCGCAGACCTCCCGCGAGAGGCGCAACTGCTTACTATCGACGCGTGAGATTAGGAAAAGATCTTCCAGCATGGCATACAGGTTCTCGCTACTCGCGCGTGCGCGTTGAATAAATTCATGCTGCTGCGGGTTCAGGTCTCCAACGATCTCTTCCAAGGTGAGGTCCAGAAAGCCATTGAGGGTGTTGAGTGGAGACCGAAGCTCATGGGAGATCAGAGAAAGTAGATTAGTCTGACCATCCTGATCTTTAAGATGGAATGGGAGCAGCGTTACACCAGTCTGATTTAATTGGATCTGCTGCAATGCCACGGCGGCAATCTCGGCGATCCCTTTCAAGATTTGCATCTCCCCTTCGTTTACAGGGATGGAGGGCTGAAGTTCCAGGACGCCTAAAGCCTTTCCCTGGGAAATCAAGGGAAGCGCGATCCATTCTGTCTCGGAGGAACTATCTTCATACTCTCGAAGGCTCACGACGGGCTCTCTTCGCGCGAGTGCGATTGTAGCAAGACTGGATCGAGGACGCTCCTTTGTCGCTGGCGGCCTCTCCAGACTCTGAGGTACAGCGAACTGGGTCGCACGCAATTCAGCTAAGGGAAGAAGGTCTTTCTCGGCTGGTAGATATTTATAGAGGCAGCAATACTGACTATCAACCAGACGACTCGCTCCCCATAAAATCTTTTGAGAAAGTTCTTCAATCTCGCAACCACTGGTAATGCAGTGTATCAGATCCATAATCACCTGAACCTGTCTTGCAGAAACCTCAGCACTCATATATTATCCTTTTTACGATTTTAACGAAGGAGAGCAGTCTGCGATTCTATTGGAAAATTCTCAAAGGTGGGAAACGCACCAGGGTTGGAGGGAAGATGGACCCTGGCAATTGAAACAGGCTCGATCCCCTTTGCCACGGGCACACTACCTCATTCGACTCCCGATCTTTTTCCCTAACAGAGACGCTTACTTGCGAGGCTGGTAGACCTCAAATCTCCCTATTTTTTTAACACGCTTTTTTATCTTTATCGGCGATTGCGATCCGTTTCTCTATACTTTTGCCAAAGACCGCTGTTATTTTAACACCTTTACAGAGGAATAATTGTAACAAAGATGCAAAAGGGCTATCCCTGTTGAGACAATATGGGTTTCTGAGGGGAAAGGTGCAGGGTAAAAATCAGACGGGCTCCCCCTTCGGGAACGTTCTCGGCCCAGATTTTCCCACCCTGGGCCTCCACGATCGCCTTGACGATCGCCAATCCCAAACCACTACCACCTATTTTAGATTGCCGGGCGCTATCAGCTCGAAAGAAGCGATCAAAGACGCGCCTCAAAGCCTCCGGTGGAATCCCCTCACCGCTATCAGTAACGGCAATATATAGTAACCCATGGGCCTCCACCGCCTCAATCTGCACAAATCCCCCGGAAGGCGTGTGGCGAACCGCGTTACTACACAGATTTGAGAAGACTCGCGAGAGCATATCGGGATCAGCCTGGACCTGAGGCAGATCAAAGGAAACAAGGTTACGCGGCTCTACATTGTTCCGCTCAAACTCAGGCACCAAAACAGCCAGGACATCGTCCACCAGACTGGCTAATCGGACTGGCACCATATCTGGCTCAATCGCGTGCGATTCCATTTTCGCCATCAGATGCAGATCCTTCACCAGACGATGCAGGCGCAGAGTTTCCCGATTGATAATACGGCCAGCGGTCTCGTAATCTTCGCGGCTCTGATTCACCCCATCCACAAGAGACTCACCGAGACCGGCAATGGCGGTAAGCGGCGTCGCCAGATCATGGGTGATATTCATGATAAGTTCGCGTCGCCAGATCTCTTGCTGTTGCAGTTCATTGATGTCTCGCTCTAGCTGGATCGCCATATCGTTAAAAGCCTCAGCCAGAGCGCCCAGCTCACCTTTTGCCTCGGTTTTGACACGAGTACTGTAATCTCCAGCCGCCATAACCTGGGCGGCATTTGTGAGGGCAACCAGAGGTCGGGTGATTGTACGAGCGAAAAGCAGGGCCGCCAGAGCAGAGATACCCGCTACCACAATCGCGATGATCAAAACAAACGCCTGCACGGTGGCGAGAAAAGGAGGAAGACTATTATCTGCGGCGGAACGGGGGATCATCAGCAGCACACCGACGACCCGACCATTTTGGGTTCCATCCATGCGGATCGGCTGCACTACAAATGGGCGTGGTAGTGGGCCGGGGCGGTTCTGCTGAATCTCATCAATCACGCTGATCCCCCGAAAGCCTTGACTCACAGCACGACCGATCTGTGTGGAGGTCGTCTGGTTCGCGGTAGGATCAATCAAGGAGAAAAGGTATTTATAGATGCCTGGCAGCTTCCCAAAAGACGGTGGGTAGACAATGCCACCGGGCTGCCGCTTCCCATTGACAAACCGTCTGGCATAGACCAACGTTAAATAGTTGCTTTGA
The DNA here is from genome assembly GCA_964247295.1 of uncultured Ktedonobacteraceae bacterium. Classification (GTDB taxonomy): domain Bacteria; phylum Chloroflexota; class Ktedonobacteria; order Ktedonobacterales; family Ktedonobacteraceae; genus CAXTTV01. The sequence continues at coordinate 6,479 of CAXTTV010000111.1, read as the reverse complement.
TTGTTGCCATCTTCTGTCCTCAACGTACTGGTCGCGGCATCCGCGACCCTGGTAGTATTAGTAACATGGCTCCCAATCTGTTGGCTCGTCTGAACGGAGAGGGCCTGTAATCTGGTCCGCTGATCCACACTATAATAATGGTTCACAGCCAGCAATATCGCTAATGACAGCAAAGTGGTCGCCAAAAGCGAGATCAGAATGGAGCCCAGGGCCAGCCGCCAGCGAATACTGTGGCCACGCTTTTTGCTCGCGGTTCCCTGCCTGGCAATTTTCTGTGTGACCGCGCCCGCAAGATCCCGAGGGGCCTCTATCCCTTTCCCTACATCCCGCGCTTTTTGACTCATACTCATCTTTTTTACCGATCTGACCCAGTGGACAATCGTGTGTCTCTGGTTCCGGTCTCAAACTTATAACCAACACGCCAGACAGTCTTTATGTATCGCTGCTCCATATGTGCCTCCAGTTTTTTACGAAGCGCGCTGATATGCACATCAACAATATGACCATCACCATAATAATCATATCCCCAGATTTTATTCATTAGGATCTCACGGGTAAATACTCGCTCTGGGGAATGCGCCATCAGGACCAGCAGATCAAACTCCGTTGGGGTCAGGGCGATCTCAACCCCATTTACTTCCACTCGTCGCCCAGGAAGATCAATACATAGACCTGGAAACACCAGTTGCTGTTTCTCTACCGATTTACTCTGTTCTCCCGAAGAAGATGGAACGACTGGCCCATCAACGGCGTTCTCAAATCGACGCAGGATCGCCCGGACACGGCTCACGACCTCGCGAGGGCCGAATGGCTTCACGATATAGTCATCGGCCCCCCAATCCAACCCTTTGATGCGATCCTCCTCATCACCACGCGCCGTTAACATCAGGATCGGGGTGCGGGACCACTCGCGAATTCTACGGCAGACTTCAAACCCGTCGATTGCCGGAAGCATTACATCTAGCAATACAAGATCTGGCTTCTCACGAGCATGCAGAGCTAGGCCATCGGCCCCATCTTTAGCGACCACAACCTCAAACCCAGCATCTTTTAGATAAAGCCTGAGCAAGTGAATAATACCATCTTCATCTTCGATGATTAATACTTTCTGGGGCATCAGCTTATGTTCTCCATCGCATAGTAGCTATAGCTTATATCAGATAAGATACCGGCGCAATATCTTCATATGCCTCAGAGACAATCTTGAGAAAATCTTGAATTTTATTTTACTATTTCTTGGATATTGAAATTATAATCTAGAGCGAGAAAAAGCTCGGAGTGACACAAAAAGAGCCGACGTGGCGATTGCTACGTCGACTCTTTTACATTCTCTATGGGGGACAGAGAGAAAGGTTTTCTAATCTAGTGGACAGAAGCGGGCAACTGGCTCTCGATCCACTTCTCCAGCGCCTCACCGCTCTCGAACGAGACGATCAGGGCGTAGCGGGGCTTAGGACCGGGATGGTAGGCCGCATGCCACAGCCGTTGCGAATCGATGACCAACTGACGGTTCTTTGGCATAGAGACGCGGGACTCGGTAGAAGGATCGTCTTTATTTTCTCGTAGCACCATGAAAGAATTGGGATCGTCGCTCAGCTCCAGCCAGGCGCGCACAACCCAACCCTGACCATCAGGGTTCAGACGATTGTTATCATCCAGATGCAAGTTGTGGATCGTCTCAGGATCAGTGTTGGGGTTCAGCTTAATGATACGTACACGTCCGTAGTTAGCACCAACATTTTTCACCCATTGAACCAGGGTCGGGCACTTTTCAGCGTTCGTGGTCCAGATACCATCCTTGTCGGGCTTCCCATGATCCCAGAAACCATGGCACTCCATCTCGCCAAAGGCTGAAGCGATCGGAGCGAAATTCGTATCACCACCGCTTTTCCAATCCATATATTCCAGACCTTCCCACTCCTCGGGAGGGACCATAGGTCCAGCATAATCGCGCAGGACAACAAAACCCTTCTCTTTAAGAACGTCCAATTTGACGTGCATCGGGAAAACTCCTTACATACCTGAGTAAAAAAACTACCACTAAAGATACGTGTTTATAGGTAAATCTCAGCTTGCTTCCACCGTATTTTTTCTACGTGAGGAACGTTCAGACAGTTGGAAAATCTGATCAAGGCTCGGGCTGTTCGCAACTTACCTTCCCTATTGTAATACATGACGACCTGAAATGTCATATGCAAACGTGTCTACCAACTTTTCAGCAGGTGGGCCAGTTTGCCCCCACTGGTGATTTCGTACCGAATGCGATCGGGATTGATATTCACGATCTTCTCGGTTAGCTTCGGGCTGAGTATCGTATCGTGCGGATGCACATTGCGCCAGACGGTCGCTACAGTGTCTGGATCACCCTCGGTGTACACATAGTAGCGTTTCTGGAATTTCGCGTTGAGCGCCAGATGCTCGGCTTTACCAAAAGCTTGTCTGGCTCCAGCATTTTCGTTATAGGGATCGATAATCTCCATCATACGAGGAGAGTCGGCGCGCTCCCGTTTCTTTCCCACAAACACAAAAACCACAGGGTTTTCGGGATCACTATTCTTCATGGCTGATTTAATCACCGCTTTATTATCTTCATAGCCGTCGATCAGGATCGCCATTGTCGCGTTGGGCAGACGCTCATACACCTGCCTGATCGCGACCGGTACCGGAACCCGTCCACTCTTCTGCGTCTGACGATAATTAATGTAAGCGATCCCCATACCAAGTATCGTGACTCCCCCGCCAAAAAGGGTTGCATCAGGCTTGGCTATGAGATTTGTCCCCCAGGCGATGGTTACAAGGATCGTTGTCAGAATGCCTAGCACAAACATAATCTGAAATTTTAATCCATAGGTCTCGCCCTCGCGCTCGTGCTCTATTGACATAGATCCGTTGAGCGGGACTGCCCTATCCTTCAGCACCGCTGCTTTCGACTCATTGTCATGAACATCAAAATGCATAAACGCATTTTTCTGCTCGTTCAATTGAACACGGCGTTGCTGGGCATGTCGCCATTCACGCGCCCGCACAATATCAACTCCCAGGCAGGTAAGCGAGAAAGCTCCCAATAAACCAAATGCGTACATATCTCCCAACAGCGTAATATTCCCCAACACCAGGATCAATATCATAACCGGAATACCGGTCGCTAACATAATCGAGTAGTGAGGGGTATCGCGCAGTCTGTTACGCTTGAGAATAAAATCGGGCAGAAACTCCATGCGAGAGAGCGCGATAAACACATGATAGGCACCAATGATCGCGGTATTACTGGCGAAGACCAATAAAGCACTGGCACTGATCGCAACCTCAGTCTGGAGAAAAATATTTCCCCAGTGACCGGCCAGCAACGAGATGATCTGCGATGACTGAATGGGATCTGCCGCCTGATTTGGTAGAAGCAACGTGGAAAGCATCGCCAACAGAGGACTGGTCAGACCGATCGTCAGCACAACCAGCAGCATGGCGATCCCCGCGACCCTTTTATGCGGTCGCCTCATCACAGGAGACAATTGCGAGATGCTCTCCAGGCCCGAGAAGGCCAGAAATGCCCCGGCAAACCCGACAAGAAAGGAGAGAGGAGTTAACGAGCCGCGCGTAAACATCTGAGAGAAAAGCCCCAAGAATTGACCAAACGACAGATGCGAAAAAACCGTAAATAGGATCGCCAGATCGCTTACGAAAGCGATACAGGCACCAACCAGGCTCACCTTCGCGCTCTCACTGATGCCAACCCAGTTGAGAAGCCCAAGCAGGAGCAACACAACGACGGTCACAATCAGCATTACAAGCTGCACATTCCCCAACTCTGGAAGATTGACGATAGCTCCAAGTGGGGGAAAGACCACACTCAGGTACTGCATACCTGAAAGACAACTAATCGCAGCCGTCAGAAAGTAATCGACCAGAATGAACATTCCACCCAGGGCACCAACCCAGGGATTGATCGCGATCGCCGCGACGGTGACGACTCCGCCTCCTTGCGAAAAACGCTGTGTCACCTCGACATATTTCAAAGCCAGCAAAATAAAAACTGACATGGTTAGCAATACAAAAAAACCTGCAAGGCTCTTTACAGAACCGTACAAAATACCCGGCGTATAGTAAACAGATGTACCGATATCTGCGAAGACTACAGCCCAGCATAACAGCGGACCGAGCATATTTTTTTGATCATGATGCTCACCAGCCGAAACTTCATTCGGTAACGCTACAGCATCCTGTGCCATAAACCGTTAACCATCCTTTTGAGAAAAAATTGAGATTGTGGCATTGTCCTGCTTTTTTGGAATGGAGAGCAGGACAATGCCACAAACAGCATACATGTACGTTAATGATTAAACGACTAAAATTGTTCTACGTCAAATCTGCCCATTTTCTTCTGGCGTTCGGTCTCACGTAACTCAACCCGACGGATTTTGCCGGAAATGGTTTTGGGCAGGCTCTCGACAAACTCGATCTCACGGGGGTATTTGTAGGGGGCCGTTACTTTCTTGACGTATTCCTGGATCTCACTGGCGAGCTCTGGTGAGGGAGCGTGCCCTGATGCCAGGATCACAAAGGCTTTGACGATCTCCCCCCGCATTTCATCTGGGCTGGCGACGACAGCCGATTCCGCCACAGCAGGATGCTCTTTGAGGGCGCTTTCCACTTCAAATGGTCCAATTCGGTACCCGGCGGAGATGATGACATCATCGGCCCTCCCAACAAACCAGAAATACCCGTCCTTATCTTTGTAGGCCCGATCTCCGGTGATATACCAATCTCCACGAATACAATTCGCCGTTGCTTCAGGGTTGCGCCAATACTCTTGGAACATCCAAATGGGCCGCTGTGGCTTGATCCGGACGGCGATATCTCCCTCCTGGTTGGCCGGGAGTTCACTACCATCGTGGTCTATAACGCTGACATCGAAGCCGGGGGAGGGTTTACCCATGGAGCCGGGTCTGACCTCCACTGGAGGAAAATTGCCACAGAGCAGGACGGTCTCAGTCTGTCCATAACCATCGCGAATGGTCATTCCTGTAGTGTCCTGCCATATATGAATGACTTCTGGATTAAGCGGCTCTCCTGCCCCCACACAATGACGTAGAGCCTTTGGAGAATACTCCTTGAAATAGGCTAACGGTTTCTCTAATACCAACATCCGATACACGGTAGGAGGCGCACATAAGGTTGTGATGGGATAGTTGTGAAGCATCTCTAACGTTTCGATAGCATCAAACTTGCCACGGGAGTCTTGAATAAACATCGCGGTTCCCATGATCCACGGACCAAATAGATTGCTCCAGGCAAATTTTGCCCATCCCGCTTCCGATACGTTCCAAACAAGATCACCCTCATGCAGATCTAACCAGTATTTTCCAGTAATGGTATGCCCAATTGGATAACTAGCTTGTGTATGCAAAACCATTTTGGGATAGCCAACGGTGCCCGAGGTGAAATAGATCAGGCAGGGATCATCACTCCTGGTTTTCTCTCCTGTAAACTGCGGGCTGGCCTGCCTAACTAATCGCGTATAGTTTGCTCCAATGGCTGTTTCAATGGTATCTACCTCGATCGCCAGCGAGATGGTACTACACTGGAGACGTACCTGCTCGTACTTCTGCATTCCTTCATGATCGGAGAGAATGGCTTTGGGCTCAGCGATCCGCGCCCGAAACTCGATATCATTTGGGGTTAACAAGGTGGTGCAGGGAATAGGGATCGCTCCCAATTTCATCAGGCCCAGGATGCTCTCCCACCATTCGGGAATCCGTGGCAGCATGACCAGGACGCGATCCCCCTTTTGGATACCTAGTTGCACGAAAACATTGGCCGCCCGGCTGGAGCGTTCCGCGAAATGCGCGAAGGTAAGCTTGCGCTCTTCACCCTTCTGACTCAACCACCACATCGCAAGCTTACTGGGATCACTGGCCCATGTACCAATGATGTCGGTAGCAAAATTGAATTGTTCAGGCACTTCTAAATGGAAATCACGGCGCTCCGCTTCATAATCCGTCATATTTGGCGTTTTCGAGGTAGCCATATCATCTTCCTCCTTCATTTGTGAGTACAAGACAACAGCATTGTTGGGAGAGACCACTCATAGGTATCATAGCATACAACCTTGTCACAGAAAGAAAATAAGGTATCCGGCAGCAGATAAAAGTAGCATTATATTATTTTAAAGATTTTTATTCCTTTAAAAGCTTCAATGGGTTTTTCTAAAATAATGGGGTAATTAAGAAAAAGATAGGTAGTACTATTGACAAAAACCAATTTCTGATTTACAGTTTTTTGACTACACAATTCTTATTGTGGTTCCAGGTGCCAATCAAGGTTATTGCCAAACCTTTCAAAACGCTGGATTTTCTTCCAAGTCCAGCACTTCTTTTCCTTCTATCTTTATTCTTTGATCTCTAGATAGAACTGTTGTTTACCATCAAGTGGTCTAGTTGTCAGGTGTTGCATACCTTTCTGTGAAAGCTGACTATCAGTTT
>CAXTTV010000110.1:0-16276 GCA_964247295.1 uncultured Ktedonobacteraceae bacterium | reverse complement strand
CGGCATGTATTGATGTTGCCGGCTTATCGAGTGTTTGCTCATGAGCCTCAGGTGGGACCTGACCAATCTCGGGTGTTTTAGGAACCTCGAAGGCGGATGGAGTAGATTTTTCTAGTGAGGACGTGCTATTGTTTTGCGCCTCGGGGTTTGTCGGCGTAGTAGAAGGAGCTTGCTGAATATTCAGCATATCCATCCACTCGGGAGAAGCCGTATTGTGGTGATCGGAGGACGTAAAACTCTCGAAGCCGCTAAAATCGACTGGCAGATTCGACCAGGAACTTTGAGCATCGGTCGAAGGCGCAGATGGTTCCAGACCGCTGAGAGAAAGCGGATTATTTACAACCTGATCGACCCTATACAAAGATTGTTCATCAAAGGAATCATCAGCCTGAGCCTGGGGCTGTGCCGGTGTCTCTGTCTGGTGGGAAGAAGGTGAGCTTACGTCTGATTGAGAATTATAGGAAGCCCAATCACCATTGTTCCAGTCAGGAGAAGAGGAGGGTGACTTTTGTTGCTCTTCTTGTGACTGATCAAATGTTTGCCATTCAAAGAGTGACCCGGCATTATGGACACTATCGAGATTATGTGGTCCGCTCGCAGGCTGCTGACGAGCAGAAGGTTGTGTGATTGGCTCATCATGAAGAGAAGCAGGTCCCTTGTCCAATAGTTGCAAGAATGGATCGGTGCTCTGGCTAGTAAATAAATCTGAGAAAAGCTGTTGGCCCATAATCATATCAGGGTCCAGAGCCATACTGCGTCGGAGAAAGTCCTCAGCCTGAGAGATATTGCGAGCGGAGACAACATGAGCCAGGATCAGCAGAGCCTTCAGACAAGTTGGATACTCCTCAAGTAGTTGGTTCGCGACCCGCTCTGCCTGATCATAGAAACCATCGCGCCAATAGGTTTCGAGCAGGCCAACGCGAGCGTCGAAGCGATCGGGAGCTTCAGTAAGTACCACCTCCCACTCTTGAACGGCCTGATCCAAGAGATCGCCGCGCATATACAGGCGGGCGAGGCCAGCGCGAGAAAACATAAAGCCTGGTTGATCTACGCGAGCGCTAAGCTGGTTGAATATCTGGCGGATCTGACTATTGCGGCTAAGTTCGTAAGCCTGTTGATAGCAATCCAGAGCCGTATCATAATCCCCTTGCTTATCGCTAATAATTGCCCGATTGCAATAAACCATCACATTTTCGGGATCGCTTGTAAGAATCCAATCAAAGGAACGTTGAGCGTCCTTAAAATTATCTTGAGCCAGATAGATCTCCCCGAGCAGGCGCTGGCCTTCCAGGGACTCTGGATATTGAGCGAGGATCTTCTGGCAGTTGGACAGAGCCTCATCTAATTGTTTAGAATGGATAGCATCTTCAGTTGCCTGAAGGTAATCGCGAAGCGCAGTTTGAGTCATCATAAACCTGATCTCCTATTCCCACTAAGCACTCTGGAGCAGACTCTCAAAATGTTCCGCCTGCCGTGGATCATCGGGTCCAATGATCGCTAAGCGTCGCCATTGGGGGTCAAAGCAAGATTGTGCGATACGCTGTAGATCCTCTGACGTAATCCCCTCAATTCGCATAATCACATCATCCACATCCAGAATAGAGCTGCGTAAGCTCTCCTGGCTTCCCAGCCAGTAGGCCACCTGTTGAGTTCCCTCCATACCCAGAATAATTCCCCCGCGTACATAGGCCTTAATTCGATCCAACTCCGCAGAGGGGACTGGATCTTGACACAAGCGATCAAGCTCCTCGCGGATAGCGCGGATAGTTTGTTGTGTCTGAGCAGGATCGACACCGGCGCTAATCACCATACTGCCAGTTTCATAATAGCTATTAAAGTAACTTCCGATATCGTAAGCCAGCCCCTGTTCCTCGCGAATGGATTGGAAGAGGCGGGAGCTCATACCATCCCCTAAAATAGAATTCAGGAGCATAAAGGGATAGTAGTCTTCCACCGTATGAGGGAGCCCGAGCGTAGCGACACAGAGATTTGTTTGTTCGGTTGGCTTTTTAATCATCATACTGCGATGAGCCTGGATAGGAGGATAATTTGGCAGCCAGTTAGCATGATTTCTTGGTTCCCAGTCGCCAAACAACTCATTCACCTGAGAAAGAACCTGATCGGGCTGGATATTGACAGAGACACTGATGACAAGAGAATTAGGACGATAGTATTCATGCAAGTAGTCGAGCATCTGCTGACGTTGAAGGTGTGAGACCGTCTTAATAAAGCCAGCATCATCTCTCCCGAGAGGTAGTTTTGGCCACATCACCTCATCGATCAGCAGATTTGTCCATTCCTGGGGATCATCTTTTGTAGAGCGGAGCTCCTCAATAATCACGCTCCTCTCCTTTTCGATCTCCGTCTCCGCGAAAAGGGGATAGCGTATCATATCCGCGAGAACGTGCAACACAGGAGAGAGGTGTTCGGCGGGAACGCGAGCCGTGTAAGCAGTAATCTCCTTCGCCGTGCTTGCATTAAAAGAGCCACCGACGCCCTCAATGGCCTCGGAAATCAAGCGAGCGGTTGGATAGCGCTCAGTTCCCTTAAAGAGCATATGCTCAATAAAGTGTGAAACGCCAGCGATAGAATCGGGCTCAAAGCGTGAGCCGACATCTAGAAAAAAGGCGATGCTGGCGGAACGTGTGCCAGGCATCGGAGTAGTGATAAGGCGCAAACCATTTGGCAGCGTTGTTCGCTCGTAGTTCATCAAACCCAAATACTTCCCTTGGTAGAGCCGGTGCCGTACAAACGGTCTGGCTTGATTAATCTCTGCTTTTTGTATATGTGTATTCTCTTTTCCCGAAGTATTATAGACTGTTTCAGAGAGGGTCGCAAGATTATATCTGATAAAATGCTTTGTACTCATATGGGCTAGCCCATATTGGTGTACTTATATACGAGAACAATGGGCAGAGTCCAACTTGCTCTGCCCATTGTAGGTGTGTGCTCTTGCTTATTCTACCTGTTTAGAAGAGGCCAATATCATTGCCCAGACTGCCCAGATCGCCAAGCAAGCCCCCGCCGTCCTCATCACGACGATGGTGGTGTTCGCCAAAGCCTAAATTGCCGGCCACGCCATCGCCCCCCCGATTTTCCAATTCGTGTAGCAGCATCTCCCCACCAAGTACCGCAGCCGCGCCTCCGAGGGCACCCATTGCCATTTTTCCATTACCGCTTTGCATAAAACCGCCCTGTTGAGGCTGCATATTCGGTTGCATAGGCATCACACCGGCCAGGCTGGTATTGCAGCTCCGACAGGCTGGAGAGCCCATAGGGGCCATAGCCATACAGGTGGGGCAGCGGAGCACCATCTGCTGATTGTAGCCAGGTTGACCGTAGGATTGCTGGTATGGTTGTTGCTGTGGATACTGAGGTTGACCGTAGGATTGTTGGTACGGCTGTTGTGGATACTGAGGATGATTATAGCCTTGCTGTGGGTATTGTTGGGACTGTTGTGGGTATGGATTGCTATATGTTTGTGGTGGGGGAGTATAGCTCTGGGCTGTTGCAGCCATGTTATGCCCACAATTTGTACAGAATGAGGCTGAAGAAGCTACAGACATGCCACAGGCAGGGCAGGAGCGGCCAGCCTGTGGTTGAGTCTGGTTTCCACATTCTGGACAGAACTTTTTCCCTGTAACGTCATGCCCACAATTTGTACAGATCATCAAAAAATCTCCTCTGGCTGTTAATGAGAGAAGGGACTGGTCTGACCAGGATCGCATCTCTTCGCTTGCTATACTAATGAACGCAAAAAAACGCATATGTGAAATGCAGTGTAGCACATCTTCTCACAAGAGTCGAGTTGACACCAGACATAGGGTGTTCACATGTTTGCCTCAGGTGCGTCTCTTTGGTGGAAAAAGCATGTTTGGGGACGGGCCGCTTCTCCGCCACGTGAACGGATTCTCTGCTCACCGACTGACTCCGCAACCATCTGAACTGCACCCCCAAATATGTCTATCCTTAAAAAACAAAAAGCAAGGAAGAGCTATTCTCTTCCTTGCCAGAGAAGGATCGTTTAGACGCATTCGCGGAGTGCAGCCGCGCCACTGATATTTCTCAGTTTCATCAGAGCCACCACCTCTAACTGGCGGACACGTTCGCGGGAGATCCCCAGCTCTTTCCCGACTTCAAGCAGCGTCCGGCTGCGTCCATCGCCGATCCCGTAGCGCAGAATAATCACCGAGCGCTCGCGAGCGGTTAACAGAGCCAGAGCCCGGTGCAATTCCTCACCGAGTAGATGCTGAGAAGCCGTATCGGCGGGAGCGGGGGCCGTGCTATCTTCCAGAGTATCGCCGAGAGAGTAGCGGGCCTCGTCATCGACAGGAGCGTCGAGAGAGACCGGCTGTTCGATAACACCGAGTAGATCAACAACCTCGTTTACGTCAATATTGCATGCCTCCGCGATCTGCTCAGGTAGTGGATCAAGCCCATTTTCTTGAGAGAGCTGGGCCGCGATCCGGCGGACCTTACGGAGACGAGTCGCGACATGTTCGGGCAGATGGATCAGACGGGACTGTTCGCCGGCAGCGCGACTAACAGCTTGACGAATCCACCAGGTGGCATAGGTACCGAAATGGCAGCCGCGCTGATAGTCAAACTTTTCAGCCGCCCGCATCAGCCCCATATTTCCTTCCTGGATCAGATCGATCAGCGGAACGCCCGTGCTGGTATAGCGGCGCGCGATCGCAATCACCAGTCGGAGATTGGACTCAATCAATCTGCGGCGAGCCTTCTCATCGCCGGCTCCAGCGCGCTGTGCCAGATCGATCTCTTCCTGGTGAGTCAACAGACCGTAGCGGCGAATATCGCGGAGATAGCTCTGAAAGGCATCTTCAGCGCCGGTCGCGGTACGCGTACCAGTGATGCGTGCTGGCGCGCTCTCCGACGTTTTTCCAGCCAGTTCTCCAACCTCCTCCTCAATCTGGGGGAGGACAGAGTCATTGAGAGGCTCATCAAGGCTAAGAATTGCATTATCCAGATTTTGAGACACTTCCACCGTCGTATCCATCGCAGGTCGTGATCTTTTGGCAGAGGAAGCAGACTTCTTCGCGGTAGTCTTTTTTGTATATCGAAGCAAAGGCGCTGTAGGCGCTTCCTTAACTGGATCAATAATTGCCATAATTCCATGCTCCCTTCGGGGAACTGACCGACAGACAGAACAGCGTCGGTTTTTCTAGGCCTCGTGTTTAGCACCCACAGGGCCGCCGGGTAGCACGAATGTGCTGTGTATAACTTCCCCATTTATAATGATTACTCACTCATTCTAATCGATATCGAAGCGCCTCACATCAGGTATTTACCTTAAATCACGTACGGTTACAACCTGATTTTATGATCGTGTTGAAGACATGCGTCTATTTTGTCTATCGGCGTTACAGATCTTTAAATGGAGAGATAGGCCATCGGTGCTTATGGATCTGCTGCTATTAATAGCGAAAAGACCGATGGCTGAAACAGCATAGATAAGGGTTTAGGTTGGTTAATCAAAGAGCGAAGGCGTTTCAATCAAAGGGCTAATCTGACGAGGGCGTCCATCCACGTGAAAAAGATAGGGGTTAAGCAGGCCGTCCTCATCTCTGGGAGCCAGCCCCGCCTCCTGGATAAACCGTGATGGGACGGCATCGGAGCCACGATAGCGGGTTAATGAGCTCAGGAAAAGCATTTTCTGAGCGCGAGTATAGGCCACATAGGCCAGACGACGCTCCTCCTCGATCCCAGTCTCCACAACGGGTCCGTCTCCTTCATCCAATGTAAAAGAGCGACTATGGGGAAAAATGCCCTCAGTCATCCCCATCACAAAGACCACCGGGCTCTCCAGACCTTTTGACTTGTGGATCGTCATCAGGCTGACGCAATCGCGCTTATGTTTAGTAGAATTGGTAGATTGCTCTTTGAGCTGGTTCATACCATCCAGGAAATGGCGGATCGAGTGATAGCGACGCGCGATCTGGATAAGCTCCTCAAGCTCATCGTAGCGACCTTCGAGACGGGTATCCTCGTGGGGTATTTGAGCCTCATGGCCCTCTTCCTGCTCTTCCACGTTTTTGCTATCCCGCTGGCGCAGATGTTGATCATAGGCCAGACGGCGCAGGTTCATAACCGCCGTCGCGGGATTATCATGGCTTTCCGCCTGTACCTGCTTGATCAAAGCGACCAAATCCTTGAGGCCCATCTGAAACTCACCTGGAACCACATAGATCTGCTCATCGCAGAATTGGAGCAGCGGTCGTCCACCGGCATAGGCGCGTAGCGTACTAAACACTTTGGGATTCAGTCGGTGAGAGGTTTTTCCTGTTCGGGCAAAGTAGCTTTTTGAAGGGATATTCGCGACCACTCCAAAGGCACTGTTCTGTTCCCCGCAATGTACCGGCGTAAAGATAGTATCCCATTTCTGCGCGTCCGGGCCGTCTCTTTTCTCCACAAACTCTTTCTGGACGCGGACACCATCCACCAGCGTGAGATAGGCCAGGATATCGCGGGTCGTCTTACGTTTAAAGAAAGAAGAGCCGCCCATTGTCCGGTAGGGAATATTGTTGCGAGCCAGAGCAATTTCCAGCGAAGCCAGATGGTGATTAGTGCGGGAAAGCACAAAAACATCTCGATAGGAAAGGTGGTCTTTATGCTCCTTCCAGGCGCGGACCAGCGTCTCCACTCGATTAGCGATCCCCTCCGCCTCCGCCTCCTGGTCGGGGTAGGCCGTAACTTGAATAGGCGCGCCATCCTCAATCGTGGGCCGCAGCTTTTTCTCAAAGCCCGGAGTAATCGCATTATGGCCGATCAGATGGTTCGCGGCCTCCAAAATTTGAGGGGTAGAGCGATAATTCTCCTCAATCAGATAAATCTTACCGGACGGATACATTGCTTGAAAAGAGAGGATCGAAGCCTCAGGGCTGGCACCTCGGAACTGATAGATAGCCTGATCGGGATCGCCGACCACCACCACATTATTTTTCGGGGCCGCCAGATATTGGATCATCTGATATTGTGAGGGATTGGTATCCTGAGTCTCATCAACCTGGAGGTAGCGGTAGCGGCCCTGCCAAGCTTTGCGGAACGTCGGGCTTTTCGAGAGTAGGGAGAGAGGAACATAGATCAGATCCGACAGATCGTAGAGTTTCTCCTTCTGCTTGGTTTCCTCATAGAGCGTATAAAACTCCTGATAGCGTTGGGCAAGCTCAACATCCAGAATCAACTGAGAGCGAAAAAAATCGGCTGAGCCCTCAGGAGCAATCATCGCCTCCTTCGCGCGGTCCACAGCGCCCAGGACATCCAGGATCTCCACCTCCCAGTTCATGCCGCGCTTGCGATTACTGCGCCAGGGGCGAATAATATCTTCCGCCAGCCATTGACGAGGATCGCCGCTGAGCAGGCGTTGATTAAGTTCTTGAGGAGTCCATTTCAATTTCTCGCGCAACATCTGGTGGCCGAGTCCATGGAAGGTCACCACCCGAAGCCCTTTGAGGTCTGTCACGGGAACCTTACGAGCCTTCAGGGCCTTAAGAGCGCGTTTCTCCATTTCATCGGCGGCGGCCCGCGTAAAAGTCACACAAAGGATCTGTTCGGGTGGGATCTGCACCTCCGCGATCAGCCGGACCAGGCGTTGAACCAGCACCGCCGTCTTGCCCGTGCCGGCGGCAGCGATAAAGGCCGCCGGCCCATCCATATGGGAGATAGCCGCCGCCTGTTGAGGATTGGCGTTAAAAGATGGAAGCCCATGTACCTCTGAGCCTGATTTAGCGTTAGAAACTGGAGTTTTTGGGCCTGATCTGGCTCCTTGAAATACCATCGTTACACAATACTCCCTATTATTCTCTTCATCTTCTCAGGGTTCTGTTATAGCATCATAGAGAGTCAAAGACAAGAGTGGTGGGACCCGTGTTCTATAAAGATGGAGCTGTTTGGTTCTGCGTGACCTGTTTTTCCTGGAATACAAAGAAAATATTTAAAAAACCTGAAAAGCTTCCTTAGAGGGTATAGAATAGCATCTATACCCTTAATTCTGGCTTGTAGTGTTTTATTCCCATGGTAAAGAAAGGAAGCGTGAATGGAGATTCTGGTAAGCGAAGCGTTTCGGAAAGACCTGGATGAAGTTCCACAAGCTCGGCGCAATCAGATTTTGGATACGGTAGAGCATTTACAGCAAGACATGTTTTATCCTTCGCTCAAGACCCACAAGTTACAGGGGAGGAAGCTGGATCTGTGGGAGTGTCGAGTGAGTGATGGAGATCGGCTCTTTTTTCGGGTGCAGGGAAATGAGCTCTGGTTGTATCGGGTTGGGCATCATGATCTGCTTCGCAAAGTGCGTTTGTGGGGGTTATCCCAGGCCATTGATTTTCAGCCCTGGAGTAGAGGCACGCAACCACAGGTTGACTGTCTGGTATCAGATTTTGTTGTTCCGGAAGATTGGCTGGCAGCCAGAAGAATTACGGGAGAACTGAAAGGGGACCCGGAGCAGGAAGGCTTTCCCAACTACTTTCAGCTTTTCCAGAACGCCCATCTGCGTATCCTGGGTGTGCCAGAAGCATTGTTGGAACGGGTAAGGAACGCCTCATCGCTAGAAGCTGTTTTAGAGATCGCCGGGCTCCCAGAGAGCACAAAGCGTTGGATGGAGGATATCGGCTCGCTTCCAGAGCTAGAAGAGGTCGCTAGAAACTCCGCGTTACTGCCATTTCGAACAACATTAGATCGGTTGCGTGGGTATTGCGAGGGTAAAATCAAGCGGCTTATGCTGAATCTTCAGCCGGAGCAGCGACAGTATGTGGAGATGGATACCCCGACCAGCATCATTAAAGGGACCGCTGGTTCTGGAAAAACCACCGTTGGCATTTACCGGGCTGTACGACTGGCGCAGCAGCAGAGAAGAGTGCTCCTGTTAACCTATACAAAAACGTTATCCGAAGCCACTAAATCATTAATTGATGAATTATATGGTTCACAGCCTGTTAATCTAGAGATCATTCGAGTAAACCAATTTTTCTGGCGTTTTGTTAAGCCATATCTTGGCAAGATTGCAATTAAAAGTGAGCAGGAAGCATATCTACTATATCCCTTTATCGAAGAGGCAGTTAAAGTCGAGCGAAAGCACTCAAATTCCCTACTCTTAAATCGATCCAATCAATTTTTTTTAGACGAGATCAATGTAGTGATTAAATCTCAGGGATTAACCAGTCTGGAGGAGTATCTTCAGATAGATCGCTATGGTCGCAAGCGATCGTTAAATGCTGGACAGCGGGAGATCGTCTGGCATATTTATGAGCATGTACAGCATCAGCAAGAAATATTCAAACACATTTTTTGGAACGATCTGGCCCCTCAGGCGCTCAAGATTCTGCTTCACCAGAGCCCACCGATCTGCTATGATGATATCATTATTGATGAAGCGCAGGACTTAAACCTTGTTGATTTTCGAGTAATTCAACAGTTTCTTATGCCTCGAACCATTGATACCAGATCTCCCAGCAGCTTAATGATCCTTGTGGATGCCGCGCAGACGCTGTACATGCGAGGCTTTTGCTGGAAGCAAGCAGGTATTCAGGCGAGTGGTAGAACAGCGATCCTCAGAAAAAACTATCGAAACACGCGATTGATTGCCACCGCCGCCGCCAGATTGCTAGAGTACAACATTCAGACGCGGGAAGAATACATAGATCCGGAGTGGACCCAAGAGATAGGCGTGCATCCACAATTAGTCAGCGTCTCCACGCGTTACGAACAGGTGGAGTGGACCCAGAAGCAGATCCTGAGTCTTTTGGAAGGACAGGTTTTTCGGCCATCAGATATCGCCGTACTGTGTCCCAGCCAGGATCTTTGCGAGACCTGCAAAAAGACTTTTGAAAGCAGTGGTCTGCACTGTGTACTTTCCAGAGATCAAAACTTCAACCTGTTAGAGGACCATATCAAGATCTGCACCATTCACTCGGCCAAAGGGCTGGAGTTTCCCGTGGTCTTTCTGCTGGGCCTGACCGAGGGACAATTACCGGCGGAACGCGTCCTGAAGCGATTAGCGGAAGGGGACGAAGAGGCCGGGTTAGAGCTGGAGCGTCAGCGATCGCTCTGCTATGTCGGCATGACACGGGCCGCTGAGGCCCTGTATCTGGTAACGATCCGAGGACAGGAGTCGCGTTTCATCGAAGAACTTGGAGATAGTGTGCGGCGGTTGATCTCATAATAGCAAGGCTTCAGAGGGTTCTCGTCATTGGCAACATGATAAGAACCCTCTGAAATGTCAAATTAAGCCAAACGAACCGTTGTCTTGCCTTGACCGACCTTTACACGTTGTTGCAGCGTGTGTCCGGCGGCATAGGCCACAACCTCATACTCAGTCCAGCGAGGGCTATATCCCTGATGGCGCTCCTCGATCTTCATAACCACCGAGTCTCCCTGCATACTACAATTGAAATTGGTGATGGCCTGCTCTCCTTGCTGATAGGCCAGGCTCTGTCCATCATCCTCATAGAGGGTCAGGTTAGCGTTTCCATCAGTAGAGAGATAGCAATTGATCGTGAGGGGCTCCGTGACCGGCTGATCAGCGTATTGCACAATCGGTCCTAGGGGCAGAATGCTATTGCCTTTCACAAACAGGGGCCAATGATCCAATGAAACCTCAACAGCGTGTTCTGTTTGACCTGGATAGCTCGCACCGCTCCAGAAGTCGAACCAATCGCCCTCGGGCAGATACACCTGTTGCGTCTGAATGCCCTCCGCCATAACTGGAGCCACAAGTAAGCGGTCCCCGAGAAGAAACTCCCTTTCATTATCGATCGCACGCTCGTCATTAGGGAAGTGGTAGTAGAGCGGGCGGACAATCGCGGCCCCGGTAGTCGCAGCCTCATGGAAAAGCGTATAGAGGTAGGGAAGCAGGCGATAGCGTATCTCAATCGCGGTGCGGTAGGCGCTTTCATATGGCTCGCCAAAGGCCCATGGCTCCTGATCTGGATTATTGATAGCGTTATGATTGCGGCAAAAAGGCAGGAGCGCCCCTAATTGAGCGTAGCGGACCAGGAGTTCCCCGGAGCCCTCAAACCAGAAACCGCCGATATCCATACCAACGAAAGGAACGCCGCTCATATTTAAATTCAGGCACATCCGGATCGCCAGTGAGACATGTTCCCAGGAGCTATCGTTATCGCCGGTCCAGACAGCCGCGTAGCGCTGAATGCCAGCCGTCCCGGATCTGCTCAACACAAACGGTCTGTGAGCGGGCTGGAGGCGTTGTAGGCCCTCGCGAGTTGCTCGCGCCATCTCCATTCCATAGGCATTATGGAAAAAGCGATGGGTCACAGGCCCACCATCGGGACTAGTGGCATCATTGCCTCCAGCCTGATGAAGTACACGGGTATCCATCGTCTTTCCATGGAGGGAAGGCTCATCAGTCTGTTCCAGCATATTGCTGAGGGAGGGTTCATTCATATCATTCCAGATGCCATCGACCCCCTGTTCCAGCATAGATTGATAATGATCACCCCACCAGCGGCGAACCGCAGCCTGAGAGAAATCAGGGAAGGAGCAATCGCCGGGCCAGACCTTACCCTGGAACAGACTGTCATCCGGCAGCTTACAAAAGTAGTCGTGCTGAGTTCCCTCTTGATAGAGAGCATAGTCCGCATCAATTTTAGTACCAGGATCGATAATCGTCACCAGATGGAGATGTTGATCGTGTAAAGCCTTTGTCAGGGACGTTGGATCAGGGAACGTCTCCGGGTTCCAGGTAAAATTTCGGAAGCCATTCATATAGTCGATATCCAACCAGATCGCATCGCACGGATGTTGACGCTCTCGGAAGGTACTGGCAACCTTCAGAACCTCGTCAGCCGAGCGATAGCTCCAGCGGCACTGATGATGGCCGAGCGCCCAGCGAGGGGGTAATGGCATCTTCCCCGTCAGCTCCGTATATTGTTGGAGGACCGCCTCCGGCGTTGGGCCATTGAAAAGATAGATTACCAGACTATCGCCCTCAACAGTGATTGTGGTAGTATCCCTGGTC
This sequence comes from uncultured Ktedonobacteraceae bacterium, assembly GCA_964247295.1. Lineage (GTDB taxonomy): Bacteria > Chloroflexota > Ktedonobacteria > Ktedonobacterales > Ktedonobacteraceae > CAXTTV01. Next base: position 4,284 of record CAXTTV010000110.1, on the reverse strand, counting down.
TCCTTGCCAAAGTCCATCTCAACCTTGCCGGTATGATCGACCAGCAAGCCTGAGGCCCGACCGGTCGCGGCATCCAGACCGATATAGAAAGGGATAGAGGCGTACATAGTCAACGTTTCTGGATTATGTTTGGTTGGGGGATCGACATTCCAGATGGGGAAGCTCTGGCCCCGCTTGTCCAGGCTCCCTGTACGTTCTCCCAGGCCAAAGATATGCTCCTGGCTAGCGAGAGGAAACGTAAAGCGAATGCCCTCGGGAGAAAAGGCGAACCGGCGGAATAGAGGCTCAAGTTGCGCGGTGGCCTGTTTCTCGTCACTAAAATCTCGCCAATCCTCATCGCCCTTCACAACCGTCCAGGAGTGGTAAGGCAGAGTCCCGGAAATAGTATCCACCAGTTGATAGCGAGCAGTATCCATATGTGGGGAGCGGAGCGCGCGAAGACGAATAATGGAGGCACCCGCGAAAAGGCCAGCAAACAGATGTGGTTCCGCTTGTGCACTGTGCCAGATATACTCGTGATTGAGATGCGCTTGATATTGGAGCTGACCGACAAAAGTAAACATACGTAAAAAAGCTCTCTTTCTGTTGAATAGTCACTTGTGTTTTTTTCTTAACCGAAACATAGACATTCACTTAAATCTTCATGTCATCTTAACGATTTGTCAACCGTTCTCATAGAGATGTTCAAGTATCATAGTTATGGGGAAAAAATGATGGGGACGTTCCTAAGGGGATAGGGACGGTTAATCATCGTTCAGCATTGAAAGCGTGTTACTGGGGAAACAGGAGAGGCGAGCTTCGAGCTCGCCTCTTTTGCATAATCAAAAAAGAAAAGGATCTTCATGCGGGTTGGTGACGCATCGTTTTCAGCGTCTCCACATCCTGGACCAGCCTGGCCCAGTTATCCACAGTAGCTTCGCGTTGGGATTGGAGCGCATCCAGAAATTGACGTAACTGTTCGGAAGTAACCACACGTTCAGTGAGTAGACTATAGAGTCGGTTCACCAGATCGGTAAAGGAGCCGGCCTGTTCCACAGGTAGAGCATCCAGACGATCATTTTCAAAAATCTGACGAGTCTGAAGTTTATCCAATTCATAGCGGAAGATATGAGCGATCCGTTGCTCCGTACTAAGAGCCAGACCGGAGCAGAGCACATCGAGAATAGGTGCCATAAGTTGTCGGGCCTGCTGAAGAATATCCTCACTACTGCCGGGAGTAGCAATCAGTCGGTAGAGAGCTGAAACCGCAGGATCATCCTTACCGGGAGCATACTTCTCTTCATTCAGGAGTTCGCCCATAGTCACATAGAGACAGACATCGCGGGCTTTCTCGCGGATGGAGCGTTTCAGTTTATTGTACGCCTTCTGAATCTCATCCAGCTCGCCCCCGACCTCATTTAGAGAGACGCGCTGGATATCCAGGGTCCCTTCAATCTCCTCTCTATGTGCCACCGGAATCAGAAAAGCCTCAGCCAGAGTGCGGGCGGGTTCATTCATCTCTCGTTCCAGAGCGGTACTAAAGCCGATACGTAGATCGCGGATCAGGCTCCAGCCATCGATATCGGTCCAGCGGTTGCCGATCTCCATTGCTGGCGAAGACGCATTTTGCGCAACCTTAATATAGCAATCAAAGTGACCTTGCATAATGCGGATCTTAATGCGGCGGGCCGCGCGATCGTGAGCGGTTTGGAGAGCCTGATAGAAGGCATTGTTCTCACTGCGGATCGCCATATCGAACTGATCAAGAGCTTCATCCCAGGCGGTATGCATCTGCTGGGTGCGTTTCTGCAACAGTTCAAAGCGAGCGGCCCCGCGTCTGCTCTGGCGGGTACGCATCTCGTGCTCCAGTTCTAGAAGATCGTTGCTATGGACCCCATAGTTATTGAGATGTTCCCAGCAAAGATCCTCAAGCAGTTGCAGTGCCATCGCCAGTTGCGTTTCAGCCTGACGGAGCTGGACCTCATAGCGATGTCCACTTAAAAACTTTTGAAGATCGGTTTTTAGCGCATCCAGGCCACTAAAGTTCAGCATCGCCTCATGCTGTTTCTGAGAAACCTCATCAAATGCTTGCGCGGACGGTACGTCTGGCAGTGCAGCATCCAGCTTTAAGAGCTCGGGATACACACCGAGGATGCGCCCGGCATAATCTCGGCCTTCCTGCTGGCGTTCAGCGCCCAATGGTTGGTTTTCACTACCCAGAGTAGAGAGCAGGCCATCCAGAGCACGGATAGGATAAAAGAAATAGCCATCATCATAGCCGTGGTGATGGTAGCTATTATAGTTAGCGGGAAGCTCATTGAGAAGGGGGCGCAAACTCCCGAGAGCCTTATCGAGACTCGCGGTTGAACTGATCTCGTCCCAGTGAGTTACAGCAATAAAGAGCATCTCGGAGGCCACCTCGGACGAGCGTTTCTGAAGCACCTTCCGTTTCAGAACCTGAAGCATGCGGCGAGTGCGTTCATCATCTCCAAAGCGATTATTGCCAATAACCAGAAGGATAGCATCTACATGGTTAAGTTCATGTCGGAGAATCTCATCGTGGCGTATCTGAGCGGCGGAGCCACCGGGAAGATCTACCAGCACACTACCGGGAGGGAGGATAGGGTTGGGGCCTGGATGAATCGTATATTCTACATAATCCACGAGGCGGACCAGGCGGGGTTCCCGACTATCGCGGGCAGGTTCCTCGATATAACGGCTGGCTTCGCTTTGCCAGCGTTCCCGTGGCAGAGCCTCGATATAGGGCTCTTGAACGCGAAGATACTGGCGTCCAACCGTCTCATTTGCCTGCGAGAGGATCGCGTGTTGCGCCTCGTAGGTTGCCCGCTGATCTGCGTCTGTAGATTTATTGATTTGTTCCTCAGTCTGTGCGAGTAGATCCGTGAAGCTCTCCCGTGTCAGGAAACGGATGCGCAGTTGTTCGGGTTCCTGATCTTTACAGATGCGGACACGTGTTCGGACGCCGGTTACCGCGCCGCCGGCCAGTCGTGGAAAGATATCCTGACCGAGCAGACCGGCCATCAGCGTACTTTTGCCAGCTCCCGCATGGCCGATCAACTTCACTGAATACTCACGAGTGAAATCCAGAGTGCGAGCGGCTTCGGCCAGATGCTGACGCAGCTTCAAAGCCTGAGCGTCCTCAACGTTTCGCATCTGGGGACGCTCGAACAATTTCGCGCAGGCCAGAGCGCGCTGAAGCTGTTTTTTCCAGGCTAAAAGCTTCTGCTCCTTATTCTCAAGGTGGGCTGGGAAATAATCTTCTATCTCGCCGGATTGTTCTTGAAGTCGCTGAAGGCGTTGAAAAATCTCGGTTAGAGGAGGCGTAACTGGTTTGTGTTCCGGGGTCTCATCTTCCTCCTCAAAAGCCTCATCATCAACCTCCGAAGTATAGAACACCTGAGGTGTGGCATGATCGCTGGAAGCGGGTTTTAACTGTTGCCCACAGATATTGCAGAAATCCGCATCGACGCGAACGATATTATCGCATTGTGGGCAGGTCGTAAGTTGTGGAGTTTGTGTGGTAAATTGCATAGGTTACTACTGGTTTCCCCCCTTACAATGTATCAATGACGAGTCGATGATACCATATTAGGTGAGAAAGAACCAGCGAGAACACCAGATTGCCCAGAAGCGGTAAAGCAGGTAGATCCAAAATAGAGCTGATTGCCCAAACACGAAAAGGATTTCTAAGAGGTAGGAATTAATTCTCGGGTGGGATCAGGCCCTGGCGGATCGCGAAGCGCACCAACTGGCTAATATTTTGAAGTCCCAGCTTCTCCATTACATTGGCCCGGTGTGCCTGGACCGTCTTAATACTGATAACCAGCTTATTGGCAATCTCTTGATTCGTATAGCCGTCCGCCACCAGGCGTAGGACCTCGATCTCGCGGGTCGTCAAGACCTGTAAATCTTTTTGTTGCTCTTCCGTGCGCTCCAGTGGGGTACTGGTATCCGGAGTTTGAAGGACATATGCCTTGATCAGCGCCTTTGCCAGACCGGGATACAGAAAAGCATCGCCGCTCGCCACACTATGGACCGCGTGAAGCAGTTCCGTTGGCGCGGCCTTTTTCACAATATAGCCAGCGGCCCCCATACGTAAAGCCTTCAGGAAATACTCCTCGCTCTCATGCATCGTTAAAATCAAAATCTGTGTTTTGGGATAGTTTTTGCGGATAAGGTAGCTAGCTTCCAGGCCATCCATCTCACCCATACTAATATCCATGACTACACAAACCGGGTCTTGATGGTGAACACCGACTTAGCCGCCATTCCCGGTACAAGCAA
>CAXTTV010000109.1:0-16279 GCA_964247295.1 uncultured Ktedonobacteraceae bacterium | reverse complement strand
GTGCGTATCCATCTGTCATCTATTTATAGTAAGCTTGGGGTAACCTCGCGAACGGCGGCTCTGCATTACGCCAGGACTCACGGTCTGCTTTAAATTTCTTAGATATGTCCACCCGTTGCGGCAGATAAACTGCGCCTACGAGAAATATATAACATTCCTCAGATGTGTTCCTCTACTTTTCTTCCTATACTTGGCTAATCTGGATTTTTGTAGATATCCAGTTAGCGGTATAGAGGAGGAAGATCCCCTATGAAGATTGCGTCATTGTTCTGGAATGCTCAAGAAAGTCGTCTTCGCGCACTGTGGCGACTGCTAATCTTTTTTGTTCTCTTCTTCGTGTTCATCTTTGTAATATTACCTGGGCTCCACCTGGGCCCGTTCTTAAGATCATTGGGAGCATCCGGTCAGCTTGTTGCGGACGTGCTTCCCTATGTACTGATCTTCGGGTTTTCCTGGCTTGCGCTCTGGTTAGCGGCTCGTTTCCTGGATCGGCGGCCTCTGGCTGACTATGGTTTTCATTGGGGCAGGCAATGGTGGCGTGACTTTGGTTTTGGCCTGGTTCTTAGCGCGTTTCTATTTTTCATGGTCTTCATTATCGAGCTGGCTGCTGGCTGGATCACCATAACTCAGACCTTTTATGTAAGCTATCCTGGTATTCCATTTCTGGTTGCCATTATAGGGCGAGTTCTCTTTGCTATTGCAGTGGGCTTTTGGGAATCGATGATTTTCGTTGGCTATCCTATCCGTAACCTGACTGAGGGATTGCGCTCGGTTGTCGGGCGGCGCGCCACCTTTCTAATTGTGCTTCTGCTGCCTGCGCTCGTCTTTGGCCTGGCACATATCGCGAATCCCCATGCAACTCTTATTAGCTCGGCGGGAGTAGCTTTTGCGGGCATTCTCTTTGGCCTGCCGTATGTCTTAACAGGAAATCTGGCGCTCTCCATTGGCTTCCATCTTATGGGTGATTTTGTCGAGGGGAGTCTGTTTGGCTGGCCTGTCAGCGGCTCTGAGATCCATGCGAGCTTTCTCACCGTTTCACAGCAAGGACCTGCCGTCTGGACCGGTGGTGAGTTCGGTCCAGAGGCCAGTGTATTGCTGATTCCATTTGTGTTCCTTGCCTTTATTCTGGTGTGGATCTGGATGCGCCGGGCCTACAAAGTGCGGTTCTGGCAGACACCACTTGCACACTACACCCCTGCAAGAGGAGCGAATACATCTGTTGAGAGGGATGGTGTGCAGCCGGCCCCAACTATATTCAACCAGTAATGCGTTTGGTATATAGATCACGACCAGAGCTTTTTTAGAGATCTGGGATCAAACGGATGCTCTCACCAAAGGGGATTCGCTCAACATCCAGGCCGCCGGGCGTGAGTACCCACAAGGTTGATAGTACAGGAGCCTCTTCGGGGAAGCTCCCATAGCCATCGGTAAGATAGACGCAGACCCCCTGCTGTTGATGCTCATGCTCGCTATCAACTTTCTCGAAGAAGGGGCGAAAATCGGTGCCACCCCCACCGACAGGTCTGGGAAGTTCCGCCCCTTCTTTCAACTCGTAGGGGCCGTGAGCTTCAGCATCAACGTAGTAGAGCTGAGCTTCAAGATGGGGATAGGCGCTGAGGATGCCTACAACCTCGCCCAGAAACTGATCTATCATCTTGCCCTCGATTGATCCACTGGTATCAACTGCGATATAGACCCGGACAGACTGCCCGTCCAGGGTCTCCAGGTAGAGGCCATGGCCGATAAAGCGTCGATCATAGTTTTGGAAGTCAGTCGGGGTCTGCACCAGGAAGCGCCAGAGATAAGATTTCCAGTCAAGCTGCGATGGGCTAAGATTTGCGAGCTCGCGTGGTAGCCCGGCTGGCAGATTTCCCTGGCCCATGCTCTGCGCAAGATTGCGCGCATGCTGAAGCGCCTGCCGCCAGTTGCGCTCCAACTCACCATATTGGGAGACCAGATCATCCGTATAGATAAGATCGCCATTGGGCAACTCATACTGAATAGACCCTGTACTGATCAGATGGTAAATCTCTTCAGCGCTCAGGTGCTCCAACTTCTCATCTCGCACATGACCTTTGGGCAGCTTAAAATCCGGCTGCTGAAGAATGATTCCATTGATCACAATATCCGCCGCGATATTCCAGAGGATTGGCTCGCGTGTGCCACGTCTCTGCACATGGAGCAGAGCTGCATGTAACACCTCGTGAGCCATGACACCCAGTCGCTCATCCGATGATAATTTTCCCCAGAAATCAGGATTGATAAACACGTCTCGTCCATCGGTTGCGGCAGTCGGGACCGAGTGCGTCACAATCATTTTTGCGAAAAGCGCCAGAGTCGCAAAGAAAGGCGAGCGCATCCGCAACTGGAGAATCGTCTTTGTCAGATCTCGCTGAAACTCTTCCTCTGGCATCCTCTTTTATCCTTCCATCATCTTCATATAGTCAGTAAACATCTTTTGCAATCGAGTGTCGCGCTGAGCCAATAGAGCCAGTCGGCCTATCTCATTGCGAGATCGAGCCATCCGGAAAAGATCGGTCGCGAAAAGTTGAACCCACTCGGTCGCGGCCTTCTGTGAGATCCACTGAAAGGCTTGATAACTTTCTTGCAGCGAACTGGCGCGCATCGTCAGGGCGACAGTGATCGCATAACGGACCGAAGGCTCACCTGGAAAGGAGATACGCTCCCCCTGGCCCTGCAAGATCGCGGTAATATCCGGCATCTGCTCATAGATGTCGATAAACGCCGAGAATTCGGCGGCTGCACCCAGACCGATTACGGGGGCGATATCAAGCCCCACGCGATATAAAGCGTTGGCCAGCATCCACGAGCGGGGCGAAGGCCAGGCCGGCTGCTGAGGATCTAACTTATGCAGCAGGGCCGGGCGAAATGAAAGAAAGGCCAGTAGATACTCATGAAGATCATGCTCCAGGGCATAGCTCTTAAAGCTCTCAAAATCTGGTTCAACGGCCAGATGGATAAAGCGGTTTGCCAGAGGCGCAGGCATATCAAAGACCGAGGCGCGATCCTCTTTCCGGTTGCCGGCTGCCCAGATAAACCAGCCCTCCGGCACTTCATAGGAACCGACGCGACGATCCAGAATCAATTGTTGGGCCATCCCCTGCATCGTCGGAGGAGCCAGATTCAGCTCATCGAGGAAAAGAATTCCGCGACCGCTGCGTGGTAAGAACTCGGGTGGGTACCAGCGAGAGATCCCGTTCTCCGCCACAGGCAGACCCCGTAGATCGGTCGGGGCCAGTTGGGAGAGGCGGAGATCCACCATCTCCAATCCATGCGCCGTCGCCGTCTGAGCGACAATACTGGATTTACCGATGCCGGGTGGGCCCCAGAGCATCGTGCTGAGCATTAAACGATTAGAAACCAATGTATTGAGGAAATGAGAAAGATTCTCCGGTGTCATAGAAATTCCTTTTTTCTTTATTCTACTACAAGGAAGCTTCTTTTTTTCTCCTCCAATCCTGGAAATAAGCGGAGCCTTTCCATATGGAACCAGCAGAAGGCGAATTGGAGAAAATCCCCTTTGGGGTAAGACGTAGCGCGGCGGTTTATCCGCCGAACGTTTCCAACTTTCCCACTTTGCCAACGCCATCGTCTGGTGGGGACAGACGGAGCAGAGCGGTTTATCTTGACAAATCCTCTCTATGGCTATATAGTTTTATCAACCAACTGGACGATTGACAAAACTGAAGATTAAAGGAGGCTGATATAGAGATACGGGATAGCTCATATACCATAGCTGGTGATGAGCGTAGAAGAGAGCTTATCAAAACAGCCTACGATCTTATTGCCGAGAAAGGGATCGCCGGGCTAAGGGTTCGTGATGTATCTGGAAGGGTAGGTGTAAATAATGCGACACTGCACTACTATTTCCCTACAAAGGAAGCGTTGATCCAGGGAGTTGTAGAGTATGTCGGGCAGGGATTTATGGGAGCGCATTCACCAGATACCATAGCGAAGCCGAGGACAGCGGTTGAAGAATTACATCGCTATTTTGTTGATCTACAATACCAGTTGCGGGAGATGCCAGAGCGTTTTATTGTGATCAGCGAACTTGTGCTTCATGCTCAGCGCGATCTAGAGACCCTACGTATTCTTTCAGCCTCCGATCGCTTCTGGAGTGAGTACCTGATAAAGATCTTGGATCAAGGAATGCAGGAGCAGATGTTTCGATCGGATCTCAATACTATGGGTATTGCACTGGCTATTATGTCTTTTTGCCGGGGTATCTGCATGGTTATGAATGTGAGTGCAGAAGAGATTGCAGCGGAAGTGGACCGGTTTGAGCAGTATATTCTGACAATGGCAAAAAGGTAAAAAATTTTGATTCTCTTATCAACCAACTGGTTGGTTAAAAAGGAAAAAGATTATGGTACAACGATCCTCCTGGCGAACGGCCGGCCTTTTTATTGTGGGATGTTTGACCTTGGGATTTCTATCAAGTTATCTTGGGGGAGCCTTTAAAAAACAGGACTGGTATGATAACACACCAAAGCCAAAAATCTGGCCGCCTCAATGGGTCTTTCCAGTCGTGTGGATAGCGAACTATACCTTTATGGGTCTCGCTCTTGGAAAAGTGTGGGAGCAGCGGCATCAGGCATCCATCAAAGGACCTTTGGGCTTTTTTGCGCTCCACTTTCTCCACAACCTTTCATTTATCCCGATTGTGTACCACTTCAAAAAAAGATCTGTCTATGTGTTGATGGACACAATAGGGCTGGTTTCCGGGTTAGTCACAACCATGTCTTTTGCGCATGTTTCAAAAAAAGCTCAGCAGCTCATGCTTCCCTATATGGTCTGGTTATTCTTTACTACGTCAATAAAAGGTATGTGGTGGCGTATGCAGAGAAAATCAAGATAGATACGCGGTTTACATTATTCGCGGAACAGAAGTAAAAGAAAGGATAAAGAATAATGGAGACGTATGGGCAGAAACAGCAGAGCCAGGGACAGGGGACAATCCTACTTCGTAGAGCTCTTCTCGTTTTAGGAGCTTTGTTTATTATCGCGATCTTTACTCAGGTATTTCTGGCCGGTTTAAGCGTGTTTACCGGACCAACCTGGTGGAACAACCATGTGCTTTTTGGGCACTACTTTGGAGTGCTCGCGATCTTGATTACAGTGATTGCTCCTTTTGCGCGGCTGCCCCGGCGGTTATTCTGGTTAGCGATCGCAATGTTGCCGCTTTATGGCTTGCAGTACGCCTTTATCACTGGAGCTGGCGCATTGCAGGCACCGTGGTTGGCAGCCCTGCATCCGGTGAATGCTTTGATTATGTTATGGATAATTATGACGCTGATTCGTAGCCTCTGGAAATTGTCATAAAGATTGAAATAGACGTACGTCGCGCGGGTGGGGACGGTGATCCAGCACTATGTGGATGACTCCTCTTTCTAAAAAAGTGCGTACAGGCTGTATAATAGCCTGTACGCACTTTTTTTGTCTAGCTGAAGAGATAGAGGGAGAATCGTATGGACCCACAGGTTCCCTGGCCTCCCGATGAGGATTCGGAAGTACAATACTCCGATCTTGATCCCCAGCCGCGTCACTACCGCTTGCTCCCATTTCCACTGCTGGAGGGAGCACACCTTTCCACGCGTACGCGAAAGGGATTGTTGATCGCGTCAATTTTGACCAGTCTCCTGCTGATCGTCCTTGTAATTGCTCCGATTGTATCGCCGCTGCTTTTTCAGCGTACCCAGCATCTACCGATCGTTGTTCCCCCTGTCTCTATCAGCGCGATCAGTACAGATCATGGCATTAACTATATTACCGGTTCTAATGGTATGGTGCAGGCGATCCAGGGAGGTACTGGCCATCGCCTCTGGCAGACCCGGATTGGTGCTCAGCAGATCCCTCTTACTGTGGATGGCAAAGTGTATATCCCTGCTGTTGAACAGGGCAAAAGCATTTTGAAAGCTCTGAATCCACTTGATGGGAAGCCGCAATGGGTTAAAGAGTTTGGGATGATGCCACAGGTCATGGTCGATAGCGATGCGGCCTATCTGCTTCCGTCAAGGGTACAGCAGAATGTGTTTGTCGATGCGGATGACAATCTGGCGCGAAATAGTGCGGGCTCTGTAAATGGAGAATGGCTGAGCGCCTTCTCCTTGAACAAAAAAGTGATGTTGTGGCGATATCCTCTGGGAGGTCTGAGTCAGTATTATGTTCAAATAGCTGAAGATAAAGTGTACCTTTCGGAACTACGGCCATTAAGTTATCAGAGTTCACTGACCGTGCTCAATTATCTTACAGGTAAGATGATCTGGAACTCCTTTTGTGGAACAGGTGATAGTTGTTATCGGCCAACAATTACGAATGGGCTGGTCTATCTCACAGGGCGCGATGGGACGGTTAAAGCGCTGGATGTCGATACCGGGGCTGTACACTGGCAGACGGGAGAGGCCCAAAACTCTCTCTGGGGAGCGATTATTCGAGATAATATTGCGTATGTGAATGAAAATGGCTGGATTAAAGCGTTGCGCGCCGATACTGGAACGATGCTCTGGAGATACAAAATTACTGTTCCTGGTACCTTTCCTTTTCCCTCGCATGGCGTGGTCTGCTTCAAAAATCAGGAGCATGGTCTGGACGTGGTGAATGTAGGGACTGGCAGCCGGATCAGTCAGATCCATTTTTCAGCCGAGCCGCTTGCGCAGTTCTATATAGTTGTTGGTGTGCAGAACGATATCGTGTATATAACCTCAAATTTTGGAAGCTTTGTTAATACCTTATACGCGTATAAGATTGAGGATGGGAGTCTACTCTGGCAGCATAGTATCGCGGGTCAGTATAAAATCTCTTTGAATCAGGGCGTTCTCTATCTGGATGACGGGGCGATCACGGCGATTGACAGCCTGAATGGAGATGAACTCTGGCGGCTCACGCTGAATACTCAGAAGGGTATTCGACCCAATAAAATGCTGAATTGGGTCGTTATTGAGAATCAGATGTACATCCTGCCAGAACCGGGAAGATTGGAAGTCCGGCGTCCTGAAGATAGTAGCTTGATCTGGCGCTATTCCCTGTCCTGATGACAGATGTGTTCTCTTGCGGATTGGTCTCCAAAGGAGTACCATGGGTGGAAGAAGAGCTTTTTAAAGGGTAGGTAGGAGGATTTTTCTTGGAGTTTGTAAATGCGCCCACTGACGCCTTAAAAGTCTCGGGCGTTCCCAATCCGTCTCATGATGCCCAGACGGCCCAACTGCCTGGGATTATCGCAGCCTTTTTAGATGATAGTCAGAGTATTACCGTCACACTTCTGACTCCGCAGGCGTTTCCATTTAAGCCAGAGGAGGCCGCGCTTCTCGATCTCACCAGCGGGGTGAGGATCGCGATCAAAGAGGTGGTGCCTCGTGGGCAGTCCGATGGGGCTCAATCCGATCAGGTGCTGGTGAATCTGGAAACCGCTCCGGATGTTAGCCATCGCTTGCAATTGACCCTGAGGGGTCTGAATGCTGATGTTACTCCCCGGCTGGTGTTAAATCTACCCCAGTTTTATTACGCGGGAACAGATCTCGGTTGTCAGTATACACCGGAGGTCAGTACATTCCGTGTCTGGTCTCCGACTGCCTCTGATGTGCAGGTGCAGCTTTTCCATGAGAGCACGGGAAATTTCAGTCGTGGGGAAGCGATGGAACGCGGGGAAGGTGGGACCTGGACGGTACGCATCGCGGAAGATCTTAAAAGTCTTTTTTACCTGTATAAGGTAACCATTTGTGGTAAAACTCAGATGGCGGTCGATCCCTACGCCCACGCGGTCGCACCTAATGGCACCCGAGCGATGATCTTTGATCCCCACGAGGCTGATCCCGAGAACTGGGGTCAGGAGCAATGGCGGCGTCCACAGCGGTATACCGATGCCGTTCTCTATGAAGTGCATGTTCGCGATTTCACGATTGACCAGAATTCTGGGGTTGAGCAGCGCGGTCGATTTACAGGCTTTACTGAACGTGGAAGCAAAGGACCGGAAGGCGTCGCTACGGGACTGGACCATCTCCGTGAGCTTGGTGTAACCCATGTGCAATTGCTCCCAATCTATAGTTTCGCCAGTATTGATGAGAATCGCCAGGATCAGTACAACTGGGGCTATGATCCCCGTAACTACAATGTGCCAGAGGGTGCGTACGCGAGCACTCCTCAGGGGATCACGCGTATCAAAGAGCTAAAAATGCTTGTACAGGCCCTGCACCACGAGGGGATCTGCGTCAATATGGATGTTGTCTATAATCATACCTTCGCAACCCATGACTCCGATTTTAATACGCTGGTGCCGGGCTACTACTACCGGACCGACAACAATGGGAGATATACGAATGGCTCGGGCTGTGGTAACGAGATTGCCGCTGAGCGGCCTATGGTCCAAAAGTTTATCCTGGACTCCTTGCGCTACTGGGTAGAAGAGTACCATATCGACGGGTTCAGGTTTGATCTGATGGCGCTACTGGGTATTGACACAATGAAAAGGATCGCTGAAGAGCTCCACACGATCGATCCAGGCATTATGGTATATGGCGAGCCCTGGGCTGGAGGATCTTCCGCTCTACCGTGGGAGCAGATGTTGAATAAGGGGAGCCAGCGTGGATTGGGCGTTGCTGTCTTCAATGATCGTTTACGGAATGCCCTTGATGGAAGCGTTTTTGATCGGTATGCGAAAGGCTTTGCCACCGGAGCCTGGGGACTGGCAGATATTATTAAGAGCAGTGTTCGGGGCAGCATTGACGATTTTGCCGCCGCTCCAACCGAGACCATCAATTATGTGACCAGCCATGACAATATGACTCTGTGGGATAAAATCAATGCCAGCAATGGACAGGACAACCCGGCTGATCGGATCAACATGGATTTATTGGCGCAGGCTGTGGTCCTGACCTCGCAGGGAGTGCCCTTTCTTCAAGGTGGGGAAGAGATTTTACGTACCAAACATGGTAACGACAATAGTTATAATGCCGGGGATAGCATCAATCAATTTGATTGGAGCCTTAAGGCTTCAAGCCATCTGGTCTGTGACTACTATGCTGGCATGGTTCATCTGCGGGGCGCGCACCCGGCCTTCCGCATGGCCGAAGCAGAGCAGGTTCATCAACACCTGCGCTTTTTAGGGAGCCCGGAGAATACCGTCGCCTTTCAACTGGTGGAGCATGCCAACGGCGATCCCTGGAAAGCTATCACTGTCATTTATAATCCCAATTATCAAGAGGTAGAGTGCGGCCTGCCCGAGGGGGATTGGAAGATCGTTGTACGCGGCACCCAGGCAGGGGAGAAGGTTCTAGATCAGGCCAGCGGTAGCGTTCATGTCCCCAGGATCAGCACTATGATATTGTATCAGGCGTAATAGGCATAAAAAGGTAGGAATAAAAAGGAAGGAACCGTTGTTCTTCTTTGAGAGAAGGCAGAACATCTTCCTGAGAAGATGAACTATACAGCGATTCTTTGTGAGAATCTTAGTAGAGGAGAACACCTTATGGCAGAGAAAATTCCACAGAATGTCCACGATCTATTTGAGAAACCATTGCTGGCCCACCTGGCAACAGTGATGCCAGATGGAACGCCTCAAGTTACCCCCGTCTGGGTAGACTTTGACGGTCAGTATATTCTTATTAACACCTCAAAGGGGCGGCGTAAAACCCTGAATATGGAGAAACAGCCTAAGGTAGGTCTGGACATCGTTGATGCTCAGAACCCCTTCCACTGGCTTTCCGTACGTGGGCGGGTCGTTGAGATCACCGAGGAGGGTGCGAACGCTCACATCGATAAGATGGCGAAAAAATATACCGGTGAGGACAAATATGGTTTTCATCAGCCGGGAGATGTGCGCGTCATTTGTAAAATTGAGACGGATCGTGTAATCGCTCAGTAGATTTTCACTCCTCAAAAAAACGATATGGCATAGCGAAATCTTCTATGGATTGAGAGCTATGCCATTCTTGATTACAGGTCGGAGGATTATATGCAGAAACAGGCTGGTCAGACACAGGGACTGATCGCCGCCAATATTGCCATTGTATTCTTCGGACTGGCCGGTGTGTTAGGGAAGCTGAGTGGGCAGCCTTCACCGATCATTGTCCTGGGACGGGTCGTTTTCGCTGGTGTGATTCTCCTGAGCGTTGTTCGTATGCAGCGTAGCCCGTTGCGACCGCGCAATCCGCGCGAGGCTCTACTGCTGATCGGTCAGGGATGCCTGCTTGCGTTACACTGGACCGCCTTTTTTCAATCCATCAACGTCTCCAATGTCGCCATCGGCCTCTTATCCTTCTCCAGCTTTCCGCTCTTCACAGCCGCCCTCGAACCCATCCTATTAAAGCAGTCGCCGAGCCGGATTCAGATCATTGCGGCCTTGTTGGTTCTACCAGGAATCTATCTGCTGGTCCCCGCCTTTAGCCTGCAAAACAGCACCACCATTGGAGTGTTGTGGGGATTGCTGGCGGGAGCCACTTTTGCCCTGTTATCGGTCGCCAATCGCTGGCTGGGGCAGCATTATAACAGCCTTGCGATTAGCCTGTACCAGGATGGGATCGCCGCCCTTGTCCTGATGCCCACCCTCTGGCTGGTTCCGATCAATGGGTTGTGGACGCCCCGAACACTCCTTATCCTCCTGGTCCTGGGAATTGTTTGCACCGCCCTGGCTCATACATTGTTTATCGCCAGCATGCGGCAGATCACTGCCCAGACCGCCAGCCTGTTCGCCAGCCTGGAACCGGTCTGGGGAATCGTCTTTGGCTTCCTGCTGCTCCACGAGATCCCCAATGGAACTACTATCGTGGGAGGGGTAATCATTCTGTGTGCAACCTTGCTGCCCGGTGTCGCGGCCTTATTTTAATTGAGCCTCTCATTGCGGGCCCTCAAGGGATCTCCTTTCTTCATGGAAAAGCAGGTATGATTGTCCTATGTCTTGTAACACTATTTAGCAACTACATACATGCTATAGATCCAGAGTGGTATCCAGGGAACACCAACTTTCTCTATGAATGAACAGTTGTACAATGGGGGGGTGGGATCAAGAGGATCTCCTGGCAGCGATGCAAGATATCGATAGTTCCCTGAAATAAGGAGAAAGTTTTTATGGTTGTAGAGAGACATGCACAGACAATCCGTCAGTCCGAAAACTGGCCGGAACTGCCTTTTGAGGCCTGGAAAGACACTGTGGCAACCCTGCATATGTGGACGCAAATTGTTGGCAAAATTCGGCTTGAGCTGAGCCCACCGGTTAACCACTGGTGGCAGGTTCCCCTCTATGTGAACTCGCGTGGTCTGACTACCTCGCCGATCCCATATCAGGATAGAATATTCGAGATTCAATTTGATTTTATTGATCACAACCTCTTGATCTCTACCAGCAGAGGCGAGGTCAAAGCGATGCCACTGATACCGCGCTCGGTTGCCAATTTCTATAGCGAGCTGATGTTGATTATGGAGGCCCTGGATATCCAGGTCAAGATCAATACCCTACCAAGTGAGGTGAAAAACCCGATTCACTGCGATGTGGATCACGAGCATGACTCCTATGATCCAGAATACGCCAACCGCTTCTGGCGCGTCCTGGTTCAGACCGACATGTCCTTAAAAGAGTTTCGATCCTTTTTTACTGGGAAGAGCAGTCCCTCGCACTTTTTCTGGGGCAGCTTCGATATGGCGATGACCTTTTTCTCAGGCCGATCGGCTCCGGAGCGTCCGGATGCAGATGTAATTACTAGAGAAGCCTACTCGCATGAGGTGATTAGCTTTGGTTTCTGGCCGGGCAACGCGGATTTTACCCGAGCGGCCTTTTACGCCTATGCGGCCCCAGTTCCCGTCGGGTTGGAGAACGAATCGGTTCAGCCGCCTGCTGCATTTTACAGCAAAGAGATCGGGGAGTTTCTGCTCATGTATGATGATGTAAGAGATAAAGAGAAGCCGGGGGAGCAACTACAGATCTTTTTTAAGAGCGCTTACGAAGCTGCGGCTAAGCTTGCCAACTGGGATAGGATAAACCTGGAGCGCCAGGATCTTTAATTTGTTTTTGAGGACGAATTGGAAGTTTCAATCAGAAGAGGGAAAAAGGTCTCAAAACATTCTTCCCTCTTCTGATTAGCTTTATCTATGCACACCGTTTACGACACCACAATTGTGATAGTATTTGTTAGAGCGCCCGGCGACCGGAGACGGCGCGCAGGATCGCGATCAGGATACAAGCGCCGATGAAGGCCACGACGATGCTTCCGATCAGGCCATAATCTCCACCGATACCTAGCAGGTTGGTGACCAGACCGCCCAGGAAAGCTCCAACGATACCCACGATGATATCTCCAACGATCCCGTAGCCGCCGCCGCGCATCACCATACCAGCCAGGGCTCCAGCGATCAAACCAACGACCAGCCAGGCGATAATGCCACCGGGATTGAGGGAAGCCGCGAGAGCGATAGTAGCGAATGTAGCCATGATATGTACTCCTTTTACCTTACTAAGTTTGTTCACTGAGATTGTTGAATTTAATGAGTCATTTCTCGTTCTGAAGTAGACACGGACGGGGTAATATAGATCGTTTCACTTTTTTGGCCTTCCGTGCATCTTTTAAGCTATTCTTTATCTCTTCCTCAGGAAAGGTTACCTTTTTTAAGGAAACCTGAGCCTTAGCGCCCAAAGCTGAGAAAATCATTAGCATTTCTCTTCATGCGCTAGCAATGCGGCCTCTTGCTCATCAGGCGTTTGCTTTTGTGCTTCATACCTTTGTAGGTGTGGAAGAGCGATCCAGACACAGATAATGGCGAGGACAATAATCAACGAGGCTGAGGCATATACTTGAAAATGTCCCCACGCTGTATACAGGAACCCGCCAATAATTGGTCCGACCACCCATCCAAGTGATTGCAACGATTGCGTTGCTCCACTCACACGACCTTGATCGCGTGGTCCAACAGTTTGGGAGATGAGGCCTCGCACAGCGTTTTCGACAAGGCTCCCTGAACCTGCGAAGAGGATAATGCCAACAATCAAAAGAATCGGTGTGGCGAGAAACGCGATGGAACCAAGTACAAGGTAGCTGATGCTGACCAGCACTAAAGCTATGAGACCGAGCCGGATGTTTCCCAGCTTTGTAAGTAACCAACCGACCAGCACACCCTGGACCAGGATGTCTGCCGCACCGAGCACAGTGATCACGAGACCTGCCTGCGTAACATTGAAGCTAAGACTATCTTTCATCAAGACGGTTATCGTTGACTGTAACATGCCCACCGGGAAAGCGTAGAAAAACCAGGCCAGCAGTAACCAGCGCACGTTTGCCCAACGAAACATAGACATCAGTTGTTTCAAGGGGTTGAGTTCGCTCACTGCGATCAAGGCGATGCGATGCTCCTTGTCCAGACTCTCTGGAAGCAAGAAGTACCCGCATACGAGCGTCATCAGGAGGAGGCCAGCGGCGGCAAAAAAGGGTGCATTGTAATTGATCGTTGCCAGCAGTCCACCGACAGCGGGGCCGATGAGAGAACCGACACCTGCCGCAGCACCCAGCCTGCCAAAGTACTTGCCACGGTCCTCTGGTTCGGTGATATCGGCGACATAGCCAAACAAGACACTGATGTTGCCACCTGTCAGGCCATCAATGATGCGTCCGAGGAAGAGCACCCAGAGCGCACCACCAAGACCGAAGATAAGATAGCCAAACGCGGAACCAAGCAGACAGATAAAGAGAATGGGGCGTCGCCCGAAACGGTCGCTCAGGACACCCAAAGCTGGAGCGGCGATCAACTGGCAGATCCCATAGGCTGCGGTGAGCCATCCCACGATGACTGCGAGATTATTCGGATGCGCCAGGTACTGGACTACGAGAAACGGAACAATAGGGACAATGATCGTTATACCCATGGTGTTCAAGAGTGCGATTACGAGAAGAAGCACGAATGACGTGTGTTTTACAGATGTGTTTGTAGGACTGGCTGATTTGTTCATAGAGAAGCTCTACCTTTGCAAAAAAAGTTTATCCTACTACTTCCATGTGGAGTAGTAGCATGAACCTTTTCAAACAAGTTTGAGCTGTCTCGCGCGATGATACGCTGCACACCTGTTTACGAATAGTATGTACGGAGAAGAAGAGATCGTGTATACTCAAACAGAGTGAACATGGGAGAGCGAGTCTCTGTTCTTCATTCTCACTGTTCGCCGCATGCGACACGAATACATTCGTACAATGAGCAAGAATGCTGACGGTGGATGTTCGTTGGAGGGGTTGTCGGCATTCCATCCTTGCTTCATCGATATATTTACTGTTGCTTTTTGAAAAGTTGCGATAACCATATCACAAGACATTTCTGTCTGTCAAGTGTCGTTTCTCTATCCATTTGGCATCTTACAATCGACTGTGTTTTGATAATTTCTGTTCAGATTTTACAGCGGTGAAGTGTGTCCATGCTGGAATCGCGACGGTAGTATATAACTATCGCAACTTTGGTGCGAGTGTAGAATGTTTAAAAGTAAAAAGGGAAAAGTATTTGTATACTCTTCCCTTTTTACTGTATGTCTATCAACACACGGTTGTGATGATGGATGTGTGTTAGAGCGCCCGGCGACCGGAGACGGCGCGCAGGATCGCGATCAGGATACAAGCGCCGATGAAGGCCACGACGATGCTTCCGATCAGGCCATAATCTCCACCGATACCTAGCAGGTTGGTGACCAGACCGCCCAGGAAAGCTCCAACGATACCCACGATGATATCTCCAACGATCCCGTAGCCGCCGCCGCGCATCACCATACCAGCCAGGGCTCCAGCGATCAAACCAACGACCAGCCAGGCGATAATGCCACCGGGATTGAGGGAAGCCGCGAGAGCGATAGTAGCGAATGTAGCCATGATATGTACTCCTTTTACCTTACTAAGTTTGTTCACTGAGATTGTTGAATTTAATGAGTCATTTCTCGTTCTGAAGTAGACACGGACGGGGTAATATAGATCGTTTCACTTTTTTGGCCTTCCGTGCATCTTTTAAGCTATTCTTTATCTCTTCCTCAGGAAAGGTTACCTTTTTTAAGGAAAACTGAGCCTTAGCGCCCAAAGCTGAGAAAATCATTAGCATTTGGAGGATTATTTTGACATAATATAAATGTGTCAAATCTTTGTGGGAGTAGAGAAGGTGCGTGATGCATCCTGTCGGCACGGGTCCACACGTGACCCGATCTATAGGCCAGAGCGCGGCGGTTGATGCGCCGAAAGAAACATTTCCCATCAGAGCCGTCCGCACTCTCCCGAATGTTGTATCTTGTGAGTAGGGATGCTGTTTACAGGAAGAAAAAGGGAAACACATGAGTTCAGACGATACCCAGATTGAAGTGAAAAATAATCCTGAACGCCATCATTATGAAGCCCAGGTGGATGGGCGGACGGCGTTTATCAACTACGCAATGCACGGCAATACCATTCGCTATATTCATACTGAGGTGCCACCAGAGATGGAGGGGCAGGGGATTGGAAGTAAGCTAGCGAAATTTGCTCTTCAGGAGGCAAAGGAGCGGCACTGGAAAGTCGTTCCTCAATGTCCATTTATTGCCGCATATGTGAAGAAGCATCAGGAATATCAACCGCTAGTCACCCAAAGCTTTTAAATGGATAAGAGGAACCTTGATACTCAGGGTTCCTCTTGTTTTCTAAGCCCGATTATAGTGGCTGCACATTGTCTAGATTACCTGCATCTCCTGTCCGCTCGCGGAATTGTTTGATCTGCTCGCAATGCTCTCTGGTGTGCTTTTGCAAGCGATCAACAATCTGCGCCAGAGATTGGTCGGGGCCCATCAAGGGAACAGTCCCTTTGCGCTCAAACAGCTCCTGCGGAATGGTGGTTAAGATCGAGCTTGTCTGAACCTGGAGATCATTATACTCGTCTTCTATATGTTGAGCTGTCTCGTAGCGGCGCTTCTCAACTTCAGATGATCTAAACTGATTGCGATCCTGAGAGAACCGCTGAAGATATGAACCAGGCTCCGCGCCAGAAGCCGTGTTCAGAATATCCAACAACAGGTGCTCATAAGAGATCAGATGCGCCAGAATATCTTTAACCGACCAGTCTCCATCGGCACCAGCGGTATCCCACGCGGACTCGGGGAGATCCTCGACGGTGCGGATCACGAGAAGATGAGCCTCATCTAACGCTGTATTTATCGCCATGTACGCCTCTTTCTAAATGAAAATCCAAAGATCTGTTATCTTGTTCACGAGTGAGGATCGCATTTCGTTTTCCCCAACAGCTATTTTTTACCAGCCCGGCCATGATTTTTTGAGGAGTCTATACC
>CAXTTV010000108.1:4776-16703 GCA_964247295.1 uncultured Ktedonobacteraceae bacterium | reverse complement strand
AAGGCTGGTCTTCAGTACGATACACAATGGTATTCTTGGACCCATCCGTAAAGCAGCCATCCACTTTCACCAATAACCAAAGGTAACCATAAGAGCACTACATTGGGATGCGCGAAGGTTATATATGCCGGTCTAGCATCCCAATGTAGTGCTCTCTCTACTTATTAGAAATAGGCATTATAGCACACGATATTGTAATAAAATAAAAACAAGTGATCTCAAAGTAGATTCAAAATAGTATCAACTCACGTTGAAAGCCTTTGATAAAATAAGAAGCCCAGGTAAACTTTCCTATTAAAATAAGACAATTAGGAGAAGTTTGGGTAATATAATTGACAAAAATCAATTTCTGATTTACAGTTTTTTGACTGCACAATTCTTATTATGGTTCCAGGTGCCAATAAAAGCTATTGTCAGACCTTGCGGAAAGCGGGAATTTTTCCTGATCCGATGCTTCTCGTCTCCTATTCTTTGATCTACATATACTGACTTTTTATTCATAAAGTTAGTGGTCTAGTTGTCAGGTGTTGCATACCTTTCTGTGAAAGCTGACTATCAGTTTTCGCATTTGATACCTATCGTTGTTTTCGGGGAAGACTCTGTATCATTGCGGTTCTTCCCTCCGTAAGTGGATTGAAAAGGGATCATTTATGCGCACGTCTCATCCAGAGAATCAGACGGACCATTCCCAAAAACAAGGGAAACCAAAGGTATTTCGGATCGTATCACTACTCCTCGTTGTGGCGGCAATCATGGTTGCGGCGGTGAGCGTCTTTTCTTCGCGCGGGGTACCTAAAGCTCGTGCGGACACGGCCTGGACGCCGGTGTGGAGTGACAACTTCGATGGCGGAGCAGGGACGGGCCTCGATCCAGCCAACTGGCGTTATGACATTGGCACCGGTTGGGGAACGGGCGAGATCGAGAACATGACCAATAGCACCGCGAATGTCCAACATGATGGCAATGGTCATCTGAAAGTTACCGCGATCCGTGATGGCAATGGAAACTGGACCTCGGGACGCATCGAGTCTCAACGCTCCGATTTCGCGGCACCTGCCGGGGGTCAATTACAGGTGAGTGCCTCGATTCAGCAGCTTGATACTTCGGGAGCGGCGGCGGCTGGCTACTGGCCGGCTTTCTGGATGCTGGGTTCGCAGTTCCGGGTAGATCATAACTGGCCCAATGATGGCGAAATCGACATCATGGAAGATATCAATGGAAGAAGCTCTGTTTTCGGAACATTGCATTGTGGCGTCAATCCAGGCGGCCCTTGTAATGAATCAACTGGTATTGGTAGTGGAGAACGCCCTTGCCCTGGTTGTCAAACCGGCTTTCATACATACTCCATGATTGTTGATAGAAGTGTCTCCCCCGAACAGATCCGCTGGTATTTAGATGATGCCAACTACTTCACTATCAATGCCAACCAGGTTGATCCCACCACCTGGTCGAATGCTGTGGACCACGGCTTCTTTATCATCTTTGACCTGGCGATGGGCGGCGGTTTCCCGAATAGTTTTGGTGGTGGCCCGAATGCCCAAACCCAGCCCAGCGCTTCCATGATCGTCGATAACGTGCAAGTTTCAACCTCAGGAGGCTCGAATTCGGGTCAATCCAACCCCGCACCTGCAAAGCCAGCCGGCGCAGGAAGCTCCAATCCAGTTCAACCCGCACCCGCGCAACCAACTGGGAATGGCTTTAACCAGAGTGCCAGCAGTGTTGGCACGAATCAAGCACAACTCGATTTTCACCCCAATGGCTGGTCGGCAGGATACGTCATTGCCCACTACACCGTCGCAGGTGGCGGACAGCAAAACGTCAAAATGAACTACAACGGTGGTAGCTCAAGCTGGCAATATACAATTGGTGGGGTGAATCCTGGGAACGTTGTCAACTACTCATTCACCTATCAAAAGGCTGGTCTTCAGTACGATACACAATGGTATTCTTGGACCCATCCGTAAAGCAAGCATCCGCTTTCACCGATAACCAAAGTCGGCAATAGAGCTAACATAGGACGCTAGAGCGGCATGTGTAGCCGCTCTAGCAGCCCAGAGTATGGATTGCTCTATAGTTAAGAAAAGGAAAACCCATCTTTATGGAGAATAAAGAGAGAGGCTCTTTCATTCACGCGTTCAAACATCTTTCCAGTAAAAAAGCTCTATTCATTACCTGTTCATGCCTGTTCATTTTGTGCGTTACACTTGTGTATGGATCAGCGGAGGGAATCCGTAAAGTCCGTGCAGATGCACCAAAAGGAGATGGTGCGAACGGAACATTTCCTCTCATTTTGCAAAACAACACGAATGGAAAGTGGGCAAACAATCAGGTCTATGTCCTGATTTTAGGTCAGGCGACGCCGGGCCAGTGGTCCTACCTGAAGTCTGATGGGAAACTCGTTCACATCAATCATCAAGATACCAACGCACCCGATCACCTGACTAAAAATGGTGTAAACTATCCAAACATGTCCTTTACACTTGAGCAGGCGAGTACTGTAACGCTCCCAACGCATCTCGAAGGGGCAAGAATGTACATTTCACTGGGGTCTCCCTTGTATATTCCCATTGCACCCGACGATACTGGTTGGGGTGGCCCAAATCTTGGCAATCCGACGGACCCAAACATTGATGTGTACTTTGACTGGTATGAATTTTCCTATCAACATGGTGCGATTCCATTTGGAGGCAACACTACTCAGGTCGATATGTTCGGCTTCCCAATGACCGCCCGATTACAGCAAAAGGCGATTGGATACGATCAAACCGTTGGCATTACTCTAAGTAGAGAGCAGGTATTTTCTCAATATTCTGCTGCTGTCAATCCAACATTTCAATCACTTGTTACTCCATATCGCATTCTCGCTCCACGTTCGTCAGCTTCTTTCGCACCGGGTGGTAGTCAGGCGAACTATATGCAGTCCTATATTGACCAGACGTGGGATTACTATGCGACACACCCATTTACGCTTACTCGTGGAGGCGTAACCTTCGCTGGTGGAGTGGTTAATGGACAGTTGCAATTTACACGCAATGGTGATGGTCCATTCTTTTTGAAGAAACCTACCACAAGTGATGTGCTAGCTTGCTCTGGTGCCCTGGCATCGGGGGGCATGAGTACTCAAGAATTGGAACTGGGAGCCGAGGTATGCGCGGCCTTTAACAGAGGGGTGGCGCTGGACACCGCGAACTGGCACAATCCGGCCTCTTACTATAACAATTCTGTACAAAACGAGTACGCCAAATTCTGGCACCAGATAGGCCTCGACCATAGAGCGTATGGCTTTCCCTATGATGATGTGAACGACCAGAGTAGCTTTAAAGGCTTACCTAATACGAATCCACCAGATAGCCTGACTCTTAGCATAGGATGGTAAGTTTCTCGCGGTATGATGTCATATGTCACAGATCACGACAGAGGTGCTCTCTATAGAATGCTATAATGGAGGCGATCGTCGGCCATTGGGTTGACGAGCTACCATTTGCTCTATCTATAACAGGGAGTTACTTGCCTTGCAGATACGTGTCTTTTTTACACCTATGGAGATTGTGCTGCATGAGAAGGCAGCCCACGATATCTATATTGTGATCGATGCGATTCGCGCGACGACAACGCTAAGTATGCTGTACGATCGTGGCGCGGCTCGTATCCTTGTTGCTGAGACTCCAGAACAGGCTCTAGCAAGCCGGAACCTGTATCCTGAGCGCAAGCTTTGTGGTGAATTGCACGCGCGTGCGATCCCAGGATTTGATTTCGGCAATTCACCCGCGCAATTCTCGCAAGAGGATCTCATGGGCCTGGAACTGGTGCTCTCAACGACGAATGGGACCCGCGCCCTGCATGCCTGCCCGGTCGGTGCAACAATCCTGGCAGGCTCTTTTTTTAATGCTCATGCCGTGACTAGCGAGGCTCTGGCTCTGGCCCGGCGGCGGCAGAGTGATATATCAATTGTCTGTGCCGCTGAGAACCGTTACTTTGATTTCGCGGACTCAACCTGCGCCGGCCAACTGGTCTTTGAGTTGCTGCACCGCGATCCTCGACTTGATGTACAGGAAAGCGCGCTGGCGGCGCTCATGTTGCATCGTCAAAATCCTCCACAGGAGAGCTCTGAGCAATGGGGCTCAGTCCGTCAGGTGATGGAGGCCGGCCTGGAGGCTGACCTGGAGTTCTGCCTGAATAGGATCGGGGCCAGTAATAGCGTACCGGCGGTGACTGGCCTGGAGGCGGAGACCGGCCTGCTCTCTTTGGAGAACCTGGGATCAGGCAAGACTTATGAACACCACATCGACCTATTAATAGAAAGATAAACAATCACGGGGCTGAGCCGGAAGTTTCTCCTCCTATAGGGTGAGAACCACCTTGCCAAAGTTGCTGTTCTGGCTCAAGATCCCGTGGGCCTTACCAACCTCTGCCAGTGGGAGCGCTTCCTGGACAACCGGAACGAGATCCCCCCTGGCGAAAAGTGGCAGGACCTGGGTGGCGAAGCGCCGCGTAACGGCTAGCTTTTCTTCCAGGCTCCGGCTCCTCAAGGTACAACCACGAATCTGGATGCGCTTCACCATCATCAGGCTCATGTTGATGCGGGCCTGCGCTCCCCCCATGGTTGAGAGAAAGATGAGCCGTCCCCAGGTGGTCAGGGCCTTGAGGTTCTGCTCCATATATGCGGCCCCGATAAAATCGAGGATGATATGAACACCCTCTCCCCCGGTGACTTCCAACACCTCATCATCAAATTTCGCGGCAACAACGGGCACGTCCAGCCCCAGAGCTTTGGCCTGCTCTAGCTTCTCGGGTGTACGCGAGGAACCAAAGGTCTGACAACCGATGTTGTGGGCAAGCTGGATGGCAGCGGTGCCTACTCCACTTCCAGCAGCGTGCACCAGGACACGCTCTCCCATCTGAAGACCACCCTGCGTAAATAAGGCATCGTGCGCGGTCATAAATACTTCGGGGATCGCCGCCGCCTGTACATAGTCCAGGTTCTCGGGGATCTCAACCAGCAATCCCTCATGTGTAAGGATGTATTCGGCCTGCGCCCCCCCACCAGCGATCCCCATGACCCGCCGCCCCGGCTTCCAACGCGTTACCTGATCTCCAATAGCCTCAACTTCACCCGCGAACTCCAACCCTGGAATGTCCTGTGGCGAACCAGCCGGCGCGGGATAGAGACCCATGCGCTGCGAAAGATCTGCCCGGTTCAGTCCAGCCGCATGTACACGCACCAGTACATAATCCGCGATAGCTTTAGGGTTCTCGCGATCTTGAACCTCAAGTACCTCTGGCCCGCCAGACCGGGTAATTATAACTGCCTTCATACCAATTATTCTCCTTGTCTCCATACTTCTATTCGATACCGCAGTATATCATGAGTAACAGGTATGATATAATCACAGCAAAAATTACATCGGCAAGGTAAAGAATGGAGAAGTATGTTCACCCTCAACGATATCCTGACTGGCTGTGAAGGCGCGTACGAGCTGCATTCTACGGCGACCCCTGATGCCAATCAAACCTTTCCATCCGCTCAACATGACAGCCGCCAGATCGGTAAAGGGGATCTGTTTGTGGCGATTAAGGGAGCGCAGGTGGATGGAAATAAATTTATCGCGAAGGCGGCCCTGGCTGGCGCGGGAGCCGCCCTCTGTACGGACCCGGCCTCAGATGCACCCTCTGATTTTCTTCAGATTGTCGTTCCCGATATTGAGAAGGCTCTTCATGCGACGGCCCGTGTTCGCGCGGATCGACAGCGGAACACTGTTTTTATTGGGATTACTGGCAGCTATGGCAAAACTGGGACAAAAGAGGCGGTGGCAGCCGTGTTGAGCCGAAAAGCTCCAACGCTCAAGACGTATGCCTCTTATAATAATGAGATTGGCTATCCTCTGACATTGCTCCGGCTGGAAGATGAGCATCGGTTCGCGGTTCTTGAGATGGGAGCCCAGTGGGTAGGTGAGCTGGCCTGGCTCTGCAATACCATCCATCGACCCGACTGGTCCATTATTACGACGGTGGGAGTTGCTCATATTGAGCACTTTGGCTCGCCTGAGAATATTTTGAAGGCCAAGACCGAGCTTGTCCAATGCCTGACGCCAGAGGGGATCGCGATCCTCAATTATGATAATGAGAAGACTCGTAGCATGCATGATAAGACACAGGCTCGGGTGATTATGTTTGGGCAGGGCGAAGGAGCTGATGTGCGAGCTACGGAAATTCATGGTGACGCGTTACGCGGCTTTGGCTATACCCTGAATTTCCGGGGGGAGCAGGCCCATGTTCAGCTCCATCTGCCGGGCTTCCATAGTATTAATATCTCGCTCGCGGCGGCGGCGACGGGCCTGCTCACTGGTCTGCCGATCTCAGAGGTCGCAGAAGCTCTGGAGACGCTGGAGCCAGTGCAGGGGCGAGGCCAGATCCAGAAAGGTCCGAATGGCAGTATGGTTATCGATGATACCTATAATGCCAGCCGGGACTCGATTCTTGCAAGCGTGAAAACAATAAAGGAGGCAGACCTGGGTCCACAGACCCGGCGCTGGGCGGTGCTTGGGGATATCTTTGAGATGGGCCGTTACTCACGCAAGGAGCATCGCGATACCGGTGAGGGGCTGAAGGGTCAGATAGATTTCTTGATTGCGATCGGCGATCACGCACGCTATTATGTTGAGGGGGCGGTTCGCGCGGGGATGCAGGCCGATCAGATCTATTACTTTAATGCCGATGTTGAGAATAGAGAGGATCTAGAAAATGCCAAAAACGAGGTCGCTGATCTATTGAAGCGTGAGGTTCGCCCGGCAGATGTGATCCTGCTTAAGGCCTCACACGGTATCCTTTTGGAAACTCTGCTAGATACTTTTTAGGAAAAGGACGTTTTTATGTCGGAAAAGAGAAAGATTCGAGTGGGCCTGGTTTTCGGGGGCCGCTCTGGTGAGCATGAGGTTTCGCTGGCCTCAGCTCGTTCAGTGATGAGGAACCTCGACACCGAGAAATACGAGGTTATGCCGATCGCGATTGATAAGACGGGAACCTGGCTCCTGGGCGTGGAACCAGCTATGATGATTGAAACAGAACAAACAAAGGAACAACTTGAGCAGCAGAGCAAGGCGGTGACGCTAACCGGCGATCCCAATATGGGACGATTGATCCCTCTCAATGCGAATGAGACCCTTGAGGGAAATGGCGTGGTCGATGTGATGTTCCCAGTGATGCACGGCACCTATGGAGAGGATGGGACGCTTCAGGGTCTACTGGAGATGGCGAATGTGCCCTACGTTGGCTGCGGTGTTCTGGGATCGGCCCTCGGGATGGACAAAGAGATAGGGAAGATGGTTTTCGAGAATGCCGGCCTGTCGATCCTTCCCTACGTCAGCTTCCGCCGTCTACAATGGGAACGCGACCCGGAGTCGATCATGGATACGGTTGAGCAGAAACTGAGCTATCCCTGTTTTGTGAAGCCGGCGAATCTGGGTTCGAGTGTCGGGATCAACAAGGCCAGTAATCGAGACGGGCTTTGTCACGCGATTCAGGAGGCGGCGGAGTTTGATCGCAAAATTGTGGTTGAGCAGGGGATTAATTGCCGCGAGCTTGAGTGCGGGGTCCTGGGCAACGATGAGCCACTGGTCTCGATCGTCGGTGAAATCGTCAGCAGTGGCGAATTTTTTGATTATCGGGCCAAATATATCGATAATCGCTCCATTACTTACATCCCGGCGGATATTCCTCCAGAGGTTTCTACTGAAATTCGGCGTCGGGCGCTCGTGGCCTTTAAGGCGTTGGATCTCAATGGGCTAGCTCGTGTGGATTTCTTTCAGGATAAAGACAATGGCAAAATCTACATCAACGAAGTGAATACCCTTCCAGGCTTTACAGAGACCAGCAGGTATCCCAAGCTCTGGGCGGCCTCGGGTCTCCCCTACAGCCAATTAATTGACCGGATGATCGAGCTGGGAATTGAGCGTCATCAAGATCGACAACGCAACCGTACGAGCATATAAGTAGGAACGCTCCTTTAGGTGTGCAAAACTGAACGAGACTGCTGAACGGGGCTACGGTCCTCAAACCTTTGCACATTAAGGTTTGGGGACTCCATCCCCACTAGAGGCGAAATACGGGATATCTTGTAATACTATATTTAGATACATGGAAGTTGGGATATGTCTAAAACGACTATAAGAAATATACAGGTAGAGCCGCTGGATGTTCCCCTATTCGAACCTTTTATAATCGCGACCGGGGGCGTCTCTGCGGCTCAAAATGTACTTGTCACCATTCAATTGGAAGATGGAACGATCGGCTATGGGGAATGCGCGCCCTTTCCTCCCAGCACTGGTGAGATCCAGGCAACAGCCCTGGACTGTGCTCAACACTGCGCGGAACTGATTAAAGGGACTGATGTCACAAACTGGCGCGGGATCTCTAAATTGATGCGTAGCGTATACTTTAGCCAATCCACGGTCTGCGCTGGGTTTGAGATGGCTCTGCTCGACGCCCTAACCAGATCCTATGGTATGCCACTCTCGGTCTTCTTTGGAGGCGCGGGTCAGCAAGTTGAGACTGATTTAAGTATTCCTCTGGTCGCGCCTGAACGGGCCTTTGAGCTTGCCCAGCAGGCCGTCCGCGATGGCATCCACGCAATTAAGATCAAGATCGGTAGCGAGGATCTGCGGGAAGATCTGGCGCGTGTGGAGGCGATCCGCGAGGGCGCGCCCGGTCTGGGTCTGCTGCTCGACGCCAACCAGGGCTACACACCCAATCAGACGCTGATCTTTCTTGAGACGCTGGACGATCACGATATTCGCCCGATGCTTATGGAGCAGCCAGTTCATAAAGATGATTATGAGGGGTTGCGCTACGTCACCCAGCACACTACGGTGCCGGTCGCGGCTGACGAGAGTGTCTCCAATGCGGCACAGGCGGCCCGTCTTATCAGCATGGGAGCCGTCACGGCCATCAATATCAAACTTCAAAAATCGGGGATTGTCGGGGCGCTAGATATCGCAGCGGTCTGTCGGGCTGCCCATGTGCCGTTAATGATCGGGGCAATGATAGAGACGCGGTTGGGGACCGCAGCCTCGGCCCATTTCGCAGCCGGACTGGGAGGGTTCCGCTATATCGACCTAGACATTCCGATGCTGCTGGCCGCAGATCCCTTTACCGGAGGTTATCAGCAGCGCGGCGACATCTATGATCTCTCGTCGGTTGAGTCCGGCCTGGGGATTAGCCGGAGCTAACGGCATCGAGGAAATGATCTAACAATAATATGCTTCCCTGGCGCTTCGCCCCAGCCGCACATTTATGTGCGGTCCTACAGGGGCGTCTTCCTTCTCTACCCTTTCATATTACTTCATCATCCATGAGAAAGCACATAGTCATAAGGTATCCTCCTTAATTTGATTTATCTGTCGTAAGATAGTGCATTTACGTGCGCCCTCTCTACCCTCTCACTTTATAGCGGTCATACCAGGGAACAATCGGTTTAATTTTTTTCGTAGCTATCATGTTCAAACGATCCTGAGCTTCATCATCCTGATTTGTCAACAACTTTATATGAAAAGTGCAGATAGTGATAAAGTAAAAGCCTGGCGTGGAATAATCGAAACCGGGATACCGAGGCGATGATTTCCTCTACAATACTTTTGTAGTGATCTTCTTATCTTTTCCGTCTTATTTATATATTTAAGATATTACTATTTTCTATTGTTTTTATAGACGCGTCGCAAACGAAAAAACGGAAACATGCGGGTGATAGTAAGGACTGTTCACTACCTTAAAGGCTATTTATTTACGCAAAATGAACTCTGGATGGCTTTAGGGCGTACATATCACAATACTGTATAACAGCTAGAAGGAGATTCCTTGATGGCAGCGGTCACAGTTACAATTAAAGAGTTACGGCTGGGCTCTAGAAAGGTCTCTTACTGGGAGACCGGTCAGGAGAACATGCCCGTGCTAATATTGATCCATGGGAATCTGGGAAATGCCGAATTACATTGGCAGCGCAACCTGGATGTTCTAGGTCAGCACTTTCATGTGTATGCCCCCGATCTTCCGGTCGTGGGGCTGGGTGGTGAAAGCGATCCTCTCGCTAAACCCTCAATTCTCAATTTGATGCAATGGCTCAATGAGTTTATTCACGTCCTGGAGCTACAACGCCTCTCGCTCCTGGGGAGCTCTTTTGGCGCGACGCTCTGTCGCTTCTACGCGGCCAGCTATCCGGCCCTGGTCGATAGGCTCATTCTGGTGGGCGGCGGAACGATGATCGAGCTTCCAACGTTTATGCGCAGCATTGGACAGACGCCAATGATCGCGGATCTGATCTTTGGGTCGGTTGAACATCAACTATTTTCGCCCAGATCACTTCCCCGCGCCTTTTATCGTCAGCCCCCAATTATGATCCCTTCTTCGGTTCAGATGACAGAGTTCACGCAGAAGGAGTTCGCGGAGATCGCGCGCCTGCTGATCAACTCTCCCTGGCCGGCTCTGCGCACACCCGAAAACCCGACGTTGATCATCTGGGGAACGGAGGACGCCTTGATCCATATTGAGGAGGCCTACAAATTGCAGCAGGAGTTGCCACATGCCCAACTGGTGAAGATCAGCGAGGCCGGCCATCTACCAATGTTGGAACGGCCTGGAGCCTTCCATAAGGCGGTCGTTCGCTTCCTAAAAGACTTATGACTGTATAAAAAGTAAACCGCGATCTCGTCCCAATCCCCCGAGCACGCGGTTTAATAAAAACATCATCTCTTACGTCCACCAACCCTTACCAGCTCTTGAGATTTTGGGCGGCCCGATGAGCCAGTGCCATAATTGAGAGCATGGGATTAACGCTTGAGGCTGAGGGGAAAACACTTCCATCGGTTACAAACAGGTTTTTGATGCCATGTACTTCGCTATTTCCACCTACGACCAATTGAACGAGATCATTTCCCATCCGGCAGGTGCCCATCTGGTGAGCACTGAACATCAAGATCCGGTTCGCCCCCAGTCCATTGCGCTCCAACTGACGCTCGAATGAGCGGATCTGCGGTTCACTGGCCTTCTGACCTTCTTCCAATTCCATAAAGGTTCGTTTGCTTTGAAACGAGCTGACGGCCTTGGCACCTGCCGCCAAATGCACACGCGCTGCCTGCTTCAATCCATGCAGAAGATGCTTACGATCATAGGCCGAGGTCACATAGTCTACAATGGGATTTCCTACGCTATCCAGTGAGATTCGACCCTCTCCTTTGTCCCGCGTCAGGATAATAAAGGTGGCAGTATATGGGAATCTCAGCGCGATGTCTCGAAAGTCGCGCGCCGAGTGCCAGGGCATCCCCATTCCCAGCAAGCCAGGGGCGACGGCTGGCACTTCAACTTTGTAGCCATAGTTGCCATCCAGCCGCGCGAATTGATCGCTATAGGCCGATTGCATTCCCCGATCCATGCTCACCGGCAATGACACCACCAGCGCCGGAACCGATCACGACAACATCGGCGTCTTCACCATCGATCGACTCGACATTAGTTTCCCCAAAAGACTATAAGAAATATCGAGCAAAGATAATTAGTACCAACGATAACACATCTAAATGTTCGCACGCTTAATTTCTGGAAGCGGTACCTCTTCAAGATAGACCTCTGTCGCCTCTTTCAGGTTCGCGATCGCCTCTTCTACTGTACTTCCTTGGCTTACCGTACCTAACTCTGGACACTCCGCAACATAGAGGTCCTCTTCTTGGTGAAGAACTGCGCTCAGTGTTCGTGAAGCCATATTTGCCTCCGAATACTATGTATAACTTCTCTTTATTATAGCAAACCTTCTGGTGCTAGAACTTTCCCATTAAAACGAATTAGACAGCGCCAATATCCCAATGCTATACTGGATCAGCAATGGCATTCTTTGGCAAGGATAATCAATGGAGATAGATATGACCACGAGTGAACGTTCCACG
>CAXTTV010000108.1:4326-4766 GCA_964247295.1 uncultured Ktedonobacteraceae bacterium | reverse complement strand
AGATATTGAGAAGATCAAGACAACCCAGGAAAAGCTGATGGAACTACACCAGATGCAAGAGGCTGCGGTCCTGGGTGGTGGGCAGAAGCGGATCGATGCTCAACATAAAAAGGGCAAGCTGACGGCCCGCGAGCGGATCGAACTCCTGCTTGATCCCGGCACCTTCAATGAGCTGGATATGTTTGTGACCCACCGCTCCCACGACTTTAGTCTGGAGACCCAGAAGAT
Source organism: uncultured Ktedonobacteraceae bacterium (assembly GCA_964247295.1). GTDB lineage: Bacteria > Chloroflexota > Ktedonobacteria > Ktedonobacterales > Ktedonobacteraceae > CAXTTV01. Next base: position 4,538 of record CAXTTV010000108.1, on the reverse strand, counting down.
CCCCGGAGATGGAGTGGTGACTGGCTATGGACAGATCGACGGTCGGCTGGCCTATGTATTTTCTCAGGACTTTACAGTCTTTGGCGGTTCCCTTTCGGAGGCCCATGCCGAGAAGATCTGCAAAATCATGGATCTGGCGATGAAGAATGGGGCACCGGTGATCGGCCTGAATGACTCAGGCGGGGCGCGTATTCAGGAGGGTGTGGTCAGCC
>CAXTTV010000108.1:0-4316 GCA_964247295.1 uncultured Ktedonobacteraceae bacterium | reverse complement strand
ACGCGGATATCTTTCTACGCAACACGATGGCCTCGGGCGTGATTCCTCAGATCTCGGCAATCATGGGACCTTGTGCCGGCGGCGCGGTCTACTCGCCCGCGATCACCGACTTTATTTTTATGGTTGAGCAATCCAGCTATATGTTTGTGACCGGTCCCAACGTTCTGAAAACGGTCACTCATGAGGACGTAACCTTTGAGGAGCTGGGCGGCGCGATGGTTCACAATAGCACCAGCGGCGTGGCGCATTTCTCCTGTCCCAGCGAGCCGGAATGTATTCGTCAGATCCGACGATTGATGAGCTTTATTCCCTCAAATAATCTGGAAGACGCACCCCGCCTGACTCCAAATGATAGCCCGTCCAGAACTGAGGAAAGCCTGGATAGCATTATCCCCGACAATCCCAATAAACCTTACGATATGAAAACAGTGATCCAGAAGATTGTGGATGACGAGGATTTCTTCGAGGTTCAGGAGTATTTCGCGCCAAATATTCTTGTGGGTTTCGCACGTCTGAATGGCCGCTCCATTGGGATTATCGCTCAGCAGCCCAGCGCTCTGGCTGGCGTGCTGGATATTAATTCCGCCGATAAGGCCGCGCGCTTTGTGCGCTTCTGCGACTGCTTTAATATCCCAATTGTGACTTTTGAGGATGTTCCAGGATTTTTGCCCGGCGTCAATCAAGAACACAATGGCATTATTCGTCACGGTGCCAAGCTGCTGTATGCATACTGTGAGGCAACTGTTCCGAAAGTAACAGTGATTACCCGCAAGGCCTACGGTGGGGCCTATGATGTGATGAACAGCAAACATATTCGCGGTGATATCAACTACGCCTGGCCAACGGCAGAGATCGCGGTGATGGGGCCCGAGGGCGCGGTCAATATACTTTTCAAAGATGAGATTGAGAAGGCAAAAAATCCTGATGCGCGCCGCAAGGAGCTGATCGCTGAATATACTGAGAAGTTCGCGAATCCCTATATCGCGGCCAGCCGGGGCTATATTGACGAGATCATTGAGCCGCGCAAGACACGGGTAAAACTGATTAACGCCCTTGAGATGCTAAAGAATAAACGCGATACAAACCCTGCGAAAAAACACGGCAATATCCCACTGTAATAGTGAGGGGCTGGTAGATCTAATCAGCCCCTTTTTCTAAAGCTCGCTCAGGTAGCGATGAATAAGCTGAACCGCGATCGAGCCTTCCCCAACGCCTGAGGCGACTCGTTTGATTGAGCCATAACGAGCATCGCCCGCGACAAAAATTCCAGGCATACTGCTCTCCAACATGTATGGATCGCGCTCTAACGGCCAATCCGCTGGTGGATGCCCATGCTCCATCAGATCCGAACCGGTCAGAATAAAGCCTTTGCCATCCCTTTTTATCACCCTGGGCAACCACTCAGTATACGGCTCAGCTCCAATAAAGATAAAGACTGTGCTGGCATCGATCGTTTCGCGTTTATGCGTCTCTACATTCTCCAGGGTAACCTGCTCCAGGCGCTCTTCCCCATGAGCCTCGACAATCTCAGTACATGTTTTTACCGTGATGTTCTCGGTATGTTCAATCTGATCTACCAGATACTGTGACATCCCTTTGGAGAGCGAGCCGCCCCGGACCAGCATAGTGACACCGTGAGCATAACGGGAAAAGTAGATCGCGGCCTGCCCGGCTGAGTTGGCCCCACCGACTATATACACTTCCTCGTCCTGGCAAGCGATCGCCTCGGTGTTCGCCGATCCATAATAGATGCCTGCGTTGGTCAGACGCTCGATCCCCGGCACATCCAGCCGACGATAGCAGACACCAGTAGAAATCAAAACGGCGTGGCAGCCTAACTCAGTTCCATCGGCGAGCTTCACGCGTTTATAAGGGCCGCTGGCGCGAAGATTTACAGCCTCCTGAGGAGTTAGAATCTCGGTACCAAATTTTATCGCCTGTGAGACCGCGCGGCGCGAGAGATCCGCGCCGGTGAGGCCGCTGGGAAACCCTAGATAATTCTCAATGCGTGAGCTGGTCCCCGCCTGTCCACCAGGAGCCTCCCGTTCGATCATCAGGGTCCGCAATCCCTCGGAAGAGCCGTAGACGGCGGCAGCCAAACCAGCCGGGCCAGAACCAACGATGATCAGATCATAAAAAGGTAGCTCGGCATGGGTTTTCAGGCTAACTTTCTCAGCGATATCCATATTGGTGGGCTCGACCAGATAGGAACCATCGGCCAGAATCGCCACCGGTAGCCGTTGAGAGTCCGCGCCAAGATACGCTAAAAGCTCGCTGGCCTCTTTATTGGTTTCAATATTCAGCCACTGATAGGGAACCTGATTGCGGGCCAGAAAATCTTTAAGCTGATAGGTCTGAGGCGACCAGCGGTGGCCGATCAGGCGAATTCCCTCAAATGAAGGCTTAAAGCCGCAGAGCCAATCCTCCAACAAATCATTAAGCACTGGGTACAGATGATCAGCAGGTGGGCTCCAGGGCCTAACAAGATAGTAATCCAGGCGCAACGCATTGATTGTGCGGATCGCCTCTGGAACGTCGGCATAGTTGGTGAGCAGCATCCTTCTGGCTTTCGGAAAAAGCTTCTTCCCTTGCTTAAAAAACTCTTCGTGGTCCCTCTCCAACATCTGCTGATCCGCCAGCAGCAGCGCGACCGGTCGATTTTGCATCTTCATCTGCTTTAGTTGGTCTAGAGCCTTATCAATGTTATTGAAGCGTATCACCCCAAATTGATCACTGTATTGCTCTTGCAGATCATGTTCCAACGCGCTCAGCTCTTCAGGATTATCATCCACAACAACGATCGTTGGTTTTGCCATGGTACTGCCTTTCAATCTACTAAAATTATTTTTATCGCTTTATACCAGACACGTACCGCTCACCCAAATAGAAGCAGGTAATTAATGCTCGATAAGTTCCAGCAAAACACCGTTTGAGCCTTTAGGGTGAACAAATATAGCGCGTCCCTCAGCCGCGATCCTCGGTTCCTGATCCAGAATGGGAACCCCCTGCTGTTTAAGATCGGTAAGTTCCGCCTGAACATCATCCACCTCCAGGCAGATATGATGCAGCCCCTCTCCTCGCCTCTCAAGAAACTTTGTAAGGCTGGATTCCGCGCTTGTCGGCTCAATCAGCTCAATCTCGCTACCGCCCGGCCCACCCATCGGCAGAAAGGCGATCCGCACCCCCTCGGTCGGGACCTCTTTAATCTCGCTGGGTACGATTCCCAAAGTGTCCCGATAAAATAGCAGCGCCTGCTCGATACTCTTCACGATAATGGCTACATGGTCGATTCGTTTAGGCATTGCCGCGCTCCTCTACTTATGGGTGGCACTCGGTCATGTGAAAATCTTCATGCCGAAGCACATGAGGTATCTGTGAGAAGACACCTACGCTTAACTGCGTCGAGTTCACGAGATTTGTGAGGGTCTGAGTCGCCTCGGTTTTCACCTCATCAGAATAACGCAATATACGCGCGGCCTCATCAAACTCAGCCTGTGTCAATACAGTATAAGTAAGATCTGGCTGGACCAGCAGGGACAACTCTAGATCTACATAGCTAAGACCAATCAGACCAACCTCAGCCGGTTGAATAATAGTTGCGTAGGTGTGTCGAAGCTGCCGTCCGTTATAAAAAGCAGTGAGGGTATACCAGCGCCCAGGCCAGAAGAATTGTAGGCAGTTAAACCGCAAAGGTCGGGTCTGCGTCGCCCAATGCATGTGTGTCCCGGCTGGTAGCCAGAGTCGAAAAGTATCGACAGCTATCTCTAAATCAGGTGTATCGCTTACCTGCGTCCCAGCATCCAGACGATAGGCCTGCCATCTACCGCGCAACATATGATCGTAATCGCGGCTTTCAACACGAAAATCACGTTCCATACTATTGCTCCTTTTCAGTATCATGTATCGTACGCAAAAATGGTGATCTCGTCAAGTAGGAAGGAACGCACATGATGCTCTCTAATACATGTATGTGGGTATCGACAAAGCTCTAAACCTACCCTGATTTAAAAGGTTAAGTGCAGATCATTCACACCGTTCCTCTCCAGACAGAGCTATTTCATTCTCTTTTTAAGCCATCTTCAGCGGCGAGAAACAGGGGCGGGGAGCGGCCCCCCGCCAGGGGTTTACACCCCTGGACCTCCTTTCTTCCTAGAATGAAATAGCCCTGCGCTCCAGACCCGATTTTTTTTATTTTAGAGATCTCTGTTGTACAATGGAAAAGATGCTAGATCGCACCCGAGGTTCTGATCCGCACATGATGCCCTTTAAAACATGTATGTGGGTATCAAAAAGCTCCAAGTATACTCGGACTTAAA
>CAXTTV010000107.1:0-16773 GCA_964247295.1 uncultured Ktedonobacteraceae bacterium | reverse complement strand
GGATACCCATCCCCCCCATCCCCAAAATCAGGCCAGCCACGTTCCACCCACCAACTGGTCCTTGCTTGATCAGCGCTGAGCGCTCTATCCAATCCCAATAATTCGGGCGATATTCCCAACAGGTCAACTAACTTTCGACGGCGCACTAAAGAGTCTAAACCAGCCCGCTGATGCTCCATTGCCAGCACCATTTTCGCGGTCACATTCAGCTTTTTTCCAAGTTCACGGGAAGTCAGGCCTTTTCGCTTACGATAAAATTCTAAAACCTGCCCTGGATCTGGATACTGGCGGTACTCGTTCTCGGGCGCAAAAGGCCCAAAGTCTCGCCACCAGTAAAGTTTTTCATCCATGACGTTTCCACTTACCATACCATGTGTCGCACTACATACCTTTGTATTTTTTGCTATTTATCGTCTATAGATATTTCTCCTCAAAGAAATGGGTAACCGATACTCACATTTCCCACAGAATAGAACGCTCTTCTCTCTCTGTATTACACGTGGTATTTCTCAGGTGTACCAGCTTTTTACTTGAGAAATTTCCGCGTAAGCGTTAGCTCTGCCCTATAAAAAAAATGTCCAAGCACTTTGGATTGGGGGATTCAGAAGGAGTTACCTATGTATAGCTCAGGTTATATGCGCAAAAAAGTGACGCGCTACCAATATAGTATTCTGGAAAGCCTACTTCAAAATCAGGCCTGCACTGTGAAGGATGTCGCCTGCGAACTTCAGGTCTCACAATCCGCAGCTACGAAAAGTCTGAGCCGCCTGGAACGCAAGGGGATGATTAAACGCGTTCAAGATATGATCGATCGGCGGCGGGTCAATATTCATCTTACGGAAAACGGGGTAGCTATGTTACGGTTCCCTGGCCGCACTCAAAAATCTTCCAGCAAATAAAACAGGTCCTGCCCCCCTCAATTCCACCTTTTTCCCCAAAAAACTGTTCGGATCGTCTATAATACAATATACGATTGCTATTGTAGACTATCTACCTTTGTGAAGGAGGCGTTGTGACCGAAACGATTGAGGCCGGCAGTTCTGCGAAATTTCGGATCGCCGTCTACGCGCTGATTTTTGAAGATGAGAAGGTATTACTTGCTCATCGTCGCGATATCGATTGGTGGAACTTACCCGGCGGGGGGATGGAGGCTGGCGAGACTGTTGAGGAGGCTATGCGCCGTGAGGTTTTAGAGGAAACCGGTCTTGAGGTCCAGGTTGGAAAATTGATTGGCGTCTACTCTAAACCCTTAAAGCAGGAGATCGTTATTACCTTTCGCTGCTTCCCAACCGGCGGCCTCCTCACTGAAACAGAGGAGTCACGGGCCTGCCGCTATTTTAATCCCGACGATCTGCCCACAAATACGCTTCCAAAACATCGCCAACGTATAGTAGATGCACGTCTGGATCAGGCGGAAGCGATCGTTCGCGATCAAAGAAGCAGCTCACAGGAGGATCAACAACTCTAAATAATGTTGGAGAGCCCTTAACCCCGAAAAAAGGGGAATGCTCAAGGGCTCTCCTGCAAATACTAACTCTCTACAAGAATCAAGGTAGATTGGGATGCCAGACGAATGGGGCCGCTCAAACGCTCCCCGCTGATGATATTCTGAAATTTCCCCGACGGCAATTCAACTTGCGCCACCTGATCATTATGGTTAAGTAAAAAGTAGATGAGCTGACCGCTCTCCTTTTGACGACATGTTACTTCAATCCCTTCGGGAACACGCAAGACCGGTTCAATCCCACTCTCGTTACAGATAAGGGCGAAAAGCTCGCGCATAAAGTTGGGACCGGGTTGAGAGGCCAGATAGTAGGTTGCCCCCTGACCATAACGATGTTTTGTGAGCGCTGGACCATCCGCATAATAATCCACGACAAATGTCCCCAAAGCCTCCGCGCCTTCTAGATGGATCAATTCTCCCCACAGCGTACAGGGATGACTCCCCATTAAAGATCCTTCCGAAATTTGGATCTCGTTGGTCATCTCCTCTGTCCAGGGATCAAATTCCTCGACCCAGATCCCCAGTAGCTTACGCAGCTCTCCTGGATAACCTCCCAAGACAACATGATCATGCTGATCAACAATCCCACTAAAGAAACTGGTGACAAAGGTTCCACCCTGCTCTACAAAACGTTCTAACTTTTGCGCCAGACCCGGCTGGAGCAGATGTAACAATGGAGCAACTACCAAGCGATACTCATTCAGACCCTCCTCAGGAAAGATAATATCTACGGCGATATTCAAACTATATAGAGCCCGGTAATAGGCCTGGATAATTTCCCAATAATGCAACCGATCGCTTGGACCAGGAAGGTACTCTACATCCCACCAGTTATCCCAATCCATAAGGATCGCTACCCGCGTTTTTTGCCTGGACCCAATGATGGTCTCGGACATTTTTTGAAGATCGGCCCCCAAGCCGGCTACCTGACGATAAACGCGGCTCTTGTCGCCTCCACCATGGGGAACCATGGCGCTATGAAATTTCTCACCGCCTCCAAACGATTGCCGCCACTGAAAATAGAGCAGGCCATCGGCCCCATGAGCCAGATACTGCATGTTCTGTAAGTAGAGCTGACCCGGACGCTTCTGTGGGTTCTGTGGCCGCCAGTTCACCTGATTGGGGCTCTGCTCCATCACCAGATAGGGGGCCTTTTTAAGGGAGCGCATTAGATCGAGACCCAGGGCGCTCTGCCAAGGATGAGATTGGGTTGGATGCGGATAATGGTCAATCGAGACAATGTCTACATGTTTGGCCCACTTGAAAAGATCAAGCGGCTTCATCGTCTCAAAAATGAAATTGGTTGTCAGCGGGATCTCCGGGGTGATCTCTCGTAATATGTCAGCTTCATTGAGATACACACCTAGCAAGGAGTCCGACATAAATCGCCAGTAGTCGAGTGTCTGGGACGGATTAACGGCGGCGGCAGAAAGACGAGGCGGCAGAATATCTTCCCAATCACGGTAAAGCTGACTCCAAAAGGTGGTTGTCCAGGCAACGTTCAGACCATCCAGGGATTGATATTTCTGGCGTAGCCAGTCGCGAAAGGCCGCCGCACAGGTATCACAGTAACAGGCGGAAACATGATTGCCAATCTCATTGTTGATATGCCAGAGCTTAACCGCCGGGTGCTGCCGATAGCGGGTCGCGAGCTCTCTCACCAGTTCGGCGGCGGTCCGACGGTAATCAGGACTGTTAGGACAGTAACTCTGGCGCGATCCATGGGAGAGACGTAAACCTTCCCGCGTCTGCGGTAGCATGTCCGGATAGAGACGGCTCATCCAGGTTGGCGGTGAGGCGGTCGCGGTCGCCAGATCGGCGGCAATTTCATACTGCTGAAGCAGATCTAAAATCTTGTCAAGCTGCTCAAAGTGATATTGACCGGGTGCCGGCTCAAGCATAGACCAGGAGAATATATTTACCGAGACCATCGTCACCCCGGCCTGCTTCATCAACCGCATATCTTCCAGCCAGACCTCTTCGGGCCATTGCTCGGGATTATAATCTGCCCCATACAAAATGTGATCAGGGAAATGAGATTGCTGCATGAACACTACTCCTTGTACAATTTGCTCCGCCACTCAACCGGCAGATCGGGATGAGGCAGGCGACGCAATACATCCTGTAGCGCCTGCTCTACCTCTGTAGCCAGACGCTGCTGCAATTGCTGCGCCCACTGCTCATCCCAACTGTTCTGCTCTACCAGCAGTTGACGACAACGCAACAAGGGATCGGATCGACTCTGCTCGTCGCGCAATAATACCGTCTGAACATCCAATGCGTTATCCGCGAAAAGCGAGTCCGGCTCAAGCATGGTTACCTGCAATTCTAGGATCGCTGGCCCCTGCCCTTCTCGCGCCGCTCGTACCACAGATTGCATGACGGTATAAACGGCAGCCACATCCGCTCCATCAACATAACGGTGAACAACCCCTCCTGGCAATGAGAGCCTTTTCGCTAGCGAGAGACGCGCATGCTTCCCCGACTGCATAGTGGCAGACTCACACAAAAAAACCACTGGCAGTTTATGCAAAGAAGCAAAGGTGATGGCTTCGTGCGAGTCCGGCTCACTTATCGCGGTCTGATCACAGTAGGCGATGGTGACACTGCTCGCATGACTCACCTTGCTAGCAAAGGCAATACCTGCCGCATGCAGCATCTGGGTCGCGATCGGGCTGGGGCCAGTTACAATGTTATGTTTGCTATATTTCCAATACGACTCTGGAGAATCAACACTGACCAGTCCTCTATGACCATGAGCAGATGGATTGGCGGCCTGGGGCTGGAGGTGGGAAAGAAAAACTTCGGTCGGAGTCATCCCCAACGTCAACATCACCCCCAAATCACGTTGATCGGGCAGTGTACAGTCCTGTCTGACATCTATGCAGCTTGCTGTACCCACCTGAGCCGCTTCATACCCTGCGCTGGAGATAGCGCATTTGCAAATGCCCTGAGTATGTAGACGCCAGAGATGCTCATCTACCATTCGCGTGAGAAGCATTCGTGCATAGAGATCTCGTAGCGGTACGGAGGCAAGTATAGGAAGAATACCGTCTAGCGACACACCTTTTCCTGAATCCATTCGCTGAACACAAAAAGCTCTGCCTGAATAAAGTTAGACCCGATCCAAGGAACAGATCTTGGAAGCTCCCCGGAACCAGATGTCTACAGGCTTGCACCATTATACGCCTTCTCTCTCTCTTGAGGCAATATTAAACCTTCGCTCTACAAAAACCCAGGGAATCGTTGCATTTCACTGCCATCGAAATTATAATGAGCGTAGAAAAACTATGGCAGGGCGTTTAAAAATTTCTCGGTATTCGTTAAGAGGAGCAGGCATGACCATTAACATACAAGCTACGGAAGCTCAAAAGACAGCACAGCCGCTGGACCACATGGCACTTTACCAGACAATGGTAACGGCACGTGTGATGAATGATCTGCTGAAAACTCGCAAAACTCAAGGTCGCTTCCCTTTCTACATTGGTTGCGCAGGCCATGAAAGTATGGCAGCGGTAGTTAAAGCTCTACAACAAAATGACTGGCTAGCCCTGTATTATCGCGATCTGGCTGCCTGGTTGGAACGTACGGGCAATACACGCGAGCCGTTGCGCGAGGCTTATTCCCGCACAACGGGCGAGATGAACGCTGGCCGCAACATGCCTTCACATTACAGCAGTAAACAGCACCGCATTCTGCCAACCTCCAGCGAGGTTGCGTCTCTGGCACCATTCGCCGGCGGCTTTGCCTTCTCTATTCAAAAGCACCAGAGCCAGGAGATTATGGTATATACAACAGGCGATGGTGGCACCGCAACCAACGATTTCAGCGTGCTGATGCGGCAGGCTGGCATCCATCACCTGCCAGTCTTGATGATTATTGAGGATAACGGCTGGGCGATTACTGCCCCCTCTTCAGTCCAGTGGGGCGGCAATCTGGTCCAGTGGGCACGCGGTGCCGGGCTCCACGCGGAAGAGATTGACGGATCTCAGCCGGTCTCTGTCTATGAGGCTACCAGTAAGATGGCGCAATATGTCCGCTCTGGCAACGGTCCAGCGCTTCTCCACTTGCGCATGGGCCTGCTTGATCCCCATTCCAGCAGTACCGATATCAAAGCCTACCGAAAAAAAGATGAGATCGAGATGACGACCGCCACTAAAGATCCTGTGAAAAACTATGCTCGCTGGCTGGTGGAACAAGGCATTCTTCAGGAACGGGATATCGAGCGCATCCGCAAGGAAATCAAGGCTAAGTTGGAGGCAATCGAGGCTGAGGTGATTAAAGAGCCGGAGCCTACGCCCGAGCGCGTGATGGATCATGTACTGAATGTGCCAGCCTGGCAGGAAAATACCCCTCGCGGCAATAAACGCCCCTCGACGATGCTGGGGGCAATTAATGAAGCCCTGGTCGAACTGGCTGAGCGCGATCCCTACTTTTTTGTCTATGGTCAAGATGTTGGGAGTCCCAGAGGGGGGGTTTTTGGCGCGACGGCGAATCTGGTGCAGCGCTTCCCCGATCGCGCGATCAGTAGCGCTCTCAATGAGCAGTTGATTGTGGGCATCGCGGCGGGTGCCGGAATGCTTGATGGCAAGGCACGCTGTGGTGAGGTCCAGTTTGTGGATTATCATCAGTCGGCCACCCAGACGATCCGGATCGCGGCCCGGATCTCCTATCAAACTTATGGCGGCTGGCATGTCCCAATGATTATCCGCACGAAATCTGGAAGCGGCGGCGGCGGCCCAATCTCCAGCAGTACTGCCGGCGGTGGGGCCTATGGACACTCGAACGCGGGCGAGCAGTGGTTTACTAGTGTCCCTGGAATGATTACAATCTGTCCCGCTACGCCTTACGATGCCAAGGGTCTCCTTTTGGAGGCGGCACGCGCGCAGTCTCCTGTGGCTTTCCTGGAGCGGGGTCGCCTCTATCGATCAGAGCCACCAAAGGATCGCCTGGGAAATGTCGTTCCCGCGATCGCGGAATATTGGAATGTCCCCGAGGGCTATTATACTCTCCCGATCGGGAAGGCTCGCCGTTTGAAGATTGGCGAAGGGCGCAGTCAGGTGGCAATTATCTCCTGGGGAACTATGGTGCTGGAGGCCTGTACAGCTTCAGCTAATATTGTGCAGCAGACCGGCGGCGCGATCGAGGTGGTGGATCTGCGGACACTGGAACCTTTTGATACTGAGACGGTCCGGGCGGCGGTTCAAGAGGCCAATCGCGTGATTGTAGTAACTGAGGAGTCAGACTTCACAACATATGGCCGACACGTCCACTCATGGATCGTTCAGAACTGCTTCTACGATCTGGATTGTACACCCGCCTTTATCTCGGCAGTCCAGGCCCCGGCTGCTCCCTATAGCGGACCCGAGGAAATTGGCTTTTATCCAACGGCCACTCATATCGAGGAGAAGATTGCTGATCTCCTGGCGGAATAGCCACTCTCCTCATACTAATGGCAGATCCCCTGACCGGGGATCTGCCATTAACATACAACCAAGAGCTGATCCAGGCCTTTTGACCCTGGTAATGGTGCTCTCGTTAATTGTCCGCTGGTTGTTGGGCCAACAACTGGATATGGTTACCGATGAGCGCGTCTATATCTCAGCCGGTCGCCTCTATCTGCCACTGCTTGAAAAGCTGCAACTAAATGATCCCCATTGGAACTATAACTACGAGCATCCGGCGCTGGTAAAACTCTTGATTGGGATGGCTCTTCAGATCAATCAGAGGCTCAGCTCTCCTCTTAGCCTCCTGATCGCGGCTCGCCTTCCCAGTATCCTGATGGGAACAATTCTGGTTGGTGGCATCTACTGGCTTGCCAGGGCTCCTTTTGGTCGCACAGTTGCCTTAATTACGGCCCTTATTGTGGCTCTCAGCCCCTGGATGGCCTTTTTTAGTAGTCTGGCTTATCTGGATACAACTATGACGGCGCTGATCACGCTGGCGTATCTGACTCTCTGGCGCGCCCTTTCCCGACCCAAATATTATCTTTTGGCGGCGGCGCTACTGGGACTGGCCGGGGCTAGCAAATATACGGCTATCCTGATCCTACCGGCTATGCTGCTTTTTCCAACCTATTATTATCTTTTCTACCAACGTATACTTCCCAAGCAGCAACGCCAACTCCTCCCCTGGCGATGGTGGTTGGGAGCACTACTGCTCCTTGCACTCCTTTTTTTTCTGGTCAATCCCCAGATCTGGTCTCACCCCCGCCTGCTCTTGAGCAGCATTCGTTTTCAACTGGTCCACTCCGAAAATGGGCATAATACCTTTCTGGCTGACAGATCTTTTGAGCATATTCCCTACTGGGGGGCTCCCTATATCCTGATGGTAAAGATTAGTTTGATGATTACACTGCCCGCGCTGTTTTTTTGTGTAACCGCTTTTAAAGCATTGATCCAGAGCATAAAAAAGCCCCGAACCGATCCAGCGTTTCTGGCACAGGTCTTCTTGCTAATCTGGGTTGCCAGTATGGTGGCGGATCTCTGTCTGCTCCGAATTGTGGTGGGTAGCCATTACCTTCTGCCGGGACTCCCTCCGATCGCGCTCGCTGGCGCTTCAGGCGGTTACTCTGTCTTTCAAATGATACAGCAACGCTGGCACAGTCTGAACCGCTACGCCTGCACTCTGGTGCTGTTGATCTTGATGATCTCTCCTCAGCTCTGGGGCCTGGTAACTACTTATGGTGCGGATGGCTACACCAGCGAGATCTTCTCCGGTGAGGATAACACTATTCAGGTCGCCTACTCGGGCTACCGCGAGGGGGGAGAATGGCTGCGACAACACTCTCGTCTCTCGAAAGCCAGCGTCGGGATGATCGCGGTTGTGGGAACTATCACTCCCTCTTTCGATGGAAATTCCTGGAAAAAATACAATCTTGATCTGGCTCCAGGCTGGCGTTTTCAGGAAATGCACTCCACTGATCCCCATTTTACCTTCTCAACAGATTACATAATCTGGCCGATGCATATGGTACAACGAGGCAATTCGATTCCCGAGAGTTGGCGGTCCCATATCGTTCACACGATACAGGGTGGTAATACTACCTACTGCTATATTCTAGCCCGTAATCCAGCAACAATGCGTTAACCAGCAGTCTTCCTCGTTCGTAAAGGCTACATACATAGATTTACTATAATCAAGCAATAAAACCAGTGATAAGAGGAGGTTGCATGGATCAACCCACCCTGGAAATAATATCCCTTATGCCGATTATTCAGTCCAGTTTTATCTCTGTGGAGACACTGCAAAACGCTCTGGTGATGTTTGGCTATCCAGCAGTAATCTTGTTTATCTTTATTGAGAGTACAGGCATTCCTTTCCCAGGCGAAACAATGTTGCTACTAGCCTCTTTCTATGCTGCTGTGGATCACCGTTTGCAGATACCGATTGTCATCGCTTGCGCGGCTCTGGGAGCGATTGTGGGCGATAACCTGGGCTATCATTTTGGCAAGACCGGGGGCAGGGCTCTCATGGAACGCTTCGGACATATTCTACGCATTAAACCCTCCCATATGAAACGCGCGGAACTGTTTTTTCAGAAACATGGCAATAAAACAGTTTTCTTTGGACGCTTTATCTCGGTTTTACGTACCTGGGCCGCTTTCCTGGCTGGCATGCATCGCATGGATTGGCGTACCTTTATGATCTATAATGCCACCGGCGGGATTCTCTGGGCACTTCTGGTTGGCCTCTTTGGCTTCTATATGGGTGGAGTCTTCCAGAATAACTTTGCGGAGGTTGAACATCTGGCGAAACGGCTCGGCTGGATCTCTACATTGATTATTATCGCTGTATGTCTTGTTGTTGGCCTGATTATCTGGCTACGCCGCAAGCGCCACCTGAAAGAACTGGCCTGAACCTCTTTTTCAGAAAGATGATCTTACTTTCGGTCTCTTTTTTCCAGCAGATTGTATTGGCAAGTCGTTTATGATATACAAGAGCAAGATTTGGGTCAAGGCGGAGAAAGCGTTCGGCCTGCCTGAAATCAGAGATCAGATAGCACATGTGTATATGCGAAAGCATGAAGTGAGGTCATCTATGCCAGCCTTAACGCCAGGTCAAAAATTTGGCAAATATATAATTGTTCGCCAATTGGGTGGGAGCATCTCCGGCGAGAGTTATGAAGCGGACGATAGTATATTGATGCGTAAGGTCACCCTTAAGCTTATACGGCCACAGCAAACCTTTGCTGAAGCTGCTCGACGTCAGTTCTTTCGTGAGATGCAGCTACAAAGTGAGCTTAAACATCCATTTGTGACAACCTTGCTGGACTTTGGTGAGGTTGAAAATCAGCTCTATCTTGCCCGGCGCTACACGACAAATGGATCGTTGCTCAGTGAAGATGGGCGACGTTTATTTGCGGCCCCTTTGCATATTCCAACGGCGATAAGCTACACCCAACAATTGGGCCAGGCCCTGGACGCGCTGCATAAGCAGGGTTACGTTCATGGATCACTTACCTTCTCAAATATTTTGATTTTGCGCATCCCATTGAATACAACTCCCGAACAGGAGTTCGCACCTTTTCTCCTATCGGACGCGGGCTTAATCCAATTCGTACGCCGCCACGCGGACCCACGTATCACTTTTTTGCCGATCAGTGCTGCGCCAGAGCAGTATACTAAAAGGGTGGTGCCCGCCAGTGACCAGTTCGCGCTCGCAGCCCTGCTCTATTTCTGGCTAACTGGTACACTACCTTATACAGGGACACCTGAAGAGATCGAGCAACAAAAATTGCGAGAAAGGATTCCGTCAATGACTATGCTGAATTCGCGCGTGAGTCTGAAGCAAGAGGTGATTATCAGGAGAGCACTGAGCGTCTACCCTGAAGATCGCTATACATCTATGGAGGATTTTATTCGCGCCCTGGAAAATACGCTTCGCGCCGAGCGCCCAACAGCCACGCCCACCCAGAGCATTGATCCAATCCCAGCCCAGACGCCTACCCCCGGTTCGCAACCGGAGGTCGCTCCATCCCCAACACCTGCACCCAATCCACAACCAGACCCTATCCCAACGATTCCCGAACCGGATCATCTGCCGGACCCTGAAACACCTTCAATTGAGCCGCCAACGCACCCAGAGCCTCAACCGGAGATCACTCCGTTGCCAGACCCTGTGACTCGTCCCGGCTCTGAACCCGAGATGCCCCCCCAGACTGAGCCTCAGCCTCGGCCCGGCACACCACCAGAAATTCGACCAGCCACACACCCAAATCCCGAACCACAGCCCCGACCAGATGTGGTTCCTCAGCCTCAACCGAATGTAATTCCCACACCAGGACCCGATATCAGCACCCCTCAGCCAGATGTCATTCCAATGCCTCAGCCTGATACAATCCAGCAACCTCAACCTACAATTGTACCGAACCCTCAGTTTGAGACGGTGATCGAGCACACCCCTCATACCCTGCCGATGCCGGAGCAGCCGATTTTGCCAGAACCACAGCCCGAGCCCATTCCCATGCCTGTGGAACCAGCTCCACAACCTCTGGAGGAGCCAGAACCAATTACCATCGAGGACCCTGTGGTGATCAGCGTACCGGAGGCTTCTCTCGTCATCCATTCTCCTTATATGGAGGAAACCCCTAAGGTTCTGCTCTCTAAAGAGGAGATTACTATTGGCCGCGCTGGCTCCAGCGATATCTTGCTGGACAAAGACCCACAAACCTCGCGCCACCATGCCGTCATTCGCAAAGATGAGATCGGCTACCGCATCTATGATCTACACAGTATCTCGGGCTTGCTCATCAATGGAGAACACTTGCAGAACGACGAAGGCCATCTCCTGGCCGATCACGATAAGATCGGTATTGGAGGATATACCCTGACCTTTCATCTCCCTCAAGAGATCGACACAAGCGCCGCGATAGAAACAGCCCAGGCTCACTAAGCATTGTCTATACTTGTAACACATGTATCTTTCAGGGGCGTCTGTTGACGCCCCTTTTTTACAGAATAGCGGTAGAACTACTCTATTAGCAATACATCAGCATCTTACTTATAACTATTGACACGTTCTTATCATCTTAGCTATAGTTATCTAGTGTACTGGTCTGTCCTGTTTTCCAGGTTACGGGCTAATTCATAAACTCTGAGTGCAACCCATTGATTCTGATCATATACTATAGCAATATGTGCTTGATAAAGGAGTCCGAAAGTCAGATCGCGGAAGAGGAGCATGCTCCAGCTCATTGTTTTGAATAATTATCTAAAATGACACCGGGAGCGTTACCAGAGAATCCATAACGCTCCCCCTTCTATTTATTGAGGAGTAACGTATTGTGAATATTTTAATTATCGGTGGCCTGGTTCTTGTCGCGCTCATCGCGGTTGTCGGACTGACAATCCTGATACGCATGGAAGCACAAGATAAAGCCAGATCTGAAAACCTACAAAGATCAAAGAGAGCACAGCGGCAGGTGTATGAGCAACCAAGAGACAAGGGTGAAGAGCAAGATACATCTCGGAAACTTCTTTCTTCGCAATCTCCTACTCACACGGCCTCAACAGCCCCCACCCTTCATCTCGATCACCAATACAGCAGGCTACAGCTTGAACTCCGTTCGCTTCAGCAAGATCTGCGTGCCTTTGAACAACGATTGGAAACGATCGCCCAGATGGCAAGTGAGATTGAACAGGAACCAACCGGACGAGTTCATGTGGAGGAACATTCAGTCCCCGCCATATCCGCTTCCGAAAGCTAAGATTATAGCAAGCCCGAAGATCACTGTGTATCTTCGGGCCCACTCGATACATTGTTCTTAGCGATCTCGTAAGGTTTTTACCAGAGTCAGTATTGTCACGAAAGCCCGATACAGATCCAGCAGATTATCATTCGTCAGCGCGACAGTACGAGGACCCACCCGCTCCACATCGCGAATCCAGAGCGCCATCTCTGCCATATCGGCGAACAGAAACGTGATCTCCATCCGAACTGGCAATTGAAATGGCGGCGGAGACATCTGCCCAATTCGCTTAACCGCCCGGCTAGTGGCTTCACAGAGTGATCGACAAACTACGCTAGGATGCAGGTTCGCGGCGGAGAAACGGCTGATCGATTCCTTAGCCTGAACCATCTCAGCCTCGGAAGCCAGCCCCTGAGCCTCACGTAATGTTACAGCATCACCGCTCACCAGAATAATAGGCACGCCATAATGAGCAGCTACAAGAGCATTCAGACCCGACTCTCCCACAGTCTGACCATTCAAACGTACCTCGCTGATCGATCCCGGACTATACGTGTGCGAAAGAACAGCATTCTCTGAACCGACCGAACCATGATAGCTCACAAAACAAATACCATCGAAGGAGGCATCCAACCCCTGCATCATATAAAGAGGCTTGTAAGCGCCAGAGATTAAGGTCGCCTCCCCAGCAAGATCATCGGGTCGGAGATTGCGCATCAGATAATGGCTATCGTTCACAACAAACTCTTCCGCGCCAGCCTCTAAGGCACCTTCTATCACGGCGTTCACCTCACTGGTTACCAGCCGCAGCCCACGCTCGTACTCCTCATTACCTGGGATCGCCTGTTCCCAGGCCACTATCCCACTGGTCCCCTCAAAATCTGTCGATATATACAGCTTCATTGATGCTCCCTTCAGCCATTAACCCGGATTATACCTGGTTAGAACATTAGAGACTCTGCTAGGAAATTCCCTCCTCGCCATCGCCGGTAGATCGGGCCACGCGTGGGCCTGTGGAGACGGGGAAAGACCGCGTTGCCAGACCAATTTCTTCCCGCTCTGCACAAGAGACTCATGGGAAGCAGAACCGGGGATCGGAAGAGGAGTAGCAACTTTCTCAACTATGGCACACCCCAGATCGTCGGGTTCCCACGGGTCCGCACGCGACCCGATCTACCCCATTCGACCCACTCGTTGGAATTTACCAGCGCAGTCGCAAGCGACTACCTTACGATGCCTGGTTGCTCTTAGATCCTCCATAGGAATTTCCCAACACGATCATGAGCATCTTTAGTATAGCTTATAGCTTATACCCCAGAAGAAAGATCTAGGGTGGCAAAACCGGGACCAGCCGCCGCCAATCCTAACTCAACGGAGGGCTGCTTTCCAATTCGTGAAGAATACTGAGCCTCAACAGCCCGACGTAGATCCTCACGCGCATCATTATTGACCAGGTTCACGGTGCACCCCCCAAAGCCACCACCCATCATCCGGCCTCCCAGTACACCTGGAACGGTCCGGGCGATCTCGACCAACACATCCAACTCTTTGATACTCACTTCATAATCGTCCCGCAAACCATCATGTGTCCGCCACATCAATTGTCCCAGTTGCTCGAAGCGTGATTGCTCCAAACATTTTACTGCCTGCATCACACGCTCGTCCTCAGAGATCACATAACCCGCGCGCTTGCGCAAAATCTCCGGAAGCCGATCCTTATAGCGATTGAATTGCCCCAGGGTGATATCGCGCAACGCCACGATCATGCTGGCATCCACGCCCTCTTCCTTCGAGAGAACCTCGCCCAGCAGCTTTGTAGCCTCCTCGCACTGTTCGCGCCGCTCGTTATAGTCTGTAGTCGAGAGATCGTGGCGGACATTTGTATCAATCACTACCAGACTCACATCAGTGGTATCAAAGGGAATGTAGCGGTACTCCATTGACCGACAATCCAGCAGGACGGCGTGGTCGGGACGCCCCAGGCATGAGGCCGCCTGATCTAAAATGCCGCAGCGCACACCGGAGGCGATATGCTCGGCGTGCTGGCAGAGGGCCGCGATCTCCATTGGCTTAAATGTCGCGTTCTCCTCGCCAATCGAGAAACCACCTCCAGAGAAAAAAGCCAAGGCGTAGGCCGTCGCCACCTCTAAAGCCGCCGAGGAGCTCATCCCACCTCCCAGCGGTACATCTCCCGCGAGTACGGCGTCGAATCCCGTCAAAGGAGCTCCCTCCTTTTTCAAAAGCGAGGCGACGCCCAGCACATAGCGCGCCCACTTTGGCACGTGATCGCGCTGCTCATCGAAGGATTGTGGCAGATCTTCAAGATCAAACTGGGCATATTCATCAAAATGTGTGGACCAGAGGCGGACGACGGCATCCTTGCGCGCCCGACCCGAGAAGGAGGAGACGCGGTCCACGGCACAGGGCAGCACAAATCCATCGTTATAGTCGGTGTGCTCGCCAATGATATTAACGCGACCAGGGGCCCAGGCAGAGCCCAATGGACCGCTATAGACATCGCTATCATCTTTGAAAAAGGTGGCGAAACTTTTCAGCCCTTCACGGGCGGCCTCGGGAAATTCCTGCTGCTTCATGAGCGTTGAACCTTTTCTATCGCCTCGCGCAGCTCCTTTGCTTTGGCAAGCGGATCAGAGTCGTTCGTCCACAAGCGCCAGAGCGACTCTGACGAGGCCGCGAACTTCAACTTGCCAGGCGCGCGCCCGATTGGGAGGATCTCTACATGCATATGGTATCGCTCATCGGCAAGCTGATGAATGCCCATTAGGTACGGCATCGGAGCCATCTGACCATCATAAAGATTATCATAGCCACGGATCACTAGCAGCAGCATCGCAGCCAGATCACGCAGTTCCTCTGCATTCGCCAGACTCAAGTTCGCGATATGCCGCCGCGCATACAGGTGCGTCTCATAAGGATAGCGAACATATGGCGGCAGAAATGCCTCCCAGGTCCCGGCCTCGCTCACCTTATAGTTTTTCTCTGCCAACTCCTGCCGCTGCTGACAGAAAGGACAGCCCCGACCCGCCTCATCCTCAATCACCACGGTCTCCAGCTCTCGCTCCAACACCGGGGGCAGCTTCGAGATCCCATACGTCTGACCGTGGGGATGATACTGCGTCTGACCGATTGCCTCTCCACTATTCT
The DNA here is from genome assembly GCA_964247295.1 of uncultured Ktedonobacteraceae bacterium. Lineage (GTDB taxonomy): Bacteria > Chloroflexota > Ktedonobacteria > Ktedonobacterales > Ktedonobacteraceae > CAXTTV01. The sequence goes on along the minus strand of CAXTTV010000107.1, from coordinate 1,414 downwards.
CAAAAATCATAATCGCCGGATAGCGTGAAGAGAGATCGTTGTAAAGGTCGCGCCAGAGATGGGTAACCGCGCTCACCTCATCCACCGTCAGTTGCGTAAACCGGCGATTGTGCTCGCGGTTGTAAATAACCACATAGGCCTCACCGACTGGAGGTTGCACCGGAGGAAAATCGTTGGGATGCAGCCAGACCTGAGTATCGGGGCCAACCTTCCCACTGGTAATATCGGCGCAAAAAGGGCATTCATTTGTGCCTTCGCGCCTGTTCATCCGATGGGGAGCATTCACCAGATACTCGCGTGTAATCGGGTTCCAGACAAGCGGTGTATTCGTCTGCATATACGTCCTATCTCAGCCTGTCGCCTATTCACATAGGCAGCTTTTTCTGTATCTATTCTCAAAAAAGGAAAAATATCGTTACGCATGATTATTGGAGACTTCAGAACCCAGTAGCACGCACCGGCCCTGACGGGCAAGGGATGCCAGCAGATCCTCTTTATCTACCGGAGATGGGGGCTCACCAGAGATCTCAGTTAGAAGCCACTCATCCCAGGTCCGCTTATCGGTAAAAAGGCCCCAGGCTACAGGAGCAACCTCTCGTTTTGCCAGCCGCATCAGCTCCATCGCATCGCTGATCCCCGGCTCCATCTCCACTATAGAACGCGTCCCCTCCGCGAACAGGGCCTGCACCGACCTGACCGTTCGTACCTCGGCATTCACAACCTCACAAAGAGCCCCCAGCACCAGCCGCTCAGAACCGATCTCCTCATCGATAGAAGTCGGCTCCCAGACGCAAACCAGCAAGCTACAAGGAGAAGGAAGTTGGCCGAGGAATCGCTCAATCGGGGACTTGCGCCAGCCATGCCAGATCATAGACCCGTCTGACTGATCCAGCCGAAGCGCAACATTCAGGAGAGGGCCCAAAGCCCCCCATAGAGGCGAGTCGCCATCGACAACCAGGAATTCTTCCGCAAACACAGATCACTCCACCAAACAACCTGAGTAGCGGCAAGCAGACCGCCACTTTTTCCATCAGTATACAACACAGCCTCAGCAACCATCATACCTACCCCATCTTAAGGCCCTCTCCTGTGGCTTTAATGGTACATTCCCGAGCCCGACAATTTATCCGCCGAAGGGAACGGGCCCATCACACCTTCCTATGATTTCCAAATGATAAATAACCCACGTTTGGATGAGTTCGTTCTGCTCAAAAGATGTCTGTCCACACTATGTGTATTTCTCAATACGCTCTTTAAGCCTCATACTCTGCTCCTACCAGGAGGATCGATCTTCTTTACATTTTTGTCTTCCCTCATTGTAGATAGCAACGTATGCTACAGTCAAGACTTTTATTTAAGGATGTCAAGGCTCACTGAAAATGTCATCCTTTCTGTTCACTGAAAATGTCACCTA
>CAXTTV010000106.1:0-16863 GCA_964247295.1 uncultured Ktedonobacteraceae bacterium | reverse complement strand
CCTGCACCCCGCTCTACATCTCTTACACATCACACTAGTTGAAAAGAGGACGAGGCCCCTTATACCGATGTATAAGAGACCCCGTTCTGATTATGCTTTCGACTTAGTGACCGCAACCGCAGCCACGAGCCTCACCACCGCCCTCGGCGGTTTTGAAGGAGTGACCACAGCCACAGCTCGAAACGGCGTTGGGATTGTTGACGGTGAAACCCGCACCCATCAGGCTATCAACATAGTCAACCTGGCTGCCGGTGATGTAGCCCATGCTCATCTCATCGACCAGGACGTTGATATCGCCCTCGCGGATAACGGTGTCGCCTTCCTGCTCCTCGTCAAGCGTCATTCCGTACTGGAGGCCAGAGCAACCACCGCCAGCAACAAAGATGCGCAGACCCAGACTCGGATCGTTCTCCTGCTTCAACAGTTCGCGTACTTTGTCTGCGGCAGCCGTGGTCATCGTGAGAACACTGGTCTCAACTGTCGATGGCTGATTCTGTTCAATCATTACAATGTGCCTCTCTATAAAGGGTTCCCTTTAGGATTGTACCCTTTACTCTATAGATGATTGGTTCTGTTAAACGCGCTTCATTCTCGCTCTTTTTTATTATATCCTACACAAAATGAAGCGTCAACCGTTACAAGCCAGAGCGCGAGCTTATGATGAGCAGATCTGCGCCCAACATGTGTTGATATATTTATATATGCCTTTGTTGAACACGCAAAACGTTTGCCAACAGGCGCGGTATATCAGGGGGCCCCCCAAATACGCTTTCAGAGACCCGGTTATACCCTCCACCTAACCGGGATCGGACCTGAGAAGCACTCCACCCCTGGGCCAGCAGATGCGCAGAGAGCGCGCTGATAATCCCTGTGGAAAAGGAGGTTCCACTCCAATCGGCCCAGGCAGTCATATTCTGCTCTCCCCCAGGAAAAATAGAGGAGATATACAACCCTCGAACGGCATCGGGAAAGCCTTGTGGATCAGCCGCGCCATACATCTCACCTCCAAAGGTAGCGATCCCGCTATCGTAGGGGGCAATGTTTGCGGTATTGGAGAAAAGTGAGCCCTGCTCTAAACTGTTGACGGAGGCAACGCTCAGCGTCGAGTTGTAGCGCGCGGGAGCACGCGGCGGACGGGGAAAACGATCTTGCTTATTCGCGACAAGCGAGTCGTTTCCAGCCGAGGCGACAATCAATACATCATATTCAGCGATACATTGAAAGAGCAGCCTCAACCCTTCCTCAATATGATCCAGGACCCGCAATGCCCCAGGCAAAAGATTGCTGTGCCACTGGCGATCCTCCAGCCAGATGTAGGGCAGTCGACGAATGTCTGGCATAATAGTAATACTTAGATTCAAGACCAGACGTGCGATAGAGCCATTGCTTAACTCGCGCTCAAGATCTGAGAGCACGGCATAAAGCGTATAGAGATCACTCCCACCATAATCGTTAAGCATACGGATCAAACGAATGGGCACGCGAGGCGCGATATCGCGGATCAGGCCAGCCAGAAACAGCCCATGATCAGGAATGCGATAATAACGGGGATCGCCGTTGAGATCTCGCCCACCATGGACCTGGTCCGTTAAGGGATATCGATCATATTCAATCGCGAAACTGCCGTTTTCACGGCGCAGGTTCTCGGCCAGGTTTTGAAGCAAAGGGTTGCGCCGAAACTCTGGCCGGGCCGAGGCAGCCAGCACTCGATCCGGATTCTGCGCGGTATCCAGAATCACAACCTGAACATTCTCCGCTCCCCCAGGGTCCAAAGGAAAGGTAGAGTCCATTGGCGAGACATGCCAGTAGTGAAATGCCGACTCACCACTTACAAGATCCTGTGGGGCAGGAGCCGGGCGTGGTGGGTTTGGCGTCCCGCCATCTCCATAGAACAATGGGGCCGCCATCACTAACCAGTTGGGCATCGCCGAAACGATATGCAGACCATTCTGCATTAACAATTCTAGATGACTCTGAATATGTGAGAGCGCCAGCGGCAAAGGATCTGGCATCTGGTCCAGGGAAACCTCAAGTTGCAGGTACCGTGTATGAAAAAACAATGCGGCATAGGGCCGCTCATGTTTCAGGCCAAAAACAAAAGCGCGCCGCCTCACCGGCGGCATCGTGGGTACTTCACGCCAGCGCGTCCGGCAGTTCCATATCGTTCTAATCCTAAATTGTAGCGAGCAAGCATTGGATTGAGGAGAGCACGTACCTGCCCTTCCAGAAGATCTAACGCTTCAGAGGTTGGATGACAGGGCAATTTTATAATGACAACCATCTCGCCAGGCAACCAATAAAACAGTTCGCTCGGTATACCCATTAATTCAATTGTATTTCGAGACATGCATGTATGTCCCCCCTACATATGTGTGTTTTTAGAGAAATGAAGAGCTACGAATAAGATGATAATGCAGCTAAAGTGAAATAGATAAGACGTATTACGTCGCATTATAGCGGAATTAGCTGATAGAAGCAATGAAGATAATCTATATAGCTATTCCTAGATGTTCTGAGCAGGGAAATCCTTGTATTTTCTAAAGAAAAAGGTTAGAGGACAACCAGAACTTCAAAGAATTAGTGCATTTTCTTTGAGCTATAATTCCATTAATAATTTATTATTAAGATGCCAATCCGGTCAGAATATAAAACAGAATCATTTAGGATTAAACCGATTAAAATACTAAAAACTAGGATGAGATGTATTATGCTTTTATGAGATATGCTGATATGTAGTAAACAAAGATCAATAGTATTGTTATGTTGGTAACAAATAAGGAAGGTGAAATATGTCTTTTGAGCGCCTTAGCAATACACTGGTGAGTTTGATTGGGATCTCCAGCACATCTGGACACGAGGAGTTAATCCGAGATCATCTGGTGTGGGAGCTAACCAGTCTGGCGGTTCCCTCTCGCGTTGATGGACAGGGCAATCTCATCGCGACAATTCCTGGAAACGGCAGGCCACTCCTGCTGAATGCTCATATGGATCGGGTCCCACCCGGTCTGGGACATCGCCCGGTCCTGCGGGACGGGGTGATTTACAGCGATGGCACGACGAACCTTGGCGCGGACGACGCAGCCGGGATTGCGATTATCTTGGAGACGCTAAAACACGTACTTCAAGAACAACGACCCCACCCGCCGCTGGTTATCGTCTTTACGGTGCAAGAGGAAACTGGGCTCTGCGGGGCTCGCAATCTTGAAGCAAACGATTTACAAGTTGAAGATGGGCTGGTTTTTGATAATGCCTTTGAGGCGGGTGTGGTCGTCAGCGAGGGAGCCTCCTATGAGGCATTTGATGTGGAGATCCTGGGCCGCACCGGTCACCCTGGCAAGCATCTAGATCAGACGATCAGTGCCATCGAGATTTTCCGGCAGGCACACTATCCACACGGCTCACTGGACAATGATCGCACGCGCATTCTCATTGGGAAAATCAACGGCGGCCTCGCTCGGAATGCCGTTCCTGGTAACGTCAGATTAGAGGGTGAGATCCGCAGCTTTGATCCTACTAAAATTCACGTCTATAAAAAGTCGATCCAAGAGGGATTTGAGCAGGCGGCAACGAAAGATGGAGGAAGCGCGACGGTAACTTTCACTACCCACTCACAGGGGTATCGCGTAGATCTTCAGGAACCGCTTCTTCATTTGTACGCCAAAGTTCTAAAGCAGCGGAGAAGCCAACTTCAGACTCGGCCAACCTTTATTGGCAGCGATACCAGTAGCTTCCGGCCACAGATCAAAGCCTTTACGATCTCGACCGGGGTAATGAACGAACATACCGTTGATGAATATGTAGCTCTTCACCCTCTAGAGCAGATCGTTCAGGATACGTTAGAAATTCTTGCTCAGCTCACGAAATATTCGTAGGGGAGCAGCTTGCGACTCTGTTGGGAAAAGGGAAAGCGGCCCGTGGGAACCTGTAAGCTGCTTCCCTCATCCAGGTTATTTTTTCAGGCGTAAATAGTTGAGTTTGCCAACCTTGAGAATTGCGCCATCCTCGACCGGGACGATATACTCGTTATCTTTAATACGCTCGGGCGTATCGGTCTCACCCTTCAGGAAGATGGAGACACCCCCCTGCTCCACGCGCCGCCGGGCTTCATTGCGACTGGGGGCCAGCTTCGCGTTAACCATCAATGCGATAATATTGATTGGCTCCGTTAGCACAAAATCTGGCATGCTTTCTGGCACTTGACGCTGTGAGAACTGACGAGTAAAGGCTTCCTCCGCTGCCTGAGCAGCCTCGGGAGTATGAAAGCTGGCAACAATCTCTCGGGCCATCCGCCGCTTCACCACCACAGGATTTAATATGCCCTCTGCCGTCTGCCGCTTAGATTCGTTGACCTCTTCCATGGGGACATCGGTCAGGGTCTCAAAATACACCCACATCGCGTGATCAGGCAATGACATTAATTTTCCATACATATCATTGGCCGGGGCATTAATGGCAATATAGTTACTTAAAGATTTGCCCATCTTCTTGACGCCATCTAACCCAACAATCAGTGGGACCGTCAGAATCTGCTGAGAAGCCTGCTTGAAAATTGGCTGGAGCTCCCGACCGACCAGCAGGTTAAAGGTCTGATCTGTCCCACCCAGCTCGATATCCGAGCGAAGCGCTACTGAGTCATACCCTTGCAACAATGGGTACATAAATTCTGAAAGGTAGATCTCAACACCACTTTTGTAGCGCTTAGAAAAATCGTCTCGCTCCAGCATTCGGGCCACGGTCTTATGCCCCAACAGGTGCATTACATCAGACAGCGTAAAGGCATCAAACCACTCGCTCTGCCAGCGAACCTCGGTCAGTTCTGGATCTACTATTTTATAAAACTGCTCTAGATAGGTCGTGGCGTTCTGCTTTACTTGCTCTGCGGTCAGGGGAACGCGAGCCTCCTCACGTCCACTGGGATCTCCCAGCCGCGCGGTCCAGTCACCAATTACGACAACGGCTTTATGTCCGAGCTGTTGAAACTGACGTAGTTTACGGAACACGACAGCATGCCCAATCGTCAGCTCATAATGAGTCGGATCAACTCCCAATTTTACCCGTAGCGGCTGCCCTTTATTTCCTTCTTTTAAGAGGCGGCGAAGATCGGCCTCTTTTTCGATCTGCGCTACACCTCGCGTCAGTACCTCTTCAACAGTCACAGTAGAAAGTCCTCCCTGGCTCTAGTCTATTTGCCTCATTGTAGCAGAATACAGCAGAGGCGTCGAGCAGAAAAAAGTCTAAAATCAGGGGCGGCTCAGGGTCTCGCCCCTCAACACACGATTATGGGCGCTAACGACGTGATAAAGGATAATGAGCTGGGTCAGGGCCAGGGTGTCGCTCTGGCGCAAAACGTTTCCTACATAAAAGCGGCCCAAAAGCCCCAGCCGATCTGGCCTGAGATGACTGGCATTTTCCATATGCTGCCAGATGCAATCTTCCAGTTCACAGGCCTTGGCATGGGAGATCGCAGCGTCAATCTCTAAAATGTCGCGGGGCTTTCCGTCGATCTCTACATCTTCAACCAGTCGTAAGGAGGGCCGCTGACCGTCACGGGAGGTTTCTAAAATGTCGGAAAGATCTACTTTAGGGGCATGTTTGGCTTCGATTAAACGAGCATCTAGATGCGAGGGGTCCTGGGTGGCGAAGTAGAGTTGTCCACGGGAGAAGCGAATCAGGATATCGGCGAACTGCGATTGAGGTTGAATGTAGAGCTTGTTATCACGCTTGCGCTGGGCAATCTCTTGCTGGACCTGCTCTACTGTATACCCCCGATAGGTGCTGTCACGGGTAATCTTCCACTGCTGCTGAAGATCGGTTTCCGGGTCCAGGTAGATGCGCACATTGGCGAGCCTTCTCAGCTCCGGCGTAAACAAGGGATGTAGACCATGCACGACGATAACATCACCAGGAGTGATTTTTTTAGGCTCCCCAAAGGTGCCAGTAGTATGGTTATAGACTGGTTTCACCACAGATTCTCCATGAGCCAGCCGGGAAAGATGCTCTATCATCAGAGGAAAGTTATTCGCTTCGGGATTAAGTGCTGTGATCCCCGCCCGCTGCCGCGCCGCTCGATCTAACAGGTGATAGTCATCCAGACAGACCTGGGTGATGCGTCGATCGTTGAATACACGCACCATCCCATCTGTCAGGGTAGATTTGCCTGTACCACTATCACCGCAGACTGCGACAATCAATGGGTATCGTCTGGTTGTTAAGGATTGCACCATCTGAATAACTCTGCCGCTTCTCTGAATGATCCATCACACGAGCCAGGCCCCTTGCGCACACGATTTCATGAAAACCAGGATTGGGATACAGTGTTTCTGACGGCATGGAGTCACCACGCATCAAAAAATAGCACCTGCGCAAGTTAGCGATGGGAATACTTATTCCTAAGTATATCAAAAATCTTTCATTTAGGCTATAGGTAAGAATAGTTTTTACAGACATGTGATGCTTTTATAGCATTTATTCGGATTTCTTTACCTATCAGGTCAACAATTTTTTGAAGAGGTTTCGCTCGCCCGGAAAAGAAGGTACAATATCATTATATGAAGACAAGGAGTTTTGTGACGCGGGGAGATCATTAATGAAACACCAGATACTGGAGCATCTACAACAACAGCCTCTTCTATGCGACGGCGCGATGGGAACGCTGCTCTATGCCAGGGGCATCAACTATACCCAATGTTTCGATGAACTAAACCTGACACAGCCTGAGCTGGTTCAGGGGATTCACCGCGAGTATATCGCGGCTGGCGCTCAGATTATCGAGACGAATACCTTTGGCGCGAATGGAGTGAGACTGGCAACCTACGGACTGGAAAAGCGCGCGAAAGAGATTAACGATCGGGCCGCCCGGCTGGCTCGCGAAGCTCGTGAGGTGAGTGGCAATTCGGTTTTTATCGCGGGAGCGGTCGGCCCAACAGGTCTGCCGCTTCAGGCACCTGACGAGCAACGCTTACATGAACTGAGAACAATTTTCAGAGAACAGATTGAGGGTTTACAGACCGGCGGCATCGATCTGCTGCTATTCGAGACCTTTACCAATCTCGCGGAACTGCGTCAGGCAATCCTGGCCGGTCGAGACTCGGGCCTCCCGATGGTCGCGCAGATGAGTTTTTATGAAGATGGACATACGCTCTCGGGACAGTCAGCAGCACGCGTGGCCATGGTGCTCACGGATATGGGCGTGGATGTGATTGGAGCGAACTGTAGCGTGGGGCCGGCTGGAACCTTTGATGTGCTTCAGGAGATGATTGCCTCCGCTCCTAGAGACAGTAAGGGAACGACCAGTCACCATCAGCCACTGCTCTTCTCAGCCCAGCCCAATGCTGGTCTACCAACGCGCGTGGGCAATCGCTTTTTCTATATCTCGACGCCAGACTATTTTGCTGATTACGCAATCCGCTTCGCCGATGCTGGGGTTCGCTTGATTGGAGGATGCTGTGGCACTACCCCGCGACATATCGCGGCGATGCGCGCGGCCCTGGATAAGCATTGCGATTCACGAAAACAGTTTGCGTCGGCCCCCTCCTCGGTCCAGACAAAGCAACAGACCGACACACGACCAGCTCAGCCCAGGCTGACGATCTCTCAACTGCTGGAGGAGAAGATTATCCTGCCTCAGCAGGGGACAAAAACACCTCTTCAGCAGAAACTGGAGAGCGGCGAGTTCGCGGTAATTACTGAACTGGACCCTCCCAAGGGATTAAATCCAGCGAAGGTGCTGGACGGTGCGATCCAATTGCAGGCGGCTGGTGTGGATTGCATTAATATTACCGATAGCCCGATGGCTCGCGTTCGGATGGGCTGTGTGGCGCTGGCCCGCTTGATTCAGGATCACCTGGGGGTTGAGACGCTGATCCACTTTACAACGCGCGACCGCAATCTGATGGCCTTGCAGTCAGAGCTGCTAGGGGCCCATGCGCTGGGGATTCGCAATGTTCTGGCGCTAACCGGCGATCCTGTGCGCATGGGTGCGTATCCTAACACAACCGGTGTCTGGGATGTGGACTCGGTTGGGCTGATCCAGATTCTGCGCGGGATGAATGAGGGACATGATGCAGCCGGTTCGTCTCTGGGGGCCTCGTCCTCCTTCCATATTGGCGCGGCCCTCAATCTGAATATGACCAAGGAAGAGACTGAGAACGAATTGGATAAGTACCGCAGAAAATTGGATGCCGGTGCGCACTATATTATGACGCAGCCAATCTATGAGATGGCTCCACTGCTCCGCTTCCTGGACAAGGCCGGGACGCCCACAGTTCCAATCATTTTAGGCTGCATTCCACTGCATAGCTCCCGCCATGCCGAGTATCTACACAATGAGGTCCCCGGTATTGTGATTCCTGATGCCGCCCGTGAACGCATGCGGACAGCCGGTGATCACGGCCATGAAGAGGGGTTGCGATTAGCACAGGAGCTATTAAGTGAAGCACAGAAGCTGGTTCAGGGAGTTTACCTGATGCCATCCTACGGGCGTTACGATATTATGAGCGAGCTTACACGTATGCTGCGCAAGCCAGAGAAGGCCCTCTAGGTCTGGGGTGAGAGCCAGTTCGCGAATAGAAGGGGAGTGTGGCTCGGGCCGGCGTTTCGGGGCGCCTCAGCCCCGGCGGCCAGGCGAAAAAAGCCGCGTGCCCCGAATATTGCTGACGTGGGCTTTGACTGTCCTTTCGCTGATGATTAAGATCTGAGCGATCGAATGCCTTAATCATTTTTCACCTCTCCAATTGGCAAGGATTGCAGGTCGCAATGTGCGATAACGGTGGTGCCAGCATTGAGATGACTGATGATCTTGACTCGCCCCTGCATTTTATCAAGGCACTCTTGCATAGATGACAGGCCTATCCCCTTCCCCGCTTCTCCACAAGATTAAATCCTTTTCCATTATCATGAATGGAGAGTGTCACAGCATGTGCATCACTGATGAGCAAGACACGGACCTGAGAGGCACGACTATGGCGAGCAACGTTGGAAAGCGCTTCTTGCAGAATCCGATAGAGGGCCTCTTCCAGCTTCTCGGGTAAGGTAACGTTTCCCTTATATTGAAAGTTTGTATAAATTCCTGTCTGCTGCTGCCATTGCTCCACATATTTTTCTAATGCCTGTCCAAGATCACGCTCGACCAGGGCAACCGGACGCAATTCGCCAATCAGGGTTGTAAGCTCGTCGCGGACCTGTCCAACAAGAGTATCGATCGTCTGGAGACGCGAGCGTGTGGCCTCCTCATTTTGTCCAAACGTGGCCTTAGCCGCGTCCAGATGTAAAGACAGCGCGAACATATGCTGTTTCACGCTATCATGCAGATCGCGCGCCAGCCTCTGCCGCTCTTCTATCGTCGCGAGCTCCTGACGCATCTGCACAAAATCTTGGAGCTGCTTCGCCATCCGGTTCAGCCGAGACGCAAGCTGTCCAATCTCATCAACGGAGGCATCTTTCGCAAAGATCGAGAAATCTCCCTCGCTCCATTTATCTACGGTCTGGGCCAGAGATTGAAAACGCTTCACAAAACCACGAGACGTAAAAAAGCCAAAGACTGCTCCCACCAGCCCCGCGCTTACGAGAAAAATCAGCAGACTAATCAGGATCGGAACGGGAAAACTAGAAAAGACCGTTGTCCATTGTACATGTAGATTACTGGCCTTGATAACATACGCCCCTCCAACCTGGTTTTGAGGATTGAAGATTGGCGCGACAATCACAACAGTTGTCGCGTCCTCCTGATATGTGGCACTGTCACCTCCTTGCGTGAAGGGTGTGACAACCACAGGTTTCTCTGTTTTCTTCTGACTTGTATCCTTCTCAAGACGCTTGGAAGTGTGAAGGAGCAATGCCTTGCTTGATTTTTGCGCCTGTCGCAGGTGTCAGTTATGAATAGAGAGACATCCCAGGATGAATGGTGGATGTTCCCCGAATAACAATTATCTTTCCTTGAGTATCAATGACGGTTCTATATCCACTATAAATATCTATACTACTCTGCTCAGTAGTGAAGTTTGTATCTAACCATCTTTCCAGGCCTCTTTTATCGAGAAATGAAGTAATAAAAAAGGGAGAAGCAGTATCAGCATCATTGGACGCTGTATTAGCTAGTGAGCTTTGTGTATTGATCAGAAGATACGACAAGAAGACTACAAAAACACTTTTAACCATCACTAACACGAGAAGCGTTGTCAGGGTATACGACCATGTAAGCTTCCACTGTAGCTGTCGCATCGCGATCGCCAGACGCGATAAGATTTTCACTGTTTGCCCTCTTTCGCATACTCCAAGTTCCACTATTCTGAGCCGAGTATAGCATACGGTCGCTTTTCCCTTTAAGCAATTTTACGCTTATAGCCCAGGAGTATATCAGGAGAACTATCAATTCCTCATTCAAGCATTGGTCGAAAGACCTATCAACAATTCGCCTCTAGACGGATTTTTTCTTACCAATTTCCAGGTACGCTTATACCAGTACAACAGATACGAGAAATGACAAAACCGGAGTCAGGAAACACCAACGAAGGAGCACACCCATGGAAACACGCAAAATGAATTTATCATCGCCCACGTATATCTCTTCGATTACACCTCCACCCGCTTTATTACGCACAACCAATCTGGTCAAGACATACGGCAAAAAACCAGAAGAGTTTACGGCTCTCAATAATGTCTCTCTAAGTATTCAAGAAGGTGAGTGCCTCGCGTTATTAGGGAAGTCGGGTTCAGGCAAAACGACGCTGATGCACCTGATGGCAACCCTGGATAGTCCAACCTCGGGCGAGATCTGGTTCGGCAACCAGGATATCGCTCATTTCTCGGCGAAACAGCTTGCGCAGGTGTGCAACGAGTCTTTTGGCTTCATCTTTCAACAGTTTTTTCTGCTCCCCCGCCTCAATGTTCTGGAGAATGTTATGCTCCCACTCAAGATCCGAGGGATCTCGCGTAAACAAGCGGAGCTGAGCGCTCACCAGGCTCTGGAGATTGTCGGCCTGAGAGATAAAGCCCGGAATAAAGCTACAGATCTTTCTGGTGGTCAGAAGCAGCGCGTCGCGATCGCCCGCGCGCTGGTAGGAAAACCCAAAGTGCTGTTCGCCGATGAGCCAACCGGCAATCTGGATACCGCCACTGGAAAACAAGTGATGGACTTTCTTTTTCAGATGCAAAAGGAGCAGGGCCTGACTTTGATTGTTGTTACACACGATCCTGATCTGGCCCAGCGCTTCTACCGTCATGTCATACTGGTCGATGGACAGATTGTCTAAGTTTTTCCATTATCATCATCTCTAACATAAGGAACACAAGCATCATGAAATTATTCAATACCATTTCTACGGCTAACCGCAATTTAAGCCAGGCAAAATTACGTACAACCCTTACGATTATAGCGATTGTTATTGGTGCCTTCACCTTTACTCTCACCTCAGCGGTTGGAGAAGGTTTAAAGAACTATGTAGCTCAACAATCGGCGTTGGTACAAACGCACGACACGCTGCTGGCCTCAAAAGGCGATATCCAGGCTATTAGCTCAAACATTGGAGCAAAACCGACGAAATACGATCCAATCACCAGCGATGTGGGTATGAGATATCTGGACGCGCAAGATATCGATACCATTCGTCAAACGCCCGGAGTTGCCCGCGTGCTTCCCTCCATTCCCCTTACGACTGAATACCTAACCTCTGGAACACAGAAATACAAGACCATAACGGATGAATTTCTCCCCACAATGCAGTTCGCGACATCTGCCGGCAATTTACAAGATGTTGGCAAAATAGATAATGGTCTCGCCCTGGGTTATGGATATATTGAGGCCCTGGGTTTCCATTCACCTCAGAATGCCCTCGATAAAGAGATTACACTTGTGTTTAAAGATCAGCTTAAGAAGGTGCAGACACATACCTTTGTTGTGAAAGCTGTTCTCGCTAACTCATTGATCCTCAATTCTCAAACGTTGATCAATCGGCCTATGATCCAGACAATTAGTGACTGGCAGACCAGCGGTGTAGGAGACGTTGCCTACAACTACACTAATATCACCATTTTACTCAAATCAGGCCTATCGGCGGACCAGCTAAAGGCAGCAAAAGATAGCTTAAAGGCTCACGATATTACGACAACGACTTATCAGGACTCTATTCAGCAAGCCACCCAGTCGCTGAGTACGGTCCAGGTTGCCCTAGGCATTTTCAGCGCGATCGCGATCCTGGCGGCGGCATTCGGGATCGTCAATACGCTCTATATGGCCGTAACTGAGCGCACCCGCGAGGTGGGTCTCTTCAAAGCCCTGGGGATGCGCAGCGGAAATGTCTTTGGACTCTTCGCCGTTGAAGCCGCGCTGATCGGACTCTGGGGCAGCCTTTGTGGTATTCTACTGGCCCTGGGCCTGGGAATGCTTCTTAATTCCAGTCTGAAAGAGACGTTTGCGGGAACGCTTCCGGGCTTTGAACCCTTTGTTTTTCCCGTGAACCTGTTCCTGATTGTGGTCCTTGGAGTCACGGGTCTTGCGCTCCTTGTTGGGACATTCCCAGCGATGAAAGCGATGCGCCAGAATCCAGTCGCGGCCCTCCGCTACGAATAAGAAAAAGGTCAGGGCCTATACTCCTTCGATCGATGCTGTATAGACCTTCCTACTAATACTTACAAAAAGGTTCTTTCTCATGAAACAAAAACATCTGCACAAAGCAATTATTCTCACCGGGCTCTCACTACTCATCCTGATAACGAATCTGTCGACTACCGTTAGTGTTCATGCTCTGGCTGAATCTCTCGAACCGCAACGCGAGCAATCCTGACGAAGCTTGGCTCTTTGATCCAATGAAGCAATATACCATTGGCGGTGGCTACAGCAATAATGAATTAAAAATGTTGCAGTTGTTTGGCGATATCGCAGAGCCGCGCATTCTTCCCTAAAAGTATGACGCCATCCTGTTTGTTCAACATACAACAGCAGCTCAAATGGATCAAAAAATTCTCGATCTACTCCATCAGCAAGGAATGAACTCCTAAGATACCTTTTATAACAATGGGAGTGCAACATAGCCATGAAGGTTGCACTCCTTATTAGTAGAAAAAAGAGATGTTGAGAATTTTCCGTTTTAAGATCTTTTATGGACGTATCCACCATTTCAAGTATACAAAAGCTATTTGACTTGCCCTCAGTGCGTGTGATAGAATTTATCAGTCCTTCATCTACAAAAACTGGTTAGTCATATCTGTTCCGACACAGTAAATCAGAGGTAGAGGGAACCGCCGGGGCGAAGTAATCGCTTACGGCACTGTTTTATTTGCCCTGGATCGTAGGGATTTTGAGTCCCATCTATGGCCGCACTCGTGATTAAGAGTACGCTCTATACTGTTTTTTCAAACACAGGAAGGTAGGTTTTGGCCTATTAACAGAGATTTTCGGGGGAACGACCGTCCACGCGAGACACGGGTAAACGAGCGGATTCGCGCTCGTGAGGTTCGCTTGATCGATGAAAATGGAGAGATGATCGGGGTCATGCCTCCGATGCGGGGCATGGATATCGCCAGGGAACGCAATCTTGACATGGTTGAGATCTCGCCGAACGCTAACCCACCGGTTTGTAAACTTATGGATTTCGGTCGGTTCAAGTACGATCAGGCGAAAAAGGAAAACGAGGCGCGGAAAAACCAAAGGACGACAACGCTTAAAGAGATCCGCTTACGCCCGCGTACAGATGACCACGATATCGATGTGAAAACACGCAAGATTCAGGAGTTTCTGGCCGAAGGCGATAAGGTGCGTGTGAGCGTTCAGTTCCGTGGCGCGGAGATGCGCCACCCTGATCTAGGACGCAAGCTGCTGGATGAGATTGCCGAGGTGCTTAAAGGGACAGCGGTCATCGAGCGCACTCCAATTATGGAGGGCCGCATGATGTCAATGATTGTCTCTAAATCTCCAGGGTGGGAACCACCGAAGAAACAGTCTCCTCCTGCTGGTAAACGCGCGAAGAAAGTAGAGAACGCAGCCTCCTTCCAGGAAACCGATACCTCCCAGGAAACCGAGACTCTGGAGCCAGAGCCTGCTGATACGCCCGGCGATCCCGTAGAATAATCACCTGAGGGACCCACAATGGTTACCTGAATGGCTCTTAATGAGGAATATCTGCGGACAAGAATGTTTACAGCATGTAGAGGATGAAGTTGTATGACTTCATCCTCTTTTTGTGTATGTCAGTACTGTCCGTGCCAGTCAGGTTGACTTTTCTTTCTACACCTACTACGATACGCATAATTGCAATAGTCCTTTATATTTCATGAGAAATTGCACATACCAAACAAACAAACAAACAAACAAACAGATAGAGGGGGCACCTTTGAGCAGCAATCGCTACGATGACCCTAGCTGGTATCAACAAGAGCCAGAGCCGAGGGATCCCAATCGACAATCACCCTTTTACAATGGTAACCAGTATCCACACTATCAACAACCACCATCCTATCCCCTCCAACAACCGTATCCGCCATATGGTGCTCCTGGCCAGTACGTTCAGCCTGGATCTCAGCCACCCCTGCCTGGCAACCCTGAGCAGATAGAAGCGGAGGATAAGCCTGGGCGCGGTGGTAGACGCTTCGGCCAGGTTGTGGTGGTCGGAGCCCTACTAGTGATTGCTTTTTTGGGCGGCTGGTTCGGCCATCAGGCGTATATGACTTCTTTCAATCCAAACGACCAATCGCGCTCCTATGCTAATTTAGTCCAGCAAGCCTGGTTTACAATCGATCAAAATTATGTGGACCGTAAGGCTGTGAATTATCAACAGATGTCCTACGAGGCGATCCGTCAGATGGTGGGGACCCTCCACGACAACGGACATACTCGCTTCCAGACACCTCAAGAGGTGCAATCTGAGAACCAACAACTAAGTGGCAGCTATACCGGTATCGGGATCTATCTTCATCAGGATACTCAAACCAAACAGTTGATTATCAGCGGAACCATTCCTAATTCACCTGCTGAAAAGGCTGGCTTGAAGCGCGACGATATTATTCTGGCGATCGATGGGACCGATGTTCAGGGTCAGGATACAACAGCGGTTAGCAATCGTATCCATGGCAAGGAAGGCACAACTGTGACGGTGAAGGTGAAACGTCCCTCTAATGGCCAGACACTGGATATCAAAACCACTCGTGCACAAATCAAAGTTCAAAACGTCGTTACACATTATATTCCAGAGACACAGACCGCCCACATTCAAATGGTGCAATATGCCGATGGCGTCTCCGATCAATTGAAAAACGCGGTTGTGGATGCCAAAAAGCAAGGAGCCAAACGCATTATTCTGGATATGCGCGGAAATCCCGGTGGCTACCTTCAAGAGGCAATTAATACGGCCAGTCTGTTTGTGAAAAATGGCAATGTTCTGCTAGAACAGGATAGCAAAGGTAACCGTAATCCCTACGCTGTGAATGGCAACCCGATCGATACGACAACTCCGCTTGTGGTTCTGGTGGATCATAATAGCGCCAGCGCGGCGGAGATTGTCTCTGGCTCTTTAAAAGATAACCATCGCGCCTACCTGATCGGCACGCAAACCTTTGGAACGGGAACGGTGCTGCAACAGTTTAAACTTTCAGATGGCTCAGCTCTGCTGCTGGGGACCAGTGAGTGGCTGACTCCTACTGGGCAGTTTATTCGCGACCACGGTATTGTCCCGGACAAGACGGTGGATCTGGCGAAAAACGGTACCCTGCTCTCTCCCAACGATGAAAATACTGGAAAGTTGACGTTGGATCAGATCAAGAAGAGCGGCGATGCTCAGTTGCTGCAAGCGATTGATTATCTACAGAATAAATAATCGCACAGCTTTTTTCTAGAGAAAAGGACGGGAATTGAACCCGTCCTTTTTTTGCCTTTAAATAGTAGAGCAAACACTGGTAATTCTACCAGCCTTTGATCAAAGCAGGCTCTAAATGCTTCTGATGAACTGGTACAAGATCAGGTAAATTCACAGATGTACTCTTCTCTCTTCTCAACTATACTTCATATCAAGGGGGCGAGTGGCCTCTCAGGTAAATATAGAGAGTCCCAGTTTACTCAGATACACTATGATAACAACAACCGAAAAAGAAAGGTATTCTATGAAAGTCCTTATGAATCGTCGGCGCTTTTTAACTCTTTCGGCAGGCATGGCAGTGGCTACCACTGCTGGAAGTGCCTCTCTGTTCTTGACTACTCCGTCATCTACAGCTTTTGCGGCCTCTCAAATAGCACTTAAAGTAGCGGTCACCCAATCATTTCCCAAAACGTACACACATATAGTGAAGGGCAACTTCGCCGACCTTCAACGTGCGACTCAGGCAGCAACTGATCTTTTCTGCTATGACCGCAATGCTGGCATCGGATCATTCTATACGACTGTCCAAAACGGCTTTTTAGATGATGGTACCCCTGTAACAAGTGGGCTTTTGAAAGTTGGAGGGAATCATACATTTAGCAACCGATGGACGCAGATTGTTCCTATTCAAGCATTCCAGATCCTCTTCTATGATGCCACAACCGGGACAGGAGCATTCTATACAACTGATGGACGGGGTGGTTTAACGCTACAAAGAACGTATACGACCTTTCGTACCTCCTGGAATCAGATTATTCCGGGACAATTTGGGAATGCCAATCTCCTCTTCTACGATGCCGCTGGACATACCGGTGAATTCTACTCAGTAGATTTAGCTGGAAACATCCAACTCAAACACGCGGATGCAACATGGCGCAATAGTTGGACCTCCATTCTCACAGGTCGGTTCAGTCATGGCTCGTTTGACGATCTGCTCTTTTATGAGCGGGGCAGTGGTTTTGGGGCGTTTTACAAGTTTGACTGCAGTGGCAATATGATTTTGTTTAGCGAGCATACGAAC
>CAXTTV010000105.1:0-16889 GCA_964247295.1 uncultured Ktedonobacteraceae bacterium | reverse complement strand
AACCAATACCTCGCGCGATGGACGTATAAATAGCAAAAACCCGAGATAGACAACCACAATAAAGGGTAGCACGTGCAATGTATATAGCAAGATCTCCATGATGAGGATGCTCCTTTAACCAAAGATCGAGAGATGCTTTCTGATAGCGTAGTGCTTCTCTACATTCTCGTCAAGAGTATACAAGGGGGTTTTATGAATATTACACCGCTACGGGTTGCGCTAGCACAGATCAACGTTACGGTAGGTGATTTAAAGGGCAACGCCGAAAAGATTTGCGATTCAATGCGAGAGGCGCATCAAGCCGGGGCCCATATTATCTGCCTGCCTGAACTGGCCCTGACAGGTTATCCACCCGAAGACCTGTTGCTTAAACCAGGATTTGTGGACGACAATCTGGAACAAGTTCGAGAGCTTATAGAGTTCAGCAAAAATCTGTCGGGCCTAACTACCGTTGTTGGCTTTGTGGATCGCGAGCACGATATCTACAATGCGGCTGCCGTGATCAACGAAGGACAACTGGCGGGTGTTTATCATAAGCACTATCTGCCCAACTATGGCGTTTTCGATGAGAACCGCTATTTTCAAGCCAGTCACAAAGCTCCCATCTTTTTAATCAATGGTGTGCATGTAGGCATCAACATCTGCGAGGATGTCTGGTATCCCACGGGTCCAATGACGCGTCAGGCACATGCCGGGGCTGAGGTGATTCTCAATATCAACGGTTCCCCTTATTATGCTGGCAAGAAAACCTTCCGCAGAGAGATGCTCGCCACCCGTGCCGCCGATAACGGTGTGATCGTAGCCTATGTGAATATGGTAGGCGGGCAGGATGAACTGGTCTTCGACGGCAATAGCATGGTCTTCGACGAGACCGGGCTGATGATCGCCCGAGGCAAAGAGTTCCAGGAAGATCTTATGATCGTAGATCTGGATACCGCCTCGGTTTTCCGCTCACGCCTGCACGATCCTCGCCGCCGTCAGGAGAGATGGAACGTCGACTATAGCGACGTTCCGATGGTTACCGTCAGTGAGCAGCCTGTAGCTCCCGCTCACGATGAGAGCATTGTCCTGGCCGCGCCTCAACGGGTCGAGCCGGATATGAGCCGGATGGAAGAGATCTATTCCGCCCTGGTGCTCGGAACCCGCGACTATGTATCTAAAACCGGCTTTAAACGGGCCGTCATCGGGATCTCTGGCGGCATCGACTCCGCTTTGACCGCCGCGATCGCCGTAGATGCTTTGGGAGCTGAAAATGTGTTGGGCGTCTCCATGCCTTCCGGCTACTCTTCCGCTGGAAGCAAAAGCGACGCGCAGCGGCTCGCCGAAAATCTTGGCTTCCAATTGATTACCATTCCAATTGAGGATACCTTCCGTGCCTCTCTGAAAATGCTGGAGCCGGCCCTGGGCGAAGGAGATCCTGGTCTGGCCGCCGAGAACCTTCAGGCGCGCATCCGAGGCAACATCCTGATGACCATCTCTAACAAGCTGGGACCAATCGTCCTGACCACCGGCAACAAATCCGAGATGGCAACCGGGTATAGCACCCTTTATGGAGATATGGCTGGGGGCTTCGCTGTCCTGAAAGACGTGCTCAAAACCGTCGTCTTCCAACTCTGTGAGTATCGCAATAGCATCAGCGATCATCCCGCGATTCCGCAGGAGATTATCGACAAGCCGCCCTCCGCCGAGCTGCGACCAGATCAGAAGGATGTGGACAGCCTACCACCATATGAAGTGCTGGATCGGATTCTAGAGGCCTATGTCGAGGACGATCGCAGCTATGAAGAGATGCTGGCAATGGGCTTTGATCGCCAGACCGTCGAGAGGGTTATGCGGCTGGTCGATGTCAGTGAATACAAAAGGCGGCAGGCCCCTCCGGGCATTAAAATCACCCCAAGGGCCTTTGGACGCGATCGTCGGTTGCCGATTACCAATCGCTATCGTCCCTTTACCGCCCGTTAATCGCTCAACCATCTTTCACTTTTGGGGCAGATCTGTACGACCTGCCCCAGTCGATTATATCCTTTTCGCGCGAGCCAGCACCTGATCGATATCCCCCCCAAACTTAAAGGCTTCAATCGAGAGATCTTCGTACCGTCCTACTATGATCTCCTGACAGGCAGCCAGCATTCGCGATAAGGACACCTGCTCGCCAGGAACACCATTAAAAAGTTCGGCCACAAAGAAGGGCTGAGTCAGAAAGAACTGCAACTGTTGAGCCCACTGAAGCTGGTGCGGATCAACGTTTTTTGGATCAGAAGCCAGCAATTGAAGGAGTTGTCGGGCCTCAGAAGTGATCTGTCGGTGGTCGGGGATTACCAGTGGGCTCTGTAGAAATCTGGAAGATGTGAGTTGACGATCAATCGCAGGCCAGATTTTCTGCTTCGCCAGATCTGCGCTCGTTACAATCTGACCATCCAATGCCTGGCGAGCCTCTAACTCGTCTTGAGAAGCCCGCTCATCATCCTTGCGTAAAAGGATCGTCGTAATTCCATGAGCAGCGACAAAATCTCTGAAAGACTTTTGTTCCATCAATAGCCCACGCGTTACCAGATTGGTATCGACAAAAAGCAGCACATCATGGCCCTGAGAGCGCATCTCAGCAGCTATAGTTGATCCCACTCGAACCAGTTGCAGGCACTGCTCAACGGAGTCTGTAAGCGGCTCAAACAGCAGGGTAGTGCGACTCCAGATCTGCATCTCCTCAATCGCTGCAATCAGCTCGCTGGACTGATAATTTTGCTCATCCATAGACAGACCGATCAGATATCCATTGCGACGCCGACCGAATAGATGCATCAACTCCTCTAAGACAACCAGGCGGCCTGCCCCATAAGGGCCAGTAAGCGCAAAGGTTCCGCCAATTGAAAGAGGAGCGAGCAGATCCACAGCCTTAATCCCCGTTTCTAGCAAATTTCCAGCTTTTTGGGAGGTAGAAACTGGAGCGTCCAATGAGACAAGAGGCGTATTGGGATGAAGGTCGGCCTTGTCATCAAGAGACTTGCCCTGGCTATTAATGACGCGACCAGAGACCTGCGAACCGGTGGGAACGGAAAAACGAGAATCCATAACATGGTTTCCTTTCTTGCGAACTGTTCGTATGTTGATTATTCGTGTTAGCCTTAAGTAAGTGGCGTTGCTCAAGCTGTTGCTCAAGTCGCCAGCGGCGGAAATACAAATCTTGTTCATGAAGATAGAAATTCGGTAGCATAGTATCTAACCGGTCCCTTCTATCCGAGTGGATTTTTGCAGAAGCAAGATAGCGTCAGCCTGCCGATAGGCGTGAGCCAGATCCAGGGGTGTACGGTCTAAAGCATCCAGCAGTTGAGAATCGGCCCCCGTAACCAGTAATATTGGAATAATTTTCTCAAACCCTTTTAAAGCGACCCAATGCAGAGGCGTTAGATCCTGCTGGCCTCGGGAATTAGGATCAGCACCATGGTCCAATAGCAATTGAGTTAGTTCAGGATTATTCTGCATACAGGCCCAATGTAAAGGCGTCAGCCTGGCTCCATTTGCCAGATTAATGCTCGCCCCATAACGGAGTAGCAGTAGCACTATCGCCGCCTGACGAGTAAAAACGGCCTCATGTAGAGGTGTAATCCCTGTACTGGTTCGGCTATTCACATAGGCTCCATACTCCAGCAGTAGCCGGGCAATCTCTAGATGCCCCTTCATAACTGCTACATGCAGAGCGGTGTACCCATAGGGTAGAGACATCAGTGAGCCAGGACGAGCTTGGGCCTGATCCTTGATCTGCGTGTTAACCAGCAAAACATCTTGTTCCAGTAGCGCTCGAACCCGCTCAATATCATCCTGATGGACCGCGATTAATAGTTGCACCTGTTGTGAGAACTGCTGATCCCAATTTGACATAGGAATGAAAAGAGACTGGGAAAAAACTTCCATAAAGCGGCTCTTTAAGCGCTTACGGGCATCGAATAGACGCTTCTTCACCGTTGAAAGCGGCAGATCCAGAAACTGCGCAATCTCCTTGAGAGAATACTCAGAGCCATAAAACAATTGCACAACTAACCTCTCATGGTCCGATAAGTGAGAAACCAGTTCACGAACAAGATCCTGCCGCTCTTGCTTCTCCACGATTAGAGCGGGATTCAAGCTTGAGATCGGGATGTCAAAGCTTTGTGTATCCAGAGGGACCGTGCTGAGTTGCTTGCGACGCAAGAGGCGATCGGCCTGCTTAAAGACAATCCGCCGGAGCCAGGAACCAAAAGCCTGCGGCTCTCGCAGGCTGCCAAGGCATTGAAAAGCCTCAATAAAAGCCTCCTGGCTCACATCCTCAGCTAATTGGGCATCATTTAACAATGTGTAGGCGAAAGAATAGGCCAGCCCTTGAAAGCGCTGGACCAGATCCTGAAAAGCCTCCAGGTCGCCATCTTGAGATCTGATAATTATTGATTGCAGACCATCCATCTTCATGCCTCAGTCTCTTTTTAACATTTCTCTATCTATAAGTCCCATCTGAGACTCAGGAGGTTACCAGCATGGTAATTGTGTCCTTGCGTCCCAGCTCACAGGCACAGCCATAAAATGCATGGTATACTGTGGGAAGGCGTAACTTATACCGTTGTGTATACCTGTTGCTTAAAATCGCACAGCGTATCACCATTTCAATAATCGTTTGAAGAGTAGCGCAAGGGCCGGGCATAGAGGATGCACCGGTTGACGAGGTGAAGGCCGTTCGGAACCTATCAGCGGGGAGCCTTCAGGGATGCTCACATCCCTATCAAGATAGATCTCAAAGTCAGTCGGCAACGGCTGAGACAAAAGACTATCAGTGAGGTCGGTAGAAGTTTGCGCCCCAAATTTCGTCTACCAACTGATAGAAAGGATACCCAACCTCATGTGTGGTATCATTGGCTATGTCGGCCCACAAGGTACAAACGCAACTCCCATCCTCCTCGAAGGCCTGAGCAAACTTGAATATCGCGGCTACGACTCCGCCGGGATCGCAGTCCTCACATCAGAAGGAAACATCGAACTACGCCGCAGCGTCGGGAAGCTCTCCAATCTGATCTCCATTGTCAAAAGTGAGAATGGCACTGCCCCAAAGGGATCTCTCGGAATCGGGCATACACGCTGGGCCACCCACGGACGCCCCAACGAGACCAACGCCCATCCCCATCTGGGAGGCCGGGGCGTGATCAGCCTTGTCCACAATGGCATTATTGAAAACTACGCCGAACTGCGCGAGGAAATGAAGATTCAGGGAGATACATTCAAATCCGAGACTGATACTGAAGTCCTGGCCCACCTGATCGAGTCATACTACTTTGGCGCGGCCAATCATCAGCTCGCGGAAGCAGTGAGGCAGGCCTTGCGCCGCGTTACCGGCTCCTACTCGATCGCCGTCACCAGCAGCGAGGAGCCAGATCTCCTGGTTGGGGCTCGCTGCAATGGTCCGTTGATCGTCGGACTGGGTGAGGGGCAACAGTTCCTGGCCTCAGACATTCCAGCAATCCTCAACCACACCCGTCAGATTATCCTTCTTGAAGAGAACGAGGTGGTTGAACTACGTAAAGAGGGCGTGAGCATTACCCGCGTCGACGGCACACCGGTCAGTCGGGAGCCGATTCATGTTGATTGGGATGCTCAGGCCGCTGAAAAGGGCGGCTACCCACACTTTGTCTTGAAAGAGATCCATGAGCAGCCCCAGGCCCTGAAACGCGCGCTCTTGAGTCGGGTCCGCGAGGGGAAACTCCACCTGACTGAATTGGAGCCAATGCAAAAACAGGGGCTATTAGAGAACATTGGCAGGATCATCGTTGTCGCCTGCGGCACCTCATATCATGCCGGACTGATCGCCAAATACGCCATCGAGAAATGGGCGCGCATCCCAGTTGAAGCGGTCACAGCCGCCGAGTTTCGTTACATGGACCCGATCATCGACAAGCACACTCTGTGTATCGCCGTCACTCAATCGGGAGAGACGGCGGATACCCTGGTCGGTATCCGTCAGGCACGTGAGATGGGAGCCCCGGTAATCTCGCTCACCAATGTTGTTGGCAGCGCCATCACAAGGATCTCAGATGCCGTCCTATACCTTCAGGCCGGGCCAGAAATAGGCGTCGTCTCCACCAAAACCTTCATAACCTCGGTCTCTCTGCTCTACCTGCTGGGCCTCTACCTGGGTCAGCAACAGGGGCAGGTCAGCGAGGAAGAGACGCGCATTGTCTTGGGAGCCCTGGAGCAGATCCCCGACCAGATCCAGAAGGTTCTGGATCACGCCAGTGGGGACCAGGATACCATCAAGTCTGTGATTGAGCAGATGGCCCATGTTAATAGCATGATGTTTATTGGGCGTGGCGTCGGGTTTCCCACCGCTCTGGAGGGAGCCCTTAAGCTCAAGGAGATCTCCTACATCCATGCCGAAGGCTTCCCAGCCGGTGAGCTCAAGCATGGCTCCATCGCCCTGTTAGATCCCGAGACTCCGCTGATCGCGGTCGCTACAAAATCGCATGTCTACGAGAAAGTGGTCAGCAACATCATGGAAGTACGAGCGCGGGACGCCAGGGTTGTTGTGGTCGCCACCGAAGGGGACCAGGAGATTCAGCAGCAGGCAGATCACGTCTTCTACGTTCCCGAAACGCTGGAGATGCTTAGCCCCCTGCTGGCTGTCATCCCATTACAATTCTTCGCCTATCATGCCGCCATCGCGCGTGGTTGCGACGTGGATCAGCCAAGGAACCTGGCGAAATCCGTCACCGTCGAGTAGGTTACAACAATCCATCACGATTCGTGTAGGTCTCAAAAGAGAGGACCCCGACAGAAAAGCCGGGGTCCTCTCTTTTATATGGAATAACTACAAAAAGCGAATGTATGTACAAAATAAAAGGATAAAGCAATATCATCTGCGACTCCCTCGTAAAAAAGAGCAAAAGGACATTCATATTTTAAATAAAGACATAATATCAATATAAAGAATATTTTATATTTTTATATGCTTATGATGCACTCAACAACAACCCATTGACACGTTTTAATTAGCATACATACAACTGATATTTTTACAAACTGTATTTCAAATGTATAGGATTGTCAGACCCACATAAACTATGCTTACAACCTTTATCTAGCTGCACCATGTTGTACTAGAATAAAAAAGTGGGATACGTTGACCAAGAAATCAGATTGCTAAGCGTAATTTATTTTTCTATTAAGGAGTTATTAAGCCTTAAATAACATAGTAATTTCTTAACTGATTAATTGCTATTTGATGTCTTTTATGTTACACTTTCCACGAATGATTGTATTGTGCAGGTGAAAAATCAATAGATACATTTAGATAGTTAAATACTTTGTATAGAAGGGAAGCGGAATTATGCAAGCTTTAGTTGAAGGTTTTTCCTCTACCTGGTTTCACTTCACAACCCCTCCGGAACCACCACCAACTGCGCCTCTCTGGCAGCGCGAGGTTGTTCGACGCGCCCGCATTATTAGCATTATCATGCTTATCAGCATCTGGCTGGCACTTTTTCCAAATCTTTTTGCGCCAAGTATCCCTATTATCATAGGAACCCTGAGTGCGTCAACTATCAATTTTTTGGGGTTGATCACCTTTAACCGATATGGAAAAATTATTATTTCTGGTTTGATCCTGTCGTTCACTACCAACATTAGTATTATCATGGGCATACTTCAACAACTACAGGGTCATAACGGTCTTACGCTTACTTTTCTGCCCGCCCTATTCATTCCTGTTCAAGCGATCGCGATTTCGACGGCATCTTTGCGTCCGCGTCTGGCGCTTCTGGTATTGCTGCTTAACTGTGCGGTTATTTTTGGAATTGCTTTCTTTGCTCCGCGATCTCCTGAGATGAATATATACTTTCAAACATCCGAAGGGATACAACATCTGATTCTCGTTCCACTTGAGAGCTTTATGGCAACCTTTCTGGCAATCGTTATTTGGGTCAACAGTGCCAATAACGCGATTATTCGCGCCGACGATGCTGATGCTCGTGCTAACTATGCTGAGCAGATGGCTACTTATGATCGTGAGGCTCGCCTTCAGAAAGAGATCCTGGAACGTGATGTGAATGAGATTATCACTGTGATCGCGAAAATCTCTCAAGACTCCTCTCAAGAGGTAACGGTCTCTCATGAGAACCAGTTGCGCTCCATCTCGATAGCGTTGAACAACCTGCGCAAGCGTCAGAGCCGCAACCAATTTGAGGTCCAGATCTATCAAAAAACTGAGTTTGCCAGTCAGGCCCTTATCCATTGGCTAGATGCGGATAGACCTCTGTCCCGCTGGGAGCAATCGGGGACGATTCTTGACGACGTGACCTACCATATTCATATGCGCGATCAGCGCATGTTAGCGCAACTTAAAACCGGATATTTCAGACAAGAGAAAAGCCAACCCGGCTGGCAAACATTTAATACCGAGAACTGAGTATACAGCTCTATGTTATTATCTGATGCACCGATAGTGGCCTTCCCTGCATTTGCCCCTATACCAGCAGCGATGATTCTCCATACTCTTGGATATTCGCAGCAAACCTTTGTGGTCGCGTGCCAGCAAGACCCACGTCGGGTGACAATGCAGCTTACTCAAATGGAGAAACAAGTAGTAGCACTACAAAATCAGATTCACACTCAGATCGTTGCTGAGAAAAAGACCTGAAAGGGCGTCTCCCCATCCTGGTTACAACATACGTTGAATACCCAAATCCATTTGAAAGCACTGCAATCCGGCGCACATTCTATCCAAAGCCACTTATATACAGTATCAAATGATGTATTGCATGCCTGGAGAATAAATGCCCTACTTCTGACGCAGAAGGCGGATGCCCTTGATCTTGATCGCGTTGCAGCCATTTTAATAATGGCTGCGATCGATACACGAAAGCAGGGGTTTCTTCCTCAAGCTATCCCTCCAGGCATGCCCCAAAAATGGTGCTACGCGCAACACTATCCAAAGGCTCCAATTCTCCCCTGTCCCCTACCCATCTCCTTTGCAATGCTTCCCAAAGGGACGCTGCTTTTTACACACTGGCCCTCCTTTGACGACGGCTGGACGTGGCTCTATCCACCCGACAACCGAATATCGAAAATTTCAGTCCCTCCCTTAGGGGCCATGCGGTTCTCATCACTCGACTCGGATACACTTGCTCGTTGGGACCCCAGTTCTGGGAGCGCAGAGGCCGGGCTGATCTTTGGCAACACAAAAAATAAGCGAGCCCTTGAGCAACGCGCCCAAAAAGTGCTTTTCCGTCTGGCACCAGGAATTTTTTCCCGGAGCTTTTATCCACCACCAACTTCAATTGTTTACGGCCAGCGCCACCTCTACGATCTCTTAACCAAACGACTATAAAAAATAGAATAAGATTATCAAAAATAACGAAAATGTGTATAATATACATCACTTTTTTCTTTATCTACACGTATTATGCGTTGAAAGATGCGAAAAACGTGTTATACTCTCATCAGAGGGTGCCTTCGTATATAACTCCTTGTAGGTTTCTCCACGCGTGCTTGTGAGTCGTTGCTATTCCTCATCGCTCCTCTGTAAGCCGGGCTCTTTAGACATATGTCCTCAACATCTACTGGTTCAATGTAGTCCATCCTCTTTGCGTTCAGGCACGCCTATTTCTAGTAGAGATCTTTTTGCTCTATCACCGCTTCCCCTTCTCCATGGGGAAGATCTGCTCGGTCACAGGGGAGTTCTATGTCAAATATGTCCCGTAGCGATCCCACGGCCATCCTTGAGCATTATGATGCTTATATCAATCATCTTGCCCAGAAACACTTTCCCTATAAGCAGGTTTCGCCAGATCTAGACTGGCAGGATCTGGCCCAGAATGTGAAATTAAAACTGTTCCTGGCTTTAACTAAACAGGAGATCATCAAGCCAAAAGCGTATATCTATACAACTCTTTACCATGAAATTATCACAATGACTCGGCAGAGATGTGCCATACAATCCCTCGACAGCACACCCGAGGCCTTCCAGGAACCTGAGACTCGCCCTGGAATGACCGATCCTGCTTTAACTGTAGAACATGCCGAGACTATTATAGTGATGCTTTCAGAATTAGATAAAGAGTTGGACAGACTTCCCAATCGACAAAGACAGGCGCTGCTCTGCTCGCTTAAAGATGAGTTTCAAACTCCTCTACTTAAACAGACGCTGCCAGGCCAGCAAGCGGTAATCGAGAAAATACAATGGCCTGAGGATCGTCGAGACCGTCATTGCCTGAAAGCCGCGATTACTGTTCTACGCAAGAAGCTGAGCAATCTTCACATTAAATGGAAAACCACATCTCGTTAAAACTTCCCAAACCTTGTCAACTCTGCTAAGCTCGACAGGATTCCCCATATAAGTAAATTCGACTTCAGTAAAACCGATTTTTAGCTTTTGTCCCCCTCCAATACTTTTTACTACATACTTTTTTAACGCTCTGTCATTTTCTGATATTTTTTAAGTATGGAAACATCATCTATAAATTATTCTATTTATATGCTTGTATTGGAACGAAAAGTATACTGTAATTGTGGACAAAAACTCTCTTTGTTCACATATGAATACAAACTTTGGAAGGATGCAAAAAATCTTTTATGAGCAACCTGGATAAAAATAAGCTCTCTGATCTTAATGATAAACTAAGCCAAGCTCAATCGCGCCGTAATGTTCTTAAAGGTGCCGTCGCCGGGGCTGCTGGTCTTTCGCTCGCGGGTGGAAGTATGGCTGGTCTCACAGCCTTCGCTCAAAAGCGCCGTGGTCATTGGGATGATACCTCTAAGTATCTTTTCCAGATTGCGATCACGATTGAGGAACTGTCGGTTGCTTTCTATAGCACGGCTCTCCAGCACGCAGGTACACTGGGCTTTTCGGCTGAGAACCGGCTGGCGTTAACTGCTGTGGCCGAGGAAGAGCAATACCATGTAAACTTCTGGAATGGTTCTTATGGCTATGATACCGCTGGCGCGACCTCGCTCTACGATACATTCAGCCTGCCTCACGGAAAAAATACCTTCCTGAATATCGGCTTTTTCTGTGAGACACAGAAGATTATTGAAGATATTACTATCTCTTTCTATCTTCATCTGATTCGCTACTTCTCATCAAAGTGCTGCTTTGATATCGCTCAGTACACCGCTGAGATCGTCTGTATCGATGCCGAACAGCGCATTGTTGTGCGTGCGATCAAACATCTGGAGCCTCTGAGCAATCGCGCTTTCGAGCCCCTCAGCTTCGACAAGGCGACCGATGCTCTCGATGCTCTCAAAAATGGTGGTTTCTTGAATCCTACGAAAGACAATTCATATACCTATAAGGCTTTTGAGACGACGGCCCCGGCTCTGGAAGTAACTTCACTAAGCCCCGCTCCTGATCCAAGCCTGCAATAAAATCTGTAACGTCTCCACGTTATCCTCTATCTACAGCCCATGTGAAAAAGCGGCCCTTCTCTTTTGGGGATGGGGCCGCTTTTCGCATCCTTTGCTTATACTCCAGGCACACTCTCTACAAAAAGCACCATGCGCTTTAGAAGATCTTCCAGGGCCTGCGTGGGATCGCTGCAAAGACCTGAATGGGCTGGCGAGGGCTGAATGATGGTGCTTCTGGGTGCGACCAACCAGTGGAAACGTTCGGACTGGGAAAGTTGTCCAATCGGACCCAGTTCTCCTCCCCCTTTGCAAAGGGCTGGAATATTCTCTAGATGGCGCTCGACCAAATCCAGGTCTATCTGCGGAGCCAGAACACGCAATCGCTCCCGATCCAGCGAGATCCGCGCTTCCAGGAAACGCCGGGTGCGACAGAATAAGATGACTCCTGCGTTTATACATTCTCCGCGTTCGACGCTGGGCACGACGCGGAGAATGGAGTAATCATACGAACTGAGCGCGGGCATGCATGGCCTCCTCTACGAAGATATGCGAGTGCGCCAGACGATCCAATAAATACGCCACATAGGCGGCACGATGCACTTCGTGATCCACGAATTGAGGATCTTCATTCAGCCAGTCATCAGGTATCCAACCGACAATCTCTTCAATCTTTTCAGGCGGGAGTTTGGCTTTGAATAAAGCGTCTACCTCGGTTAGACGACTGGCCCTTGGCAATAAGACGTGTTGTTTGATTGGGCTAAATGGCGCGCGACTCCGCTCAAGATAGGCGGAACCAGCATGATGAAAATAGAGCGCGGCTCCGTGATCTATAAGCACCAGTCGTTTATGCCAGAAAAGCATATTTGTGTTGCGCGGCGTTCGGTCTACGTTCGAGATATAAGCATCAAACCAGACGATGGATGACACCATTGCATACTTTTTTCAACAGCATTGATATTATGCTCCTGAGTACATTTTAAGTCTTCTAGCGTTCCCCAAGTATGTACTTGCTTTATAGAAACAGAATTTGGCATTTTCCCTCTATTCCTAATTACACCTCCATTATGAGCCATAGTTTCAATGCTACTCCAAGATCTATCAGGTAAGGCATTCAATATCTCTAATATATCTGCTTTCGGATATAGGCGACGTACAGTTTCTTTCTCATCCTCAGACCAGTCTGTTCTATTAGTATAGGTACGTTTTAAGTATCCTACGTCTATAAAATCACCTATCACGTTTTTCCAGTAGACTTCTACTTTGAACCATGAGGGTGCAGCAACAGTAACTACAACTTTCTTGACAAGAGCTTTTACAAATCTTAGACGATTTGTAAAACTTATTTTAAGCCATTTTGATGCAATATCTGGAAGCAGAGAATGGATTTCATATAAAATCGTCTCATCTTCCTCCCCTTCGTCTGGTATTGCTAGCTGATTTTTTAAATCGGCTATTTTATTCTCCAAACCTGCAATACTTGTAGCGTATTCGATCTTCATTTGTTTAGTTTTCGGTATTTCAGGATCATTAATTGTATCAAACATTTCCTTCCATCTGGCTTCAGCCTGTTTAATTTGCTTTTGTAAAAGGTTCTTTTGATACTCTTGTGACTTCTTCTTTGCCTCTAATCGCTCCGTCAGCTTATCCTCCCAACCGTCTAACTTTTCTAAAACCTCCATACGCTCAAAAAGCTTTGTTAGGAAACCAGCGTCAAGTACCTCTAAATTCACTGCGTAGTGAAAATCTTGAACGAGCCCCTTTTTTTCCTGGCTCTTATAAAATTGATATCCCTTGCCACGAGTGAATGTAGATATAGCATACATACGAGTGTCACAAGCATCGTGAAGTACGTTTTTAAGGATACCCTCTGTTTTACTTGTACAAAGATATTTTTCTGGCTTTTGTTTCTCTCCATTAAGGCCGTAACGACTCAACCTTTTGTGAGCGTAGGTAAATAATCCTTCGTCTGTAATCGGCTCATGGTTGTCAACAACTAGTCCCCCATTTATTGGTATCCACCAACCAATATAAACAGGATTGCAAAGAATATTTCTGATTCCGCTTGCTGTTGATTTATAACCCTCTTGATTTGAATCACCTTTTATCTTTGCTCTTTTTCCTCCAAACTTTGCTATATTCCTCGGATCTACCCATTTTTCAAACTCAGGGAAGAGAAAAGGCATACTATCAACTTCTCTACATAAGGCATAAAGATTACCATCCAGTTCAAGGTAACGACGAAACAACCACCGAACCACTTCTGCATGTGGCCCGTAAATTATGTATTTTTTCTTCTTTGGGTCTAATCTATCAACAATGTAACCAGGAACTATCCATCTTCCATCATAATAGCCATTACTGCTAGCTACAGCCTTACCACCTCCTAACACAAGCTTCATCCACTCAAGATGACGTGCTGACTCTTCTGCTTCAAGCATAAAGACTCTTTGGCAATATTCATCTTGAAAATTAAAGTCCATTCTCAAGGTAGCAAGCCATATATCATTTTCATAACACTCTTTCATAATGGTACCGGGCTTGACTAACCATTTATCCCTCGTCAGGCGGTTCACATGGACGGCTGCTATCCAGCCAATTCTTTTTCCTTTTATTAACTCCTTTCCTTCAATTAAACGCATGATACGAGTCATGCCAGTCATGTTATGGATATCCAACGTTCCGCTTTTACCCTCATCGTCTGCTATGATTTCAATAACGCCTGTGCAACCTTTATTTCTAAAGTGTTCTACAAATTTATCAGTCTGCATCTCGAAGCTATGAACATTATTTTGTATCTGACCGGGGCTAGACTGCCTTACGTAGATCGCCCCATTCTCGTGCATCGGAAACTCCATATTGTACACTGGTTTGGGATTTCCTTTTTTCTGAGTGCTTCTGACGTATGCTTGTTTCTTGTTTTGAACCACGGTTTAGACTCCTCAATTCATCTGCTATATTTTGTAAGACTGTGAATAGTTCTAACTTATCTTCAGATAACATCTCTGCTCTCTCCTTGCTTAACAATTCCTTATCCGTTACTATTTAGCATAGCAGAAAATCAGAGACACAGAAGGGAAAGTTTTTTGACGATTTCCCCCCCAAAAAATGCCGAAAAAGGGACAAAAAATGGGGGTTGACAAGTGTAAAGGGTATCCCCTTTGATAGTTTCCCTGCTCATTGATGCGCTTTGCCTCATCCTCCCCCCTCATTTTTTCCCTTTTTGAGGGAGCTTCGGACAAAAGCCGTGGATCGCGGCCTGACGACACGGCGCAAGGCGGGTTCCCTTCTAGGGTGCCTTGCACCGGAGCAAGGGCTGTGATAGGCTCTTTGGACCGAAGCCACGAAAAAGGAAAATGGCGCTCTGGTTCCGGTCTTGCTCCTGGGAAATGGCGCTTTAGATCCACGCTACACGGTCGGGAAACGATGGCTCTCCTGTTCCGGCTACGCCGGGACATTTACACGGCGTAGCCGTGGCTCTGTATTATGAGGGAATGGCGCGCTTCTGGTCGTGTGGCACTCTGTGATAGTGCTGGCTCTGCCTCTGGGGATCTGTCCCTAGAAACGAGAGCCAGCGCCAGATTACTTACTCTGTTGCTCGTAGAGCCCAATCAAAAAACCAACGTTAAATTTTAAGCGTGCGCGGCCTTCATCGGTCAGATCTTTGACCAGTCCCGCAAATTCAGTATCAGAATCTGGTTTCGTCTCCTGGTAGACCTTATCTTTAGCGGCGTCTAAACCAGCCCGCATGTCAGGGTCTTCAACAGAAAAAGGAAGATGTAATATCGTCATAGCTATTGCCCCCTTACCTGGCTGACTTGTCGCTCTACAGGGATATACCAGATGCGAGTTTGTTTCATGTGGCGGGGTGTGGGTAAAGGCTCGGTAATGGGGGTATCTGTTTCCAGCTTGCGAAGACGATACTCCATCGGCCTAATATGATAGGCTTTCATGTACCGACAAGCTAAAGCAAAGCTTGCGAAGATGGAGAGTACGTAGCCGCAAACAATAAGGAGTTCTGTCATAGCCCTTTACCCCCCACAAATCTTGTCGCTTCCTGGGCGGTGAATAAGCCTGCTTGATACTGCTCGTTAACCTTGGCAATCAAACTATCATCTTCATGACAATCACAGCTATCATCAGGGCAAAAAGGGTTAGCATCGGTGTGGATGGGGTCGTCTTTCATAGGGATAGCAGGGATAAAATTATCGCCATAGGCTTGCATAACGCTATGCCTCCTTGACATGAACGGCTACCTGTGGCGTAATAGCAACAGGAGCCTAGCTTATGGTTCTAAGGGATATCGCGTCGAGTCCAATCAAGCGGTGTCCCTTTTTCGCGCCCAAAACACGGCGCAATCAAATAATACTAGTGAAAAGCATTAATTGTCAAGCCCTATCAAGACATGCCATAAAAAACATTTGATTGACTTAATAAAACGTAAAGGCTTATAATATAATTGACATTAGTAAACGGGCGGTGAAATCTTGGTCGATGAACTTCTAACTATTGAACAAGTAGCAACTGAGCTACAACTACATCCTGATACTATACGACGTTATATCCGTCAAAAAAAGCTGAAGGCAGTACGCATAGCGCCCACGGCTTTACGTGTCAGGCGTTCAGAATTAGACAAGTTTATAGCTGAACGGGAAACTTATTTAGAGGATGAAGATTAACTACATCTTTTTGCTATGAGGCTTTTTTAAGTATATCCTGTGGCTTGTCCCTGCCTCTGTCGTATCTTCGCTTCGCGTCGATCTCCACAGAGGCAGGGCCTTCACTCCCAGGATGTTTTTTTTATAAGCCTCTAGCGAAAAAGGCTGGTGTTGCCCTTTTTCTCAATAGATGATTCAAGGTACTAGCAAAATGAAAGACAAAATTGAAAGCCCAGTAGGGAATACCTACCGGGCTATTCTTTATTGACAGAAGGACTAAAAATCTTCACTACTTATACGAGTTGTAAGCTCTTTGCCTACTTTGGCCTTTGCATCCTCATAAGCTGCCATTGCAAGTTCTGGATCTTCTTTTGACAGAACAGTAAAGAGCATCCGGCGGCTAATCCCTCCCTCTCGAATGGCACGCACTGTTAAAGCTGCGAGCCGGTCATCGCTGCGGTGTTCTCTATCCTTCATTTCTCTGAGAAGGTCGGTCTTGAGCATCTGCGTGTTTCTTTGCTGATCTTCACGCTGATCGCTTCGCAATTGAGAGAGTGCCTTCAACAGTTCTTCTTGTATGATCTGACGAACAATAGGGAGTGTTTTGAGCTCGACAATCTCTCCTTTTCTGCGGGTAACTTCTTGTTGAATGAGTTCCTCTATGACTGCGTTTTTATGGCTTCCTTTGGCTAATTCTTCAAGACTGTCACAGCTATCAAGATCAAGCCAGAGACTAATTTGCTTCTTTTTTCTCATATTCCTATCCTTTTTCGTAGGTAGATGTGAGTACTCAGCCAAAATTGTGACTATACTATGAGTACTCGCGTCTTTGAGCTCCTGTAAGGGCCTGGGGAGGGGGTGAGTAGGCGTAGCCTACTC
>CAXTTV010000104.1:14823-17068 GCA_964247295.1 uncultured Ktedonobacteraceae bacterium | reverse complement strand
GTTCAACGTACCGGGCGTTTCCGCCCGTGTTTTGAACACTATCGGCCAGATGACGCACACGCGCCGCCCGGAACAGGAAGTCCGAACGAATACCGATTAACAAAGACTGACTACGCACACGACTTAGCGCAGCCTCCAACGAGCCATACCCCTGACTGACATCGTAAAGGTCCATGGCCCGACTGAGGTATAGATAACTATTGGCATCGAAGCGCCTGACCAGTGTCTCACCCTGATGATAAAGATAGCCCTCGACATCAAAACGGCCACCCAGATCCGCGAAACCAGAGGGAGAGGATATCTCGGGGACACGAGCCGGGCGACGCGCGAAACGCATCTCCATCGACTCCTCACTCTGATAGGTGATCATCGCGAGCATCCGGGCAATTGCCAGGCCGGCTGAAGGCCCCTTTCCAGGCGTGTAGTCGCCACAGTGCCAGTCGGGATCGAGCATAATCGTCTGGCGCGCCACCTCATTAAAAGCGATCGCCTGGGCCGTCAGCGCATCCGTCGCTGCGATTACCGCCACCTTCTCCACCATCTCAGGATAGCGTACTGCCCACTCCAGCGCCTGCTGCCCACCAATCGATCCACCAGCGACCATCGCCAATCGGTGCACCCCCAATCGCTCTAGCAACAGATACTGGGCGCGCACCATATCGGGGATCGTCACTACCGGGAAGCGCATACCATAGGGCCGCCCAGTGCGAGGATCGGGAGAGAGCGGCCCCGTACTACCATAGCAGCTTCCAGGCACATTGGAACAGATCACAAAATAGCGATCCGTATCAAATGCGCGGCCTGGCCCAATCAACGGATTCCACCAGGCAGCTTTAGGATCATCGGGGTGCAGAGGATCGTGCGCATGCGAATTTCCGGTCAAAGCATGAGTAATCAGAATTGCGTTATCGCCGGTCTCGTTCAGCGTTCCCCAGGTCTCGTAGGCCAGAGTCAAACACGCGAGATCCTCTCCAGATTGCAGAGATAAAGTGGGCAAAGTACAGGATTGGATCGCCTCGGGTAAGGCGAAAGGATGAACAAATTTTGCTTTGCGTGGCCGGGTAAAAAACTCTAACTGAGCCACCATCTCTCAACTCCTTCTCGATTCGGGTACCTTGTTCAGAACCATTTTTGGTACAAAAAAACCCCTCTCCTGAGCAGGGGCGAGGGGTTTACGTTTTTTCGCGGTACCACCCTGTTTTTGCCGGTCTCTCTCGATCGCGGCCTTCCGAGTCTTTACGTGCCTATTAAGAAGAGGAACGTACTCACTCTCGCCAGTAACGGAGCGGACCGGCTGAATCTACAATCCTGAAAGGAGTTCAATCAGCAACTCCGAGGCCATATTCAACAGCGGTGCGGCGCAAGCATCTCATCATCGCTTACTCTCTGTAGCCGTCCATACCGTTTACTCGTCCTCATCAGCGTTTTTTCTATTGAGAACGCACATAAATGTGCTATCCTACGACAGGTAAACCATTAACGAACATATGCAGGCAACAAAAAAACCCCATTTTTAGGGGTTTCGCTTCATCGCTTTTCCCCTCATCTCGCGAAATAACTTCGCCGGAATTGGCACCCTATCTGCGACTTTGCACATGGGTTGCCGGGTTTCATCGGGCCGTTTCCCTCCACCTCTCTGGATGAGAGCAGTTACACTGCACAGTATTTAGTTGTAGATGTTCTTCTCGTGTATGCTTATTAAGAGTAAGTATAATGAAGATCAAAGGGGAAAGTCAAGGGCATATCCCATTCCATCACAAAAAATGGACAGAAAATCTATAGCAAAACAGATTTTCTATCCTGAGTTGACCGGGCCTCTCATCTTCGCAGAGGCTGCGATTGTGGCTGAACTTTTATTGGGCGTAATAGCTTGGACGGCCAAACATTACCCGCTGCTGGCCGCGCTGCCCAAAGAACATATAGACAAACGATCCGACAAAGGGGATGGCCCAGATAACCACGAGCCAGAGAATTTTCCCGGCCATCGAATGATCATCCTCAAGGATCATAAATGTTTCAATGATATGTCCCAGTACGGGGACAAACACACAGATCAGAAACAGCAACGAATTAAAAAGACAGCCACGTTGACCAGCCATAGATGTATCTCCTTACAGGTGTGTATTTTCTAATTGATATGTTGCAGGGATGCACCTCCCTGTTGTTGTGACGTTTCGCGAACTCAGGGAATATACGCTTGAATGACCGGAAATGTTAGATAAATGGTAGGAGAGTGGTAAGCGAC
>CAXTTV010000104.1:0-14813 GCA_964247295.1 uncultured Ktedonobacteraceae bacterium | reverse complement strand
TGTGAGGGGTCGGTCGCATAGAGATCGTTGGCTGGCCCACCGGTACAAACTCCATACCGTCCGCAACTACCTGCACATTTGTCTCACCTGTAGCATTGGAGAGCACTACCCGCCCGGCCTGACCAGCCTGAAAGTAGTAGGTTCCCAACCCTATCCAACTATCGTACACATTGCTCTCAGAGACATGGACCGGGTGAACAACTGTCATACCAGGATGCGTCGGGTCAGCGCTATAAACTGTATAGTTGGCCCAATCGCTACCAGCATTATTGCTATCAATAAACACGCCAACCTCATAGTAACCCGCCTTAGGAATCTTCGGCTGCCAGATAGCATAGGCCGTCTCTTTGCCAGAGGAGGAAGTAGTCCAATGCAGACCACCCTGCACATCTGTTGACGCGTTGGCGGTATGCCATGTCCCGTGTGATATCCAATTTGGTGAACTGTCATCTACAAGAATCGCCCCCGCGTAGGGCTTATTGCTGGTGGTAGATAGATTGGGTACCTGTTGCGGAGCAACCGAATTGTCGACCCAGAGATAAGCATCTGGTACGGTATTGGGATCGGCAGAGGTACCACTCCATCCAAAGGGATCGGTTGCACTCCCATCGCTATAATAGGTTGACATGTGCAAATGAGGGCCGGTGGAATTGCCAGTGGTTCCGGTTGTTCCAATCTGCCATTGCGCCCCGACATGATCTCCGGTCACCACAGTAATCGCACTCAGGTGGCCGTAGAGGGTCTTCATGCCATTGGGATGGTCAAGTGTGACATCCAGTCCAAAACCGCTATCATGGTTCGTGGGATCGTACCAGCCGGCGTACTCTACTGTGCCGGCGGCGGCACTCAGCAGCGGCTCGTTTACCATGTTCAGATCATAGCCATCATGCCCATCATAACAACTAACACCGGGATCGCAGTTTGTGATTGAGCCATTGGTAGAAGTAAAACCATCGAAACGCACAAACTTCCCATCCTGGGTATACCAGGGCTTATCGTGATCTACAAACGAGATGGTGCGCTGGCGGATCGTCTGACTGCCATAATAGGGTCGGTACATAAAGGGCGCGGGAGCCTTTACCTGGGGCTGAGGAGTACGCAGATC
Organism: uncultured Ktedonobacteraceae bacterium; assembly: GCA_964247295.1. Taxonomy (GTDB): domain Bacteria; phylum Chloroflexota; class Ktedonobacteria; order Ktedonobacterales; family Ktedonobacteraceae; genus CAXTTV01. The sequence continues at coordinate 13,708 of CAXTTV010000104.1, read as the reverse complement.
GCTGGCCGCGCCAATCCGCACATAAGGCGAGGTGATCGGAGCTATCAGCATAATCAGCGTTACAATTACGAGAGTGAGGCAGGCCGTTATCCCTCGCATCTTCATAGTATTCTCCTTTTTCTACCTATCAATCCAGAAAGCAAAGGCTCAATCTATCCTAATGCAACTAAGCCCTTGATTTCCGGTAGCGGGCGAACCTCATGACTCCGCGATCGTAGGGTGGAGCCAGGACGCGCAACCCAGAAGCGCGCTGTCGCGCCGACCACCCCATTCACCGGGGTCAAGGCCACAAACGAAAGCGAGGCTCCATCCTGGCTCCACATGGGTCGGATATTGAGAGGCAGACCCGTCGTTTGTGGGTCCGCGATCCGACTAACCGCACCGCTACGGACATCGACCACTGAGATCGCCGATTCCAGGGCCTGGGCATGTAGATTGGCCTGAGAATCTGTGGAATTCGCACGCGAGATAAAAGCCAGCCTTCGGCTATCCGGTGACCAGGAAAGACCATAGCCATGTCCGCCGTCCGCGATCGCCAGTTGCCGCGTCTGAGAACCTTGACTATCCATCAGCCAGATCGGGGCCGACAGAAACGGAACTGGACTATCCGTCAGGCGCTCGTACGCGATCGACGAACCATCAGGCGACCAGGAGAACAATCCCGCCACCGACTGCGCGGACCCTGTAGAGAGCGTATCCAGATGAGCAAGATGCTTCGCGGCTCCATTCCGAATGGTTGCCAGCCAGATATCGCTGCCCTGGCCCAGACCTAAAGTTGTGGAGTAGATCAGTCGGGAGCCATCGGGCGAGGGCGAGGCGTCAATAAGATAGGAGTTCAAACCGGGAAATGAAAGGGCTGTGTGGTCGCCTGAAGCGGCATCCACGCGCCAGAGGGTACGGACAAAATGCGTGCGATCCACCGGGGCCTCGGGTCCAGCCGGCATCATTGGATAAAAGAGAAACTGATCCGATCCGGGAAGCCAGTGGAGGAAGCGGCCCAGCATATGCGCCGGGCGATCCTGAAGCCGGATAGCCTGGACATCATAGATAAAGCACTGCTCCCCATGGTCACGTGCGGTAGTAATCGCTACAAAGCGTCCATCAGGCGAAGGCTGGACAGAGAGCACACGATCCGAAGAAAGTTGACCGAGGTTATCAGCAAAGGCTGCCAGCACCTGTGGCTGGCTGGTCGGCTGATTTAAAGCGTCGCGAGAAGCACGGGCCAGCACAAAACCGGTCGGCTTTTTCAGAACAAGATACAGGACATTTCCAGTCGATACAGAAGGGGTAGCGGAGGCCGAACGAAAAAAGGGAAGCGAGAACAGACCGCAGACACAGGCCAGAACCACAAAAAACGCTGAGATCTGTCGAAAGTTTTTCATAGAAGTCCCCACATTTCATGCTACTGAAACGAAACTGGATCATCCCTATCCAATGTCTCGATACTATTGCATGTGTACACATTTCTATCTATCGACAGAACTCAGCAGACTTTTACTTTTTTAACACTGACTGAATTTGCTAAATAACTACTCAGGAATAACATTTACATTTCAATAATTCAACAACAAACACACTCCCTTGAGGAGAGCTCTTCTCTAACCACACACAGCCTTTCTGAAGAGTAAGAACATGCCTTACAAGAGCAAGACCCAGACCCGCTCCCCCCGTATGCCGCGAACGAGATGTATCAACACGATAAAAACGTTCAAAAATCCGTTGCCGCGCCTCCTCTGGAATACCAATACCTGTATCGGAAACCTGTATCAGAAGAGAAGTGTGATTATTTTTAGAAGTAATCGTGACAGAACCATCTGGGCGATTATAACGAAGAGCATTCTCAATAAGATTGCGAAAAACCAGTTCAAGCAAGTGTTGATCACCATAAATAGGCACACAATCACCCACATTCAGATGGACGGTTATATTCTTCTCTGCAGCTAATGGAGCCAGTGTCTCAACCACATCTTTGAGAAGCGAAACAAGAGAAACCTCTTCAGCCACGAGAGCCCGCTCTTCACTTGCCAGTACAAGCAATGATGCAACAAGGTGTTCAAGACGCCTCAGCGTCCGTTCAAGTACGACTGTAAGCGCCCGATATTCCTCCAGAGTCGCTCCTGAATCTGCGCCGATTACCTCCAGGTTTGTCCGTAGAATCGCAAGGGGGGTCCGTAATTCATGAGCAGCATCGGCTACAAAGAGACTTTGTAGCTCAAACGCCCTCTCCAACCGTTCCAGCATCCCATCAAAAGCCTGGGCCAGCTCTCGCAACTCGTCCTGAGGCCCATCCAGATTAAGACGGGTATGAAGAGTGCTGGCGCTAATTTGTAAAGCTGCGATACTGACCTCCTTCACAGGCAGAAGAGCTTTACCCGCAATCCAATAGGCCCCTAACCCTCCCACAATCATATTGATAATTAAGCCAATCAAGGAAACGGCGAGAAGATGCTGCGAATGTGTCAGAACGGTGATGATATTAATAAAAATGACAAGTTCCAGACAGAGAAGGGCAATCAGACCACTTGTATAAAGAGCAAGTCGCAGACGTAAAGTCATCCCTTGTTTCGAGAACCTTGACCAACTCATTATCTTTTTTCCGCCCTCTCCGATTTTCCAAGCCGATAGCCGCTCCCAACGACGGTCTCGATATAACTCTCCCCCGCATTCGCATCCTCTAACTTCCGGCGCAAGGAGTTGATATGGACTCGCACAGTAGTTGTCAAAGGATCAGCGTTGCGATCCCAAACATGTTCAAGAAGAGTCTCCTGAGCCACTACTTCAGTAGGATGGCGTAAAAGATATTCTAAAATGCCAAACTCTTTTCTAGTGAGATCAAGTTGGAAAGAACCTTTCCAGGCGGTCCGGGTTAAAGAGTCCAGACGTAGATCTTGATAACATAGCACCGGCTGGCGAGCTTTCAGATCGCGACGTAAGAGTGCACGCACTCGCGCCAATAACTCTCCCCAATGGAAAGGCTTCACCAGATAGTCATCCGCTCCATAGTCCAGGCCACGAATACGATGAGCAGGGGTACTGCGCGCTGTAAGCATAAGAATCAGCAACTGAGGATACGCTGAACGCGCGCGTTGACAGAGTTCTAAACCATCCAGATCGGGTAAATTTAAGTCGAGAATGAGCAGATCATAATCATTCGTGGTAACAAGATCCCAGCCTTGTAAACCATTGAAGGCTACATCGACGGCATATCCTTCGTTCCGTAGACCGCGCGCCAGTGCCTGGACCAGATCCTCCTCATCTTCAACAAGTAAGAGACGCATATCATCCCCTTTTAAAACTAACATTCTGGTCAAAAAATTTTTGCTGGATTGGCCTGTTTCCGACAATCCAGCAAAAATTTTTCTGTATAATGAACTCTCTCAGGGATAGCCCTGAGATCTCTTACGCCATTATCAAGAAACTTCAAGGACCTGCTGAGAACGCTTTTTAGGTTTATATACGCAGGTTGTCGAGCGAAGTTTACGAAAGCCATACCAGGTTCCCGCAGCCCAGAGAAGCGTAATCCCTACACCAGCAAACACAATATTGTGGACAAAAAACGCACCAAAGGCCGTCCCGCCCAGCATTGTCGCCAGAAGACCGAGTGTCAGCGGAAGATGGCAGGGACAGATCGCGAAAGACCCAATGATCCACAGAATACTACGCTTTTGCTCTTTATTAGATACACTGTTAGACTGCTGGATGGACAAATTTTTTGCCATAAAGAAGATCCTCCACCTGGGATAATTAACGTCCGGAGCGACGGGCACGGACGACAAAAAAAGTTACAAGGCCAGCGATCAAAAGTGCTGCAATCACACAGATGAGAATAGGTGACATAGAAAATGCTCCTTCACATACGAAAATTTTAGAGAACGGCTCATCAATCAGCGATGAGCATAGCTTCTTGATTAAACCTACTATAGCTATACCAGAAGAGCTGTGAAATCTTTGTTAAGTGAGATCGTATGGAGAAGAGGAATAGTAAAAGCGGCTATTTGCACAAATAAAAAAAGGATTTTCCAGCTGGTTTGTAAGTCTGGAAAATCCCTGGCAAAGAAGCAAAAAATTGATGAGGCGCTTAATGCAGCTCTTCGGATCTTGAAGCATACGCAACGCAAGATTGTACACGCGATCCTGAATATAACGCACAGTCGCTTCAAGAGCCTGAGAATTGCCCTCTTTTGCCTGCGTGATCAACACTTCTATCTCTTCAGCTATACTGCTTCCCCTTTGCCGATCTTCTTAGTGGTTCCGTAGAATTACAAGCTTGGTGCGAAAATCTTTCAAGGCTGTATCTGCTTCATCCCAGCCGGCAACCTCGGTTGTAACCAGCTCGGGATGCAGATTCCGCTCAATCACCAGATCCAGGACCTTTGGAAGAACCGTTCGGGAATGCACTCGACCCGTTTTAAAGGTTATGCCAGCATAATACATATCTCGAAGAGGTAGCGCAACATCATGGGCAAAGTAAATACCTGTGCTGGTACAGATACCATCGGGAGCGGTTGAGCGCAGAACCCAGGCCAGTCCAGCCGGATCTGCTCCCGAATCGACCGTAATTGGGTAAACAGCGGATCGTGAGGGCAGTGAGTCCATCGCGTCTATAACAGCCGCACCAAGTTTGCTTGCGAGAGCCAGGCGATCCGCATCCCGGTCGATATAGGTCACCTGCGAAGCTCCAAGGGCCTGGGCAATAGCAACGGTATAGAGGCCAATGCTACCGGAGCCCGCTCCACCAAAAATCAGGACAGGAGCCTCTGGAAACTCCTCAAGAGGTAGACCCACTGTCCGCCAGGCATCAGCGAGATTGTCACTGGCGCTGGCAATCGTTGCAGGCGAAACAGAGGCTGGAACAGGCACAAGCATATGCTCGGCAAAGGGCACCAGCATCAGATCCGAGAGAGCTCCCCCCCACTTACCTCTTCCCAACCCGTAGCCGGAGAACACTGGCACAGAGGTACAGCTTGCAGTAAAGCCGCGCTGACAGGCCTGGCAGATACCACAGGAGATCTGAAACGGCACAACTACATGTTGTCCAGGAACAACCAGGCGAACATCCTCTCCAACCTGTTTAACTTGAGCAACTACCTCATGTCCAAAGGCAAAGGGTCCGCGAAAAGGCGTCTCCCCACGCACAATCATCTTATCAAGATCACAGGAAGCCACCGCCAGAGGTTCGACAAGTGCTTGCAGCGGCGAAGTAATTCGTGGTTCGGGAACATCCCACCATTCGAGTTGGCCCGGTTTCACAAAGGTTAGCTGACGCATATCCTTACTCCTTCTCTTCAATCAACAGACACCCAATTTTTATGAAAAGCTCGGCGGCATACCCAATTCTTTTTCAGGGCAAGATAAAAGCAGAATGCTTTACTTACTTAGACACATTTTCTTAATCGGTGTGACACGAAAGAAGAGCTGAAAGAGAGGTAGCATTAAACAATCGAAGACATAGATAATGAGGATAGGCACTGAACTGAATGAGCTGGATTTTCCAGACACCGGGCTTTCATCTGAAAAATCCATTTTTATTGATCAAATCTTAACGCAAATGCACTTGAATCATCTCAAAATCGCTGTTAAACTAAAATCATCAGAGCAAATAGGGGTGGAGCGATAGAGTTTCCTTGTTCGATCCGCTATAAGGATTTTGAAACGATTAGAAATTGATGACGCGCTGTACTGCGCGCATCACGAGCGGCTGATAGACTCGTTCGTACCCACCGAGGAAGCTGACAATATCGCCGCCCCAACCTTGCTTAAAACGATAGACCCCTGCCATCGACTCTTCGGGGTCCTCGGTATCGGGTATGCCCCAGAAATCGTAACGGACTGCCCCCTGCTCCTTACACCAGCGAATCGCCTCCCACTGCAACAGATGGTTGGGCATCAGGTTGCGCTTCTCATTGCTGGAGGCCCCATAGAGATAGATCCCCTCACGGGCGAACAGCGTGACAAAGATGCCCGCCAGCAACTGCCCATCATGCTCCGCCAGGAAGAGCCGCCCCTGCTGGCTCTCAACACAGAGCGTCTTCCAGGCTCGCACATAATATTCCTCTGTATGGATGCCGAACTCATCACGCGAACTGGTTGTCTCCATAATCCTATACCAGGCCCGCACATCCTCCTCTGAGGCCGCCAGACGCACCTTCACACCCTTACGGGCCGCCAGACGCACATTGTAGCGCCATTTCTCCTTCATCCCCGACAAAAGAGTCTCCTCGTCAGGGCGGATATCCAGCATAATGGTGCGGCGGGGTTGGACCGCCCTTGCTGGCTGAAGGCGCAGCGCCGAAAGCACCTCGCGAGTGCATTCGCTTACTGGCCCACCAGAGATTACATTGGGCTCGGTACGGAGGGCAATCGCGCCATGATGACTGAGATACTCATTGAGGCTCATGAAAAACGTTTTTGAGAGCGTGGATTGCGTCCAATCCAGAACCGGCCCTTTGGGGATATAAGCAAGGTGACCAAGCAGAGGAGAGACATGAGGAGCCGTCCGGCGCAAAACTTGAGCCACTGCCTCCAGCCGCAACTCCTCAGTATTCCAGAGGGCCAGACGTAGAGGGTGCCAGCTAGAGCTTGCCTTGAGATCGCCCCACTCCCAGCTTTGTAGAAGATGGCCATGGGGATGGTGATTCACAAAATCATTCCACTCATCCCGTCGATCGACAGGCATTTCACGAAGCATATAGCGATGAGACATCAACACCAACTTTCACAGCAGATAAAAATAGATAGATATTAAAAAATTTTGTTCCGTCTATAACCAGTCAGCCCATTATAGCGATAAACAAAGGAAAGTGCCACAAAAGGGACTTCTCTATAAACCAGAAGGCCTACAAAAAAGATCAGATCGCCGTCCTCCCAGCGACTCTATTCACAAACTCATCAACTTGAAATGGCCTCTCAGTACGTCTCCACCTGTTCAGGGACTTGTGCTATAATACCACCATCAAACGGGAGATACTCCCCAAACACTTTCATTGATAGCATACAGTCAGTCAGCGGAAAGACTGGCAGGAGGCATACGTGAACATAGTGATCCTGGGTTGTGGCCGCGTTGGAGCGACCCTGGCAAATATGATGGATAAAGCGGGACACCACGTCTCGGTCATAGATTATAGCAGCGATGCATTTCGCCGCCTGGAGTCCAGTTTCAAAGGCGAGACGCACATCGGAAACGGCGTCGATACAGATGTCTTGAAAAAGGCGGGCATCAAAGAGGCCGATGCCTTCGCAGCCGTCACCAATGGCGACAATCGTAACATTATGGCAAGCCAGATCGCCAAAGAAATCTTTAAGGTCAAGAAAGTCGTCTGCCGGATCTATGATCCCATCCGTGAAAGTACCTATCGAGAGCTCGGCCTTGAGACCATCAGCCCGACCATCCTGGGAGCTCAATTAATGTTTGACTCCATTACTGAACCAAAAAAGTCCGTGAAATAGCGGGAAGAGCAATAGAGGGAAAGTATGTATATTATCATCGGTGGTGGTGGGGATATTGGGTATTACCTCACCAAAAGTCTGCTCAAGCAAGGGCACGAAGTATTACTGCTAGAAAAGACCCAGGCCCGCGTCCAGGCCCTTTCGGAGGAGATCGGTCAGGCCGTCCTCAGAGGGGACGCTTGCGAGGCCCGTACCATGGAAGAGGTTGGAGTTACACGAGCCGACGTAGTGATCGCCGTAACCGGAGATGACGAGGACAATCTTGTTATTTGTCAGGTAGCGAAAAAGCGCTTCAATGTGCCACGCACCATCGCCCGCGTCAACAATCCTAAAAACGAACTGCTTTTCCAGCAACTGGGAATCGATCTGGCCGTCAGCCCAACCAAGACCATCCTCTCGCTGATCGAAGCGGAACTGCCCAGCCCGCACTTTGTCTCCCTAATGACCCTGAAAAGCGCCGGGCTACGCATCATCGAGATCCGTGTCTCAGCCGAGTCTGAGGTTGAGAACAAACAACTGCGCGAAATCCAACTGCCGCGCAACTGCAACCTGGCCTTAATCATCCGCAATAAGGAGTTTATCATTCCTCATGCAGAGACGCGGATCATCGCGAACGACGAACTCTTCGCCCTGGTCAACCAGGATGGAGAAGAGGAGCTGCGCAGAACCTTTGGCAGTGGTAATGAGGAAAGCCTCTAAGCCCCACACCTCACTATCTCAGAAAAGAGCCGTATCCGATCCCTATTTGTCGGGATCGGCCCGCTCAGACGGAGAAGGCTCCAGAAGATGGGGCCCCGCCGCCTGAGGCAAAGCCTCTTTTAGATTCCGCTCCTTCTCGTCACTCTTCTCATGAACAACCTCAGGCGCTCTTGACATCCCTACCCCGGCGTCGTTACGCCCAAACTCGGCGCTCCAGCGACCAGGACGTATCCAGGGGATAGCTGGCTTCTTATTCACCATCTCATCGGGCGACTCCCCGCGAAGTGAGCGGTAGATGCTCGCAATCACCACCCAACCAGCCGCTACAATCGGAGTCGCCAACAGTGCCCCAAACGGCCCAAACAACTGCGCGAAAACCAGTAGAGACATAATCGAAGCCACAGGGTGCAATCCAACCGCATGCCCAACAATCTTTGGTCCCAGAATGTTGCTCTCAATAAGCTGGACAACCACAAAGTAACTCGCAATCGCGAATGTCCGAGGGAAAGGATCTGGCAGCAGCAAAGAGATCAACAGGGCCGGGATCGACGCCATCGCTGGACCAACCATTGGAATCGTCTCAAACAGAAAGGCCAGCACCCCGATAATCAGCGCAAACTCTCGCAGACCAAACACCGCCGAACCTACTCCGGCAAGCACTCCGATAATCACCGCCAACGTTAACTGGCCGCGAATATAATTGCCAACCACCCGATTCAGGGCGTCTTCAAACAGAAGCGCGTGCGGCACCGCCCGGCGCGGTACAATACTCATCACACTATTGCGAATGCGGCGACCATCCAATGTGAGATAGAAGCTCAACACTACCACCAGAAAGATATTAATAAATGCATCGCTTAACAGGAAGAGAATTCCCAACATATTCGAGACCGTATCGCGCGCGAACTGCGTCGCCGTCGTCTGGACCTCAGCAATCGCCGTATCAATATTTACCTGAGGGATACCATTCGCTACCAGCAGTTTCACCAGATTGGTCGAATAGGTAGGCAGACTAGTCATGAAATTCACTACGGTATTGGAAAATGTCTGCACCTGTTTAATCAGCGTGAAAACCAGCTCATAACTCAGAAAAGAGAGCACCGCCAGCACCAACAAGTAAGTCAGAATCGTCGCAATCACTCTGGGAATCCAGCGTGAAAACATATTCACCATCGGCGTAAGCAAGAATGCCACACCCATCGAGAGCAGTAGCAGCACAATCGCATGCACAAACTGCCCCATCACCGACCAGACAGCCCACAGCAACAGCAGAATGCCGATCAGCGAAACAACGATATCACGCACTCGCTCCCAGCGAACTCTTTCCATAAAAGGCCCCTTAATCGCAGAATAAGTACAAAGATAAAAAATGAGATCACTCGTCATTCTGGCAGATTTATTTCTAAAAGACAAGCAAGAAGAAACCTACCAATTATAGGAAATCACGTCTGTGAGGCCGCTTCAGTACACATGTATTGTAATAAATGGATACTCTTATGAAAATCTAATCATTCTATCGACTTTATAAGACAAACCCAACAGCATGAAAGCCCCTGGTAAGTCCTTGTATAGCAGATTTTCTTTTGTCAGATGAGACACAGAAAAAAGCAAAATTCAAATATGGTTTATAAGTATATACATATATCACTATACTTATGTTGCTACGCTAAAAACATCCTCATATATTTAACTCCGCCTTATAGGACTATTCGGGGAAGGTTTTCCCTTCTGTCACTAAAGGGCGTATACTATGCGTAATAGAAATAAATTCGGCGATATTGATTACAAAGAGGTAATCTCCAACACGCCCTCAATATTATAACTTCGGCAATACCACAACAAAAACGAAAAACAATAGACTGGGAAAGAGGAATAATCCCTAATGGAGATACCAACAGCCATGACTCTTTCGCAACCAATATTGGTGGCGGCGCTACTGGCAATTCTACTCGGTTGGATGATTGTATTTGCGATCCTGGCTTTACGCCCAACCTCGAAATCGACGGCAGAAGGCATCAGTGAAAGTGCTGATAGCAAAAAGGTAAGCCAACCGATGCTTGCGAATGGATCGGCACTGGCCAGAATGGTACCAGTGCTACAAGTAATGGCGGGAGCACAATCCAGCGAGCAGGAGCAACTGGTCGAGGCCTAAGCAATAGAGAACGTGAGGATCATACCAGAGGTGGTACCTGGGTGGGAGTGGGGCAATGGAAAATGATGATCCTTCAGGAAACCAGAAAACAATACAAGGGGCAGTATATCTCAGTTGGCTAAGCAGGCCAGAGATCTTACCTGTATGGACTTGACTACAAAGGCCAGACTACAAAGACAGGCTAAGAGAACTGAGAGATACCGCCCCTTTTGACGTGTCTTTTACATCAAAGCTCCATGAGAGCAAAGAGGCAATCAGGACCGTCAGGGGCCAGGGGAAGAAGCTATGGCAGGTGAACAGGTTCCCCTTGTTTCAATGGACGGAATGAGCCATTGTCGTTGATAAACACAAAACGACCGTCCTGAATATTCACAATCATATCCGGTTTGGCATCGTTGTTGACATCTTTGAAGGAAAGCGTTACCGGTGCCAGATCCTGATCTGGACCGATCAAAGTTGGGCCAATGTAAATTTTGGCCTTGGAAGCATCTCCCCCTGGAAACTCAATAATCTGCACTTTGCGGTTCACATTAGTCGCGATAAAATGGCTGGGAGTTTTATCGGAGTCATTGTGACCAACAACTGCGTCAAAATGCGCGGTGCGTGGACGACCATAGGTCATATCATCCTGGGTCGTATGCCACCAGTTCGCGATATTCGCAAGAACAACCCACCCTAGAACCATCACCAGCATCGCCAGACCAATATAAACCAAAGAATTAAAGCGACGCTTTGGCTTCTTCTCTAAGGGAGCGCTCTGAGGAGCCATGGGCCGGGGCGCTATAGTACGCGCCTTGACTTGCGAGGCCGGAACCTGCGTCGTGGTTCGACGCCCTATCTGGCTCGCACTAGGGGAGACGGAACTATATGTTCCTGTGCGACGCGAGATCTGACTCGACGAAGCTGGCAGGTTTGCATATGTCCCTGTCTTGCGGCTAATCTGGCTCGCCGAAGGCGAGGCCGCTGGAATCTGTGTTGTACCTGGACGACGCGAAGGATATCCTGTGTTGACCTCCCGCTCCCGACCGGGATTGGTGGTGGTCCTGAAACTGCGAGTAACCGCGTGGCTCGACTGCACATCGCCACGAGGCCGATCTCTATCCTCTACATCCGCCAGGCGTTGGTAACTTAACGCACTGCTGGGCGTCCGCTCGGGCCACATCTCGTCATATTCGTTTTCCTCGAATACTTCCTTAACGTCAACCCGCCCATGCGGCACAGGAGGCCTCTGGCCTCTCTGCTTCTGCATGCGATTGTAATCCACACCTGTACCGTCCTCTCTTGGAGTGATAATAAGAATAATGACATGACTGGATTTTGTTCTAGCTTTGTTCTATTATTTAGAATAAACTTTTTAATAAACAAGATTCGCGGCTCATAGACTAGCAGATAAAATCTTTTGATGGGTTATACTGAAGAAACTCTCTATGAGTTGTATACGAAGTAATAGATCTCTATTTAGAAAACGATAGACTGACTGACTATCTGATGACCGCTCCTTGTTATATTCTGAGCCTAACAATTGTATCACTCCCATGTCAAATCAGAGAAACGGATAGGAGATGTGTACTATTGTAACACAAGAACCCTGATCACGCTAGGCCCAAATTCCGCGTTTTATGGCGATTTCTTGACTTTCGTCAAAAAATAATTTTTTCAACTTTCTATGGCCTAGAAATAATAAGGACATTCTTTAAATCCTTCATTTGTTTTCTTGTTCTATTTACCATAACATTATAGTAATTCGGGAAAAAATCGTGCCCCCTTGGCGTTTCTTCACTTTTGAAGACTGTATCGCGGGACTTTCGCTACATCTCGCCTCCGCATTTGTATTTCTTTTCTTTTTATTACACAAGATCATCTTTTATTGACACGTTGCGAAAAGCAAAAAGCGATACTGTAGAAACAAGAATACGCAAGATACAAAAGATTTACATAATTTTTTTGCCAAAAAGACCATTTATCCAGATTTCTGTGTATTACCAGAAATGGTTCTCCACTGATAGAGATACGATCTTAGGACCCAGGTAGTTACATTTAGCTAGAGTGTAACTTATTCGTTCCCAAATTGTTCTAAAGGTGTATACTAATTAAAAGAAGGTAGGTAAAGCCCCAAGCAGCAGCCAAGACCTACGAGAGAAGCACTGGTCTTCACAGAGTTCTATCTGGAATCTTCATCTGGTCGCGCCCGCGACTGCTCTCGCAAATGGATGAGGCGGCTCAAGGTTTTCCTCCTCGCGTTCTCTAATTAATGGGAGCCCATCTGCAATGCAACCTGAGTGGAAGAGTACATCACAACAGGATGCGGTCGCTTTATCACAACCTTCCTCGGTTACGATCCTGCCTGAACCGCGCCCGATCAACCCTAAGATCACCCTGGGATACTTTAGTTACCTTAATGTCCGCCCGGTCTACTATGATCTTTTACACCAGAGAAAAAATGAAGGCATTCTGCTTGAAACAGGCGTACCCACGCATCTTAATCGCTGCCTTCTCAATGGAACTATTGATTTTTCCTGTATCTCCAGCTATAGCTACGCCCAACATTATGACAAACTTGTTTTGATCCCCGGCTTCTCGATTAGCGCTCCTGCTGCTGTTGAGAGCGTACTGCTCTTCAGTCGTTACAACACCTGGGAGGAGCTTGACGGCAAAAAGATCGCGCTTACTGATCATTCCGCCTCTTCGATCAACCTTTTAAGGGTATTATGCGATTATCGTTACAAAATCCGACCGCGCTTTGTCCAGAAGACTTCTGATCTGGACAAGATGTTTACCGACTGTGACGCTGCTCTGATTATTGGAGATCAAGCCTTAATTGAATTTAATCGCCGCAGAGATATTTTGAATATTGGGCGACCACGCATCTTTGATCTTAGCCAGGAATGGGCCGATTGGATGGGGCTTCCCTTTGTGTTTGGAGTCTGGGCAGCCCGAGCTGACCGCATTGAGAAAATTCGTAAAAGCGGGATATTGGGGGTTCTTCATGACTCTAAAAAATCCGGCCTGGCGCATCTACAAGAGATTGATAGATTCTATGCACCAGCGCTGGGCCTGGAACCGGGAGTCTGCACCCATTATCTTCAGCACATGACCTACGACCTCAGTAGCGAGGATCAGGAGGGGCTGAGGTGCTTTCTTCATCTTAGCCTACCCCGCTTTGATTGGAAGAATGTGCGCTGGGCCTGAAACGATATAAAGGCAGGTCAGCCATGTGTAACCGGCGTCCCGGAGAGCAAGCAAGCTTCGTAGTAGAGTCGCAAGCGACTCTGCTGGGAAAAGAAGAAGGTGTTCCTGTGCAGGGAGAGACTCGAATGGGGGAGGTCGGGTCACGTGTGGACCCGTGGAGACGCAATGCACGCACCTTCGCACGAAGCGGAAACGTCTGGGACCCGCAGCCCAGCGGCGCGA
>CAXTTV010000103.1:7423-17136 GCA_964247295.1 uncultured Ktedonobacteraceae bacterium | reverse complement strand
ACACCGACACGTTTGGGGGTCAATATTCACCTGAGTGAGCCAGTACAGAATGATGCCACAATGATTGCTCAAGTAGGGATTGGTTTTGTACGTGTAGATTTTGCGTGGTCAGATATAGAGCGACAGAGGGGCACATATACCTTTTCGACGCAGGAAAAGCTTGTCAAGGCGTTCGCGGAGCATGGTATTCAAACGGTTGCCAATCTTGCCTATAACAATCCTCTCTATGATACGACGAAACCTCCATTTCACACGGGGCCGCATACAGACGAGGTACGACAGGCATTCGCGCGTTTTGCCGCAGCTTGTGTGAAGCAATTCAAAGCGTATGGAATTGTGTGGGAGATATGGAATGAACCGAACAACCCGAATTTCTGGAAGCCTATTCCCAGTGCGACAGACTACATGGCACTTGCAAAAAGGACTGTCAACGCAATACGTCAGGTTGACGCTCATGCAACTATCATTGCGCCAGCCCTCATAACATCTCTTCCATCTTCAGAAGTCTGGAACTATCTCCAACGCTGCCTTCAATTTGGTTTGCTGGACATAACAGATGCCCTGAGTATTCACCCCTATCGTGATACGTTACCTGAAACTGTTGTCGCAGATTATCACCATGTACGTACCCTGATAGCACAATATGCGCCACAGAAGAAAAATGTCCCCATTATTTCCAGTGAGTGGGGGTATCCAGTGATTTCCTTTGTTTCCGCCGATATGCAAGCATCACTGCTGGTACGACAATTCCTCATCAATAGCGTCAATGGCATCCTCCTGAGTATTTGGTATAATTGGCACGACGATGGGCAAGACCCAAAAAATCCGCTAGATAACTTTGGTATAATGACCTGGAACTATCAACAGAAACCCGCGTATGCTGCCGCTCTCACACTGATGAAAGAACTGAACGGTTTTCGTTTCATAAAAGGGATACCTCAAGCCGAAGGAGACTACATTTACCTTTTTGCTCAAGGCCAATCGCAGAAACTCGTTGTGTGGACAGAAAAAAAGTCTCACGTCGTGAAAATTCCTGTTTCTACAGCAAATCTAACAATCGTTAGTACGACAGGCGTGAGAAGATCCATAGTAGCACCCAAGGGTGAATTGACTATCGAAGTCACAGGTAATCCTCAATATGTACTTACAGGTGTTAAAAATTGATTTTATGAAAGCCGCACCCACGAACAAGAGTTGTAACAGTTGGGTACGGAAGTTAATGCAAGAGCATCAGTATCGTATAGATAAAAAGCCCCCATTGAAGGAGATTGCCAAAACCTCAAAGTCGGTGGAGCAGATGATTGTAAAGCTCCACCAACTTTTCTGCTATTCTAGCCAGACCCACTCTGCTAGCCTGGTTCTTTGAGCGTTTTCCAACGGTATTAAGGGATGACTCTTGATCAGGCTCGACAGTTTATTGACGATAGACATGCACATAGTCGAAGTTGGCGGGTATGTTGTTGACGGTTCCGGCGGAAAAGGCGAACAGGCCGATTTTGACCGGGAAGTTTCGTGCGGATGCTGAGAGAGTCCACGCTGCTCCTTTGACCCAATGAGTTCCATCAAGACTGGAATATGGCGTATACACGTTGCTATGACGGTAGATGCGCAGCCAGTTGGTCACAGTGGGATTGGAGGCGGTACTTCCATTCACTGTTGGGTGCGGATTCGAGAGGTAGTCCCAACTCTCTCCTTCGTTTGGACATTGATCGCGCGTATAGGTTTTTACGGCGACATTGCTGGTTGCTGAAGATTGTACATCGCATTGTGCGACGCCGCTGGGTAGTGGCTCCAGACTTTCATGACCTGAAAGTATTTTGTTTAGCGAGTCGCCGTGGAAGGGTCCAACCTTGATATAGTGGTCGTCATCGCTATACATGAGGAGACCTGCTTGCTGATAGTTGGTGTTCGGATCAAAGGTAAGTTTTGTCTCTATCGCGTAGTCACCCTCTGGCTGATTTTCTAGCAGCAGATTGGTTGCGTTGTTGGTATCGCGATAAAGGTCGCCATTGACGGTAATCGAGAGGTGCCCGTTGACAAATGTGTGTTTCGTAGGGTCCTCGCGCAGCCACGACCACTGCGGCTTGAGAGCACCATTGAAATCGTCGGAGAAAGCCTTCTGCAACTGGCCCAGCGGTGGGGTCTTTTGCGTTGAAGCTACGCTCGTATTCAGCTTAGCGGTTGTGACGTTATCGAAGTCGGCATGAGCATCTTGCGTGAAAAGACCAATCCTACCGCTATCATGTTGTTGATTGAAGGACCGTTCTTGAACCGCTATCGGGTCGAGATTGCGATTCGAGAGCGTAAAGCGGAAGATTGACTTGTCCGTATGACTGGTATTTTCATCTATCGTCAGGTGATACCAGTCGGTGGGGTCGAAGTTTGTAGGCAGTGGCGTGCTCTGTTCGTTGGCAGTAGCGTGCCCATTTTTGTAGGAAGTTGTCACGAAGGCATGGCGTGCAACGTCTATTAAGGTGGATACGTAAGTAGCGTTCTTCGTATCATTCCCGTAGGAAATTACAGAACCATAGCGAGCCTTTGTCCCCGTCGTATTGAGGCGTAGATCCATCTCTACGCGAGAGCCGGTCTGGACCGTTTTCTTGCTTACAAGCAGGCTTTGTCCACTGGGAGCCCTCTGCTCAGCAAAGCCGCCTGTGGTACAGGTGCCGGGATTGATGTCCCAGTTTCCTTGTATGACGCGCCAGTTGTTAGCGAGGGAGTTCCCACTACCTGGGGTAGCGCAGCCGTTCGGTGTATTGAAGGTATCGCCAAACACCGGGGTCGTGGTTGGAGCGGTATTCGTGAGAGATGGTCCATTTCCATTATTGACAACGGGCCAGCCATCCCCGGTCCAGTCAATGCGGTCCATCAGCAACTGACGATAGGAAACCTGGAGAGCGGCAGGAAGACCGTTGACCCAGGCATTGTTAGCATCAACTCCGTGGTACACGATCCAGTCCTGACCGGAGAGGTCGGTAATGATCGCGTTATGTCCCACCCCATTCCACTTATTACCATTCTGCTTCAACGTAGGATAGCCGCCACCCTGCGCGCCCACGTTGTTGCCCGCAGGATCGCCGGATGGACGTGTGGTTGGCACTGGCTGCGACACAGGTCGCTCCATAGGAAATCCGTTCTGGTCTATAAAGGGTCCCATTGGTGAGGTTGCGCGACTGACGATGACACTGTAAGCCGTATTGGGGCCATTGCAGCAATTCGCCGATGAGGAGAAATTGTAGTAATAGGGCTGACCATGTACATCGTGACGCACGATATAGGTTCCTTCGTAGCGGTCCCAGTGACCAATCTGGATCGCGGGACCTTGCATATGCAGACCGTCGCTCGCCATCTTTTGTATAATGGTGCCGCCGAAGTAGCTACCATAGTAAAGATATTTTTGACCATCCTTATCTGTAAACTGGGTCGCATCGAAGGTCCAGTGATAGCAATTCGGATCGGTATTGAAAGCACAGGAGCGTGGCGGCACGAGAGGGCCATGTTGATAAGTGCCACCGGCGCTATCACCTGCATCAGTCCAGGGTCCCGCCGGACTATCTGCAACGGCAACGCCGATTGCACTCCCGCCAGTCGTGCCGTATTTTGGCAGTGGATGTGTTGCCGATGCAGTATAGTACATATAATACTTGTGATTGTAGTACTGGACATCAGGTGCCCAGAGGCCAGCGGCGGGGTCTACCCAGGCAGGTCTGGCAGGAAACGAATCGCCCTGGAATGTCCAGTGTACGAGGTCCGTTGAGCGATAAATAGGGAGAATATGGAATGTACCGCCCTGCCAATAGTCCGAACTGGCGATGACATAATAATAGCCATCGAGCGCTTTGATAACTGCTGGATCAGGTGTTGTTTGCGCGATGATTGGATTGGTGTAGGTTGGGCGTGTCGATGACACTGTTTGTGTTCCGGGTGATTTCGCTTGTGCAAGTGCTGTATTTCCAAGACTGGGAGAAGTTTGAAACAGTAATGCTACAAGGACAGCAGTGACGAGGTGGAGAGAGCGTTCTCTTGCCAGGCGTCTGTGAAATAGCCTTGTCATGACATGTCTCCTTTGAATGAATGCAAAACTTGTGAGAGATTGTGTGTTGCTCAAGGTGGTATGCTATAAAACGCTTACAACGTTGTAAGCGTTTTATAGCATACCACATATATACATAGCAATTGTACATGCGTTTCGCGATGGGCGACTACAAGGGTCAATACTTTTTGAATAAGAGACTCTAGACAACTAAATAGCCTCAGAGAGGGTATTGCCTGTGCCCAGATTGTGCCACTGGGATGGGAACAATCCGTTTAATGACTCTCCCCAAAACGCGCTGAAGATAAGGATATCCTAACCGGGGTGGAATGGTTGCCAACACGAGATGATGTTTCTTGACGTAGCAGATGGAGGGGTTGGGACATTTGGGTGTGGAAGTTCCTTGATGATTTTGGAGATCAGTCAAAGAGCGCATTGACGGGTGGTGCCAAGAGATGGCAGAGGGTGGTCAAGTCCGGAAGGGTCTCGAGTTGGAGGACGGGGGCTTCGATGGCAGCCTGACGAGTGGGATCGAGAATCGTGTATGTGAGGGTGCGGAATTTGGTGGCGATCTGCTCGTTCGCGAGTGGGTGCGTGATTATTTTAGGGAAGGAACGGAAGCCTTCGAGGTGTGTGCCGTCGGTGAAGAAGATGCGTATGCGTGTAGACCCTCGTGCGGTTGGGCCGCCTGTATCAAAGTCAGGGTCATGGTGGGCGGTGATTTTGGGGATGAGTTCCCACACATCGTCTTGTGAGATGCGCTGTGGGGAGAATTGGTGGAGAGAGGCAGTCCCATCGATGATGGCAACTGCCAGGGCATAGGCGACATTCATTTGTGCGGCGATAGAGGTGAGTGGGCGTTCGAGGTGCCACCAGCTATGCTGGAACGCGGCATCGGCCATATCGACCTCAATGTGGAGAATGTCCTCTGGGCGGAGGTTTCGGTGTTGAGAGAGATCGAACAGGGTATCGAGAGGGGCATGGAGAGCAGCCATTGCGGCATAGGGCTTCACCTGAATGTTCATTGTTTCCCAGCGCTCACCCAGAGCCTTTGTGATCTGGCTGGCATCAGGGTCATGTCCCTCCCCAAAGGTTGGAAAGGAAGCCCCCATACGAGCGTTCAAAGATCTGCTTAATGCCGGTGTATCCACCAGAGGCGAGAAAGGCAGCATACAGACCATTTCGTGAAGCGAAGCCATGATGCATTCGTTTGCCCATTGACTCGAATTGTGCCGCCATCAGTCCAGAGGATTGCGTCCCGGCGAGTCCAAATGCGTCCTCGAAGCCTGCTGGATCGAGATTGAGTACGGAGCCTACTGCCGCCGCGCTAGAGAAGGTGCCGAATACGGCACCTGAATGCCAGCCACGGGAAAGCATATGTGCTCCATGGAGGGCGAGCCCGACGCGTGGTCCGACTTCGAACCCGAGGATGGCGGCGCGTAGGAACTGTGCTCCGGGCACCTGGTCTGGCTTTTCGGATCGTAAAACTTTTTAACCAGCATGGGACATCAGCAATATAGAAACAACGGGTGGGAGCCTATATGGAATGTATGTGAGTGGCACGAGTAAGAGTACCCTGGTATCGCGCCACATCTATATCAAAAATGTTTTTGTCCATGATGTTACAGGCACCGCGACCTCTAAGGATGGAGGGTTAATTATTGTTCAGTGGGACGGTCATCAGCTTTTCGATGATATTGTCATTGATTGTGCGACTGCTTATAATACGAAACAATGGCAAGGAATTGCCGTACTCTCTGGTGCATACCTTATAAGTCTTTGTCCAGAGGTACAGAAGCTTCAGGTGATGTGACAATCAACAAACCAGACATGCTTCGTAGTAGTTTTATGGGAAGAAGGGAGTGGAGTCTCTACATATCTAGCTTTGCGCAATAAAAGCTTTCTGTGGAGACAAGCATTAGTAGTCATTGGAGATTTTAACTGTAATACAATTTGGGGTAAAAAACATTCGCGACAATCGCCGAGTAATTGAGTTCAGCAGTTAGAATACATATTGATAGTAATATATTTAGATAGAGTAATCTACTTGGAGGATCCCTTGCAAAACATTCTCTGTCCCATTTCATCTGAGCGTGTGAACGAGAATACAGCCCGGATGACAGGCTTTTTGGTGGCGACAACGGTGGCGCTCTTTGCCTGGACAGGCAACATTCTTCTTATTGGTGTGCTCTTGATTGATTTTTTTATTCGCGCATTTACCTTGTTACGGTATAGCCCTGGGAGCTGGCTGAGCGCACAGCTTGTGAAGTTCCTCAAATTGCCTGAAGTGAAGACCGATAAGGCTCCCAAGGTTTTCGCGGCACGAGTTGGATTTCTCTTTTCGGCTGCCACACTTGGTTTTTTTGCGGTCAATCGTAGAGTCAGTGTTGCTATCAGCCTCATTCTCATGTGTTTTGCCATCTTGGAATCAGTTTTCAACGTCTGTGTTGGCTGCCTTGTCTATACCTTTATCGTCTTTCCAGCTTTTGGAAGGAAGCAGAAATAGATGGGACGTACTGTAGGAAGATGAAGAGCATCGCGAGTCTGTTGGGAAAGTCAGGAAGGGTCTTCTCACACGGTGCCATCGTCCGTAGATCGGGTCGCGTGCGGACCCGTGCCCAGGGGAGCCATGACGGGTGCCACGAAGAGGAAACGGTGGGCCATCTCGTCGCGCCGCTGGGCTGCGGGTCCCAGAAGGTTCCGTTCGGCGGAGCACCATCTCCAAAAGCGTATCTGGCGCTTGATAGCGGGCTGGTTGTTGTTCTACGCCCGGTGCTTTTTCTGGTTGTTGTTCTTCCATGGTAGATTCTCGTTTCCTGCGGCTCGACGTGTACATGCGGCTCGGAGAAGACGCACTCCACGAGAGATGGTGGATTTCACCGTGCCCTGTGGCTGATCGAATTGTTCGGCAGTCTCCTGATAGGAAAGGTGCTCGAAGTAATAGCAGACGATAGCGACGCGATACCTCGTCGGAAGTTGTGCTACGAGGTCTTCAATTTCCAGCCAGGTCTCTTGTTCCTCAAAAATAGGTTCGGGTTGATCTGTATCATTCCCCTTCAGGCTCAGATGGTGATGTTCATACGAGAGGTCGAGGGGGAGAATCTGGACCTGTGAACGAATGTGATGACGAAATACATTGAGTGTAATTTTGTACACCCATGGTCGGAGCTTGAGAGCTTGAATGCGTTCATTGGAATAATTGAGCAAGGTCGCGTAGACTTTCACAAAGGTTTCTTGCACAACATCTTCAGCATCCTATGGGCTACCGGTCAAGCGGAGAGCGAAGGTGTACAGATGATGTTGATAGGTCAGGACTACTTGCTGAAAATGGTGATGGACATCGTGGGCAAGCAGCCTTGTAAGCGTCTCATTAGTCTGGTCCATCGTCATGCTTTCTGTTGTAATGTTTATTTCTCACTGCTATAATCCAAAAAAAGCGCATTGGTTGCAAAAAATGCACTGAAAAAAGAAATCATTGAAAAAGTCATCGTATGTGAAAGGCCATCCTCAATGTTGAGGATGGCCTTTGATTTTTTACTGGATAGCCAATATTAAGGTATTAAGCTGTTTAAGATTCTTTTGGTGAAAGGGAACTTTTTACTTTGCCACCCGCAAGGATAATGACACGTTCCGCTACAAACTGGACAGGGTCCAGTGGTGGAAGCCCATTTTCATAGAGTAATTTCTGAGAGGGGTACTTATTCGTCCTCTCCCTCGTCAAACTCGAGTCCTCGATAGAACTCCCCAATCTCAATCTGCACTGCAATGCTGGCAAAATTGATCATGTCACCCGGCCTATAGTGGCGATAGGACCAGGCTTTCAGATTGTCTGGCTCCTGTTCTTGACGCTGCCAGACTTCGACATACTGCGCAAACTGGCTCACCAGCACAATTTCTTGGATCGTGGGATACTGCTGGTACGCTTTCATCTTGAGGCCCCGGTCGCGGTCTTGTGTTACGGGAGAGTGCACGTGCACCACCCGGCACCGAGATGTGTTTAACGTATTGTGGGGGCGTATATCAGCACGATCGCAGGAAACCGTCGCATCTGGATAGACATAATGAGGCTTTCCATTTTGCTTCATACCAATCAATACCTGCACGTCCACTCCAAAGACTGTACAGGAACCAGCACTAAGCTGGCGATCAAGGGCATTACCGATGTTGCGATTGATTCGGTCGTGAGCCACACTACCGCCAGACATCATATAGGCTGTGCCATTGATATACTCATATTTATGATCATGAGAGAGGCGCTCCAATTCACGATAGGCGTCCTCAGTCATACTTTTGCCCTTGGCTGGCCATCCCGATCGGTGTGACCCCTCGTATTGGGGATTTGTTGCCATACCATCCTCCAGTGCATAGCTAAAATGGACGATCATCCCTTTGCCGGTCAGTGTACCATACCAAAGAGAGCGTTGGCACATGATATGATGAGAACTCTGATCCGGTGGAAAAATAGCGACCCGCTTTTAGTTATCCTGCTCGTTGGTCTCATAAACAAGAACGTCAAGCCATAGGCTTAGACCATTCATGACATTATAGACGCACTTCTCCACGCGCAAGCGTGACTGCCTGCCCACTAAGCCGCACGCGTTCTCCATCCAGACGCACACGCACTATTCCGCCACGTTTCGAGGCCTGGTATCCGACCAGATCATCTTTGCCAAGACGCTCACTCCAGAAGGGACCAAGACAGCAGTGCGCGGAGCCCGTAACGGGATCTTCCGCGATCCCGGTGGAAGGCGCGAAGAAGCGTGACACAAAATCATATCCCTGACCCTCCGCGCGACTGGTGACAATGACGCCACGAACTCCGGGTGTGGCGACCTTCAGTGCTTCTAGATCGGGTTGTAGATGGCGCACAACATCCTCACTCTGCATTTCTAGCAGGAGATCCAGGCTTCCACGCCCAACGAATTGAGGAATTGCTTTGAGTGCATTAAAAAGATGTTGTTGTATCTCCACTGGCTTGATCGCGATGGCGGGAAAGTTTAATTCAATCCACTCTCCCTTATATGTTGCCGTCAATA
Source organism: uncultured Ktedonobacteraceae bacterium (assembly GCA_964247295.1). Taxonomy (GTDB): domain Bacteria; phylum Chloroflexota; class Ktedonobacteria; order Ktedonobacterales; family Ktedonobacteraceae; genus CAXTTV01. Next base: position 8,067 of record CAXTTV010000103.1, on the reverse strand, counting down.
CTCCTGCCTGTGTGGTGAAGTGGATCGTCTCAGTGTCCAGCGATCCCGCATATTCTCGTAGGGCATGCGCGCTCGCCAGCGTCCCATGGCCACAGAGCGCGAGTTCTACTGTCGGGCTGAACCAGCGTAAATTCCAACGATTGTCCTTTCTTTGCACGAAGGCGGTGGCGGGCAGGTTCATCTCCTGCGCGATCTGCTGCATACTGCTCTCGCTCAGATGCGTATCTAGAATACAAACGGCTGCGGGATTTCCTGTAAATAATTGGTGAGCAAAAGCATCGATATGAAAAAACGAAAGAGTCATGGTACACCTCTCAATGAAAATGTCTTACTACGGTAGAAGCACCTTTCTTAACCACACCTCAAGGAGAAAGGTAACGCCGGGCAATCAGGGCAAGCACTCCCATCCTGTTGATCTCATAAATCCCACTTGTAAAAAATGTTTTTAATCTCATATTAACAATAATTATGTATAATTAATAATATAATGCCCGTATATATCTTTTTATCTATGATAAGTATCTTCTTTTGAAAGGTCATATACAATGTTTTTTGTGATGCGTCTTGGCGCTGTGACAATTTCATTGCGCCGCATTCTTGTCTGTGTACTATGTATTTCGTTTATTATATATCCAGGCAGCAAT
>CAXTTV010000103.1:0-7385 GCA_964247295.1 uncultured Ktedonobacteraceae bacterium | reverse complement strand
CGCTTCGACACATCAAAACATCCCCACCGATTTCCCCGGCGACGACAAGTCCATTCGATACGCTCACCTTTCATGGAGATCGTGCACGTACCGGATGGAATGCGCACGAGACTATGTTAAACCCCACGAACGTTTCTAACGGATCATTTGGCTCGCTCTGGAACTCTGAACAATTTGATAGCGTTACCCTTTCTGGCATCACTTATGCACCCCATCTTTATGCCTCACCCTTATATGTGGACAGTGTAAAAATCACGGGTGGAACCTATACTGACTCCAGCTTTGGAGTGGTTTTTGCCGCCACAAGTACGGGATATGTTTACGCCGTTAAGGCCTTTGATCAAGGTTCTCCCTCCACCGTTCCAAATGGAACCATTTTATGGCGGAAGAGTCTAGGTACACCCAGTTCAACCCTCGATGGCGGCGTCACAGTAGGGGTGCTGGGGACACCTATTATTGATACAACGGCCTCTCCACCTCGCCTCTATGTGGCATCCGACGTTACCGATAGCGATGGACGCAACTGGAAAGTATTCGCCCTCAATCTGGGAAGTGGCGATATTCTTTCCGGCTGGCCGCTCACCATAAACAACACGACCCTTGCTCCAATAAATCAGAACGGACCGGCAATTTTTCAACCAGCTTCGGCGATGTCGCAGCGGTCAGCACTGAACCTAAGCCCAGATAATCATATCCTGTATGTTCCTTTTGGAGCATATGGAGATGGAGGCGCGGGCTGGATGGTCGCCGTCGATACAACGACTCCAAAGCTCGCCAGTGCTTTTTCAGGTGCTCCAACCAATGTAAAATTCGCGAATGCTGGTATGTGGGGCGCGGGCGGCCCTGCTATTGATAGCAACGGGACAGTCTACGATACGACTGGAAATAGTCCCAGCGGTTCTAAAAATGCTGCACAGACGTGGGGCAACTCATTGCTTGCCTGGAAATCTACACTCCCATTGCAACTCAGTGGGACCTATACGCCCTGGAACTATTGTCAGATGGACGATAATGACACCGATCTTGCGGGTGGAACCCCTATGCTGTTACCAGATCTGGGATCAGGCAATACAAGCACCCCACACGTTGTGGCCTTTGGTGGAAAGCAAGGCAATGCCTATCTTGTGGATCAAAGCAACCTGCCGGGAAACACGAGCTCCCGCCCGGCATGTAGCACCGCTTCTTCCAGCGACACATCCTTGATTCCTCCTGGCAATCAACCACAATTTACTGCACCCGGCCCCTTGAATGTGTTTGGTCCCTATTCAGAAGATTCCAATAATAGCGATTTTGCGAAGGCCCGGAGTACACCCGCGTACTTCCAGGGTGGTGATAGTACGCCGTACGTCTTCTATTCCGGTTCAACGAAGACGGCCATTGGGCAAACAAGTGTGAAGCCTCCCTCGCTCGCGCGTCTCAAAGTGGTGACCGCGTCTGGGAAACGCGCCTATTTCGCTCTTGATGCGACTGACACGCAACTACAGATGTTGACGCCAGGTTCACCTGTGGTTGCCAGTAACGGCTCCAGCAATGCCATTGTCTGGGTGATTGACGCCAATGTGCTGCGTTCGCAATCTCTGATTGGTCCTAATGTGCCTCACCCTGTCCTCTATGCAGTAGACGCCCAAACGATGAAAGTGCTGTGGAGCAGCACGCCCGATCAATTGAATGTGGGAGGAAAATATAGTCAGCCCACGATTGCGCGAGGAATCGTCTTTGTGGGCACGGATCGCATCCAGGCATTTGGTCTCAAGAACAGCGGACCCATCATAACCACCGTTGATGATTCAGTCATTGGCACAGGCAGAAACCAGTTTACTTACACGGGACGTGGCTGGTTCCATTGCAGTTCCGGCTGTATCACAGGTTCCTATAACGCAACGGTGAGTGCAACAGATACCACAAATGATTACGCAACAATCACCTTTAATGGTACAGGGATCAAACTCTTTACAGACCAGCGCAATAACCGAGGCATTGCGGGTATCTCCATTGATGGGGGAGCGGAGAGCAATGTGGATATGTACTCAGCGAGTGACGCGGGAAATGTTTTAATCTGGACCAGTCCAACTTTGGGTGCAGGCAACCATATCCTCAAGGTTCGCAACACTGGTGCTCACAATACAAAGACTACAGGCACGCGGGTCGCGATTGACCGCGTTGATATCATTTCCTGATTCAGAAGATCTATAAGTCGGAGTGTTCAATCAGTACAATTGGGATTGTTGCACTACCCCGCAAGGGGTTTCCACACCCCCGCTTTGTTTAGTCCAACAATCCCTCTACTTCATCACTCGTATGGTGGATGGAGAAGGGTCAAATGACTCCTCAAACATCCCCAGACTCATGCTCTTTTGCAGGTAGTTCACAATCGTTTGCGTGATGACCAGGAACTACGTACTGATCAGGGGATTAGCTCTATTGCAACATATAAATTTATATATATAATATGTAATACATTCCTTATGAGAATAATTAGAAAGTCTAAATAAAGATGAAAAAATCGCAAGAGCATTAAAGAAAGGCGTGCATTTCCATGCAACAACCTCCAAATCACGATTATAGTAACTGGCTAAGGATACAGGATGGTCAGTTAGCAATGGAAGAGGCGCAGCTTGTGGCAGAAGAGCAGTGGTTGAATCAGGAAATATGGATGCACAACAATAATACTGGCTCTAGAGTTGGTCAAGCTCTGCTTTTTGGTCTAGCGAAAAGTTATCGCTCAACTCCTTGGCAAAGGAGAGCACATTGGCTCTCCAACAAACGGAATGAGCTTACAGCAAAACGAGCTGCCATACAGGCAAGACGGAATTGGCTGCAACAAGAAAAATGGAAGTATGGTCTGCCATAAAGCCGGTTGATCTCCATAGAAGAGTAATCAAACCCATCTATTTCAGGAGCCAACGAGTTAGATCTTCTAAACGGAGCGGAACCAGGATAGCGAGCAAGGTTCTCCTTTCCAGTGAAAAAAAGGTATCATTGTATTGGATGAGATGTGTTCTTACGCTCAAATAGCCATGAAAGGGCTGGTGTTGATTATGAAAATCGCGGTGGTTGGTGCTTCGGGTCAGACGGGCCGGCATGTTCTTGACTTTCTTCGGGCCCAGGGTGTGGAGATAGTCCCGCTCTCTCGCAAGATGGGAGTTGATGTGACCACAGGCGTCGGTCTTGATGACGCTCTTGTCGGCGTGAACCGGATTATTGACGTGAGCAATATAGATACGACCGAGGAGGAAGCGGCAACCGCCTTCTTCACATCCGAAGCAGAACACGTTCAACGCGCGGGAGCAAAGGCTGGAGCTGATCGCTTGATTGTGTTGTCGATCGTTGGGATCGATCGGTTGAGCAGTGGATATTATGTCGCAAAGCGTAGGCAGGAGGAGACGGCCCGAGCGGGTAGTATTCCTACAACCATCCTACGCGCCACACAGTTTCATGAGTTCGCTGAGCAAGTAATTGACTGGGGGCGGCAAGGCAATACAAGCAATGTGCAGCCAATGCGGGTGCAGCCAATTGCTGTGCGGGAAGTTGCCCGTCTGCTTACAGAACTTGTCCTTACCAAATATCAACCCATTCCTTTAGCTGAGGTCGGCGGACCCCAGGTGGAACGTCTGGAGGATATGGCAGATCGTCTCGTGAAACATCGTCACGATCCCGTGCATGTTGAGCCTAATCATGATGAGTCGCCTGAGGGCCGCTTGCTAGAGGAGGGGGCGCTTCTTCCCGGCCCTGCCGCATTGTTGATGGGACCAACATTCCAACAGTGGTTGGATGCTCAACCTTCAAAGTAGCGTCCCAACAGTGAGTGCTTCCTTGTAAGGCGCGATCGCGCAATGTCATCTATATTGTGTTCCTTGATCAGTAAGCGCACAGGTTGCCCTTGCATAGTAGATCTGCAACCTGGCAATTGTAGTGACCAGGAAGCAAGCCGGAAAGAGAAGAGCGGAAGCAAGAGGTAGTGATTTTTCCTGCCTCTGATCGTACACTGAAAAATAGGAGAGAATCTTCTCAATTGGGCCATTCAGGAGGACAATGATGTCCATTCCTGGATAGTTCCTGTCTTCAAGAAGTTTGATGGATGAAGAGGGAGTTGCCCGTACCGGATTCTTGTTCCTACGAATAGACCATGTATTGTGAGGTACATATTTGATGAAAATTGCTACTATCCGTCAAAGTGGGCAGGCGGCGCTGGTTGTTGGGGAGCGTCTCTTCGCGATCTCGCCAGCGCTGGAACGCCACAACTTGCTTGTGCAGCCGGCATTGACCGTTCTTGACTTGCTCGCGGATTGGAGTCGGAACCTTGATTTGCTAGTCAAGCTTAATGAGCACCTTGCATCGGACGATCAGGGTATTCCACTCTTAGAGAGTGAGTTGGATGCTCCCGTCCCTCATCCGGGCAAAATGATCTTCGCCGGGGCGAATTACAATGCGCACGTGCAGCACTTTGAGCCGAAAGAGGGGGAACAGAAGCCCTTTATCGACAAGACCAAAGTTGATCCCTACATGTTTTTGAAACTGCCAGACAGCGTGACCGGTCCCTACAGCCCCGTCATCTTGCCACACGGATATGAGCAGATCGACTGGGAAATTGAACTCGCGTTGGTGATTGGGCGTGAGGGGCGTTCCATACCCGCTAAGGAAGCAATGAAGCACGTCGCCGGCTTCGTTGTCCTCAATGATATCACCGCTCGCGACCGTGCCATTCGTAAAGATTGGCCGATGCTCGCCTCTGATTGGTTCCTCTGCAAGTCATTCGACACCTTCTGCCCCATAGGACCCTTCCTCGTGCCCAAAGAGTTCGCGGGCGATTACCACAACTTGACAGCACGGCTCTGGCTGAATGGAGAGCTGCATCAGGATTTCAACACTGCTGATATGATCTTCAAGCCCAAAGAACAGATTGAGTGGGCATCCTCCGTGACGACGCTGCGCCCTGGTGACGTGATCTCGACCGGCACAGGTCCTGGGAATGGGATTGCGACAGGACGATGGCTTCGTCCCGGAGATGTGATCGAAGCGGAAATAACTGGTTTAGGTCGGCAGAAAACATCCATTATATCCAAACAGTAAAAAGCGATACTTCTCAGAGAATCAGATGCTTTTATTCTGGCAACTGACCTCTGAGAAGCATTTCTATGACAAACGGATGCCGTCTTATGGAAGAAGTTTTTGTGTCATTTTATTCGTCGCTATATCCAAGATATCCACGCTGAAGCGCAGTCTCAGGCCAATGGCTACAGATAGAGCCGGTGAGTTGCGTTTGTAGGCAGCGAGAAGGGTTGCAGGGACAGGTGTGTATCTCCTCCAGTCGATCAGACTCGACTTTGTGTACCCAATCTGGATCGGTGAGGAGTGGGCGGGCCAGACCGATGGCATCGGCTTTACCGGAAGCAAGCACCTGCTCCGCAACGTCTGGATCACCCAGCCTCCCATGCAGTAGGACAGGGATATCTACGACCTTTTTCAAAGCTGCACCGCCGGATACTTCATACATGTCTTGTGACATCAAAGCACCATTCTCTGGGCGTTTCAATGACTCAAGGGTCGAGGACACAGGTATAAGAAAATGCATATGTGCTTCTTCCAGCCTCCTGGCAAAATTTTGGGCTTCTTCCAGCCTCCAACCATCAGGCAAAAGCTCATCAATCAGCATATGGTAGCCCACAAAAAGATCTTGTCCAACCCGATCCATCACCTCATTCACTACTTCGAGGGGAAAGCGAATCCGATTTTCAAAACTACCTCCATACTCGTCTGTGCGGTGATTCATATGAGGGGACACGAACGCCGAAAGAAGGAATCCTAGAGCGCCATGAAGCTCCAGCCCATCGAAACCAGCCCGTTTCGCCAATACTGCCGCCCGGCCAAAAGCCGCGACCGTTTCCTGTATCTCCTCATGGGTGATTTCCTGAGGTATGACCACCTGGTTAGCCAGCAAAGGGAAGGGAAGAGCTGATGGAGATAAGCGGCGCTGCTGCTCATATACTTCCCAGGGGCCAGCGTAGCGACCAGCATGAACAAGCTGGATCACCGCCAGAGCATCATGTTTTTTAATCTCTGAAGCAAGTTTTGTGAGGCCAGGTAAAAAACGCTCATCTGAGATAAGAGCTTGTTTCGGCAATTGTCGCCCGACAGTACTCACGGCCACATTTTCGGTGATGACCATTGCCACACCGCCTTGAGCGCGACGCCCGTAATGCTCTACCATCATAGGTGTGACATAGCCATCAAGATCTGCATAGCAGACCGACATGGGGGCGAGAAAGACACGGTTTTTGAGCATTCTTCCCGCGATTTGAAGCGGGCGAAACAAAGAAGGAAACCTGTCTTTGCTCATGCAACTCTCTCTTTCTACTTTTCTCCCACTTGGGCGTCGCTGCGGAACATTCTTCCTGAAGATGATTGGTTAGTGCTGAGACATGAATTCTGGTGGGGGGAACGTTCCCCAGAAATTTAAAGCCTCTGAGGCCTTCCAAATCTTTGGTTTTTGGGGAACATTCCTATGCCAGGGGCGTGGTTCAAAGTAGCCAAGCTCTTCATTGAGAATGATATCCAGTTGAGTCGAAAGTTCAACGATGTTTTTGTCCGGGTCGTAATGATACGTGAAGATGTTATGGCCTGGTCCATGACGCCCTGGACCCCATTGTAAGGGGATGGAATGCTTTGACAGGTGATCGCAGGCCCTTTGCACATGAGACCAGTCTTCTAACTGAAAGGCGATATGGTTCATCCCTTGTTGCTTTGCCCGCGCGAAATTGAGGGTGTGGTGATCGGGACCACAGCGTAGAAATACAAAAAAGTCTTCGATCCAATCAGATACACGGAAGCCTAAGACGCTCTGATAAAAGTCGGCGGTTTTCTTTACATCATTCACTGAGATGGCCACATGACTTAATTTCTCAGGAACAATTCCCTGTTTGAGAGCCTGTTGGTCTGGCTCTTGTATGGCGGTGTACAGGTGTAGGCTATTACCAGCCGGATCGGCAATTTCCAAAAGTTCTGGTATCCCTGGTTGGGCGTCGGTCTGCAACTCGACCGAGATACCTTGCGCTCGCAGTTCCTGCTCTACCTCTTTCAGGGATTGGCGTTTTTCGATTTGTAAGGCTGTGTGGCGCAGACGACGCTCAGTGGCAGGGTAAAGAACGATAGTATGGTGATCGGCTCCGCTACGTAAATAAGCGGCCCCATCGTCGCCTCGTTCTACCAGTGTCAATCCAATAACTTGTGTATAGTAAGCCAGCATAGCTTCCACATCGAGCGTGTTGAACCCGGCGTACCCGATCTTAACGGCTTGTATCATAGGTGCATCCCTTTCTGACGTAACTCAATAACCTGCATTTCACGTGTGTTGTCAATCTTGATGATTACTATACAGGGCTATTTCA
>CAXTTV010000102.1:0-17233 GCA_964247295.1 uncultured Ktedonobacteraceae bacterium | reverse complement strand
ACGATGGCACCGTGTGAGAAGACCCTTCCTGACTTTCCCAACAGACTCGCTTGCTTATAGGGTTGGTTAGCCTCCCATGTCACTACAACGACGAAATGAGCACACGAGAGCAGGCCAGCTAGAACTGGCGATGGTGAGGCAGGCTCGTTTAATCTAACGAACCCAGATGTATAGAGGAGTGAAGATTAGCAGGGACCGCGAACCATAACGTGTAAACTCCTACATAGAGGTAGAGAGAGAGCACAAGAAATTCCCTTCTTAAGTATACCAGAAAAAGAGCTTTCTTGATCAAAATCTGCCGCATCCATGGAGCTTTAGTGTTCTTTTTTTGGCAAACTTTTCCCTACTTGCAACCCGATCAAGACCCCTACAAATCCTAATAATATCTGAAACACCTGCAAGAAGTTAAGACCACCTGGATTTTTCTCCGCTTTCTCACCCCCACTCTCTATCTCAAGGCTCTCTTGCGACATGGAATCATTTCGAACCGTACCAGAATCTAAATGTACTAAAACTCTCCTTACAGGCAGGATATGCAGGTCTGCCTCAGATATCTCAAACAATTTACTTAACTGCTGCCGAAAGTAGGGTCCCGGCAATGTGATCCCACGCTCCCAACGACTGACATTTGTAGGAGTGGTGCCTAATTTGTCAGCGAGTTCCTGTTGAGACCAGTGCCGATGTAAACGTTCTTTCAGTAAAAGCGGGTTTGCCTGTGCATATCTGGCTTTTTTCATAATTCTCTCCTCGCTTAATAGATCATGAAATTATGTCTAGACAAGTACCACAACAGTATACTTAGCAATCTCATCACTATTTGTGCTCCTACACTAGCATTTCCAAATATTTATTTGTGACTATAAAAATGCTCTGAGTTGCCCTGTTATTTACTGGGTAGTCAGAGGCATACTTTGCATGGCGGATGTAGAACAAAGGGTATGCAGCATCCACCTCTAGTTCACAAGAAGCTCTGGAAAATTCAGAAGCTTTACAGAAAAAGGGAGTTATCTTGAAAGACACACCGACGGTAGTAAGAAAAGGGTCCCGTATTCTGAAAGGTGCCTTGAAGCCTTGTTTCGCTCTGGTAATGACAGTTTTTCTTCTGGGTTCTTCCGCGAGCGCTTTTGCAGCCTCCTCTCGGACCCAGGCAGGTCAGCAAGACCTGACCGCTGTTATATCTGCTTCGCTTAGTAGTACTGATGCAGCAATGAACTTGGGCAATGTAGTCCAGCATCCGCTGGCAAGCCAGGCACAGCCTCAATCACTATTGTCTTCGCAGCAGTTGCATGTAGACTCTTCGACCAGTGGACAGGCTCTGTACAAGTATTCGCTGTCTCGCGTTCAAACCGTTCGCTCCTGGCAGGCAAATCATAGCCAGGACTTCTCTGCGAACAATGTCTGGTCCACCTTTAAGGCAACATCAACAAAGGTTAATGGATCTAAAGCCGTTGTAAATGGTGTGGAAGACTTCCATGTGGACTCAACTGTGAAATCCAACGGTAGTCATCCTAAAGTGAGTAAAGAGAAAGAAGCTGGAATGGCCTGGGCCAAAAAGACCGGTCACTTTATTGATGTTGGTCAGACAAACCACGGCCTTGCCCAAATTACTCACACAATCACTCTTAACAAGGCTGCGAATGGCTGGCTGATTCAGCAGGACACCTATCAAGATCCTTTGAAACCAGCTCTGCAAGCCGACCATCAAACTGCTGTAAAAAAGGTTACGGGGACAAAGGCTCAACCCGAGACAGCCATCACACCAAATCTGCGTTCCGGTTTTAACTATAACCGTAATCAGGCAATTAGTTATGCCAATAGATGGTGGAATGCTTGTAATCCATCTTCTAACTATAACTGTTACACAGGTCAGGGAGTAGACTGCGCAAATTTCGTCTCTCAGTCCATTTATGATGATGCTGGTGGCACACTGCCAGGAGACAATACCTGGTACTCTATTGCCGGCGTTGGTGTCTCTAACACTTTTGTGAACGCACCAATGTTGCAGAGTTATATGCAAGGCAATTTTGCCAATAGCTGGTATAACGATGTGCATTATGCCCAGGCCAAAGCTGACGATATCAACTACCAGTATCCCGGCGATCTGATCTTCTATAGTTGGGATGGCGGTCCAATCATCGACCATACTGCCATCAGTGTCAGTGCAGATGCAAACAATATTACTCAGGTGAATGCTCACACCGATAATGTCTACCACTGGTACTGGGACCTGGAAGGCGCGGGGGCCAGCGGTCGGGATTACGGAGCCACTTACTGGTTCGTGCAACTGGCGAACAACCACTAATCTCTTTCGTACCTGATAGTTGCTTTGTCCCCAGCATTTGAATGCGGGGGCAGAGCTTTTTTATACCCCCTCATTCAATGATAAAACAAAAGATGCACAATCTGGGTGTGCATCTCAACAAAATTTCGCAAATTATAGTTTGTGAATGTATTTTGATGAATAAAAAGTGCTTTTAGATCAGAAAAAGCGGTCTCCTGTTCACTCTTTTATGAGAATATCATCGCTCTTAAAATTCCTTTTCCATGACAGTGTAGAAAAACTTCTAACTTAGAAACACCGCATGCGGATTTTTTCTGACACCTTCTCAGATCATCTCTTGTTCTTAAATATCGAGTAGGATCAGGCTGTTAAACCTTCAAGATCTACCCGTTTCAGGTCTATATAGTCGATGTCCTGCCAGCGTTGGGCCGTACCTTGGCATCGCGAATCCAAAACGGTTCACGGCAAACACCGCTTCAATATCCCCAACGGGAAAATCAGGATATCCCTTACGCCACATCTCCATGCGATCAATTTCCTGAAGATAGTTAATTCCGTCCTGAAGAATCTCTTCAGCTCTCTGATCTTGCTCAAGGAGCGCTTGAAGATAATCAGCGCAGATATCATCTTCATTTCTGGCTGTCTTCCCATTGACGGTTCCGGTTGGCAGCAGTGTAATTATCCCGTCTCCATTTTCGGCCAGCGAACGAGCATACTGAGCAGTTGCCTGCGCATTTGTCAGGGTACAGGTAAGAACTGTGCTGGCTCCGCTGCATTGACGGCCCCCTGTGTTCCCGCGCCGGTTCGCTGAATGAGCAAACGATCCCGCACATTCGCCGCTACCATCCTGGACGGCGAGTTATTTAGATCAAAACCCTCAATCAGGCGACCTACTACCTCGCCCACAAGTAGCGCATCTGGTTCACGCTCACGCAATGCTAAGGCCTCATCAACTTTACGCACCAGCCACATCCTCTTCGCCCCACCCGCAAACGCATAGCCAGCCACGGTAAAGGCTCGAATCACGTCGATCACGATGACAACTCCCCTGGCTTCCCCCGCCGTCTGAGCATCAACTCTTTCAATTTGTAATATCATATTTTTTCACCTCTTAAACACACTAAAAAACCAAATAGCCTCTAATTAGAGAGTAACACATCTTTTGATACTCAGTGTGAGGCGCGCTTCCACTCAGTTGATGTAACGTTATCGAGGTTCAAACACATAGGGAAATCTCTCCGACTGGTCTCAAAAACGAAGGGAACGGGACTCGTAATCCCGCCCTTCAGGCATGCAAAGAAGGGAACCCTCCACCGTTTCCTATTACCCTAAAAGCCTCGAAAGATCCCATGATCGTCAATGTGATCTACAAATTCCCTAAATGACATATTCGCTATCGACAAATTATTCTCAACACTCCACATTTCAGAGGGAATTACACGAAAGGTTTGGCCCGGCTCATCAAACAAGTCAACAACAAGTATGGGATGTTCTCGATGTGAAATTGTCATGTTATCGACAATAAAGATAAAACTTCTATCCTTTTTTGTTTGCTGAACGACCTCATCTATGGTAAGGCCCTCAAATACTGGATCGCTCACAAAAGTAACGGAGGCTTTGAATTCACCGATCGGCTTTTCAATGGCGGTACAAACTGTTTGCCAGACCTTATCGTTTAAAAAACCTGTTCGTAATACTGTAGCATGTTGTGTTTCTGGAATATCTTTCATAACTATGTCTCCTTATGTAGAAATATCCAAAACCTGATGACGCCAATCGCGATAATCATCCTTTCTCTTCCAATAATCTGGCATTGCCTCTGAGGATCTGTAAAAGCACCGCCTCATTCACAAAATAGACTATAATTTCAGATAGCGACAGGTAAAGAGTAGCATATCTTTTCACAGAGAGGGCAATGAGAAATGGCGGTGTTTATCTCACTTTTTCGTGGCATCAATGTAGGCGGGAACCACAAAGTCAAAATGGATAATCTCAAAAGCCTCTATGCGTCTCTAGGCTTCAGGGATATCGCCTCCTATATACAGAGCGGCAATCTAATTTTTACAGCAGATGAAACGGATGAGGAAAAGCTTCGGCAGCACATTGAGCGAGCGTTTGAAGCTACATTTGTCTTTCACTCCGATGTTTTCATCCGAACCACTGATGATCTTAAAAGCATTATTGAGAACAACCCGTTTCAAAATCAGCCGAATAAAGAAACTAAATGGATCGTTGTTTTATTTCTGGCAACCTCCCCAGATGAAGAAACTCAAAAAGTTCTTCAAGAAGCGTATACAGGCCCGGAAGAGATTTTTACTAAGGGCAGAGAGCTGTATATCTATTATAGCGAGAGCATCGGGACCTCAAAGCTCACTAACAAACTTATCGAGAAAAAATTGAAGCAGAGCGGGACTGCCCGAAACTGGAATACCATTCTTCAGCTTCAACGCTTGACCGAACGCTAGCAATCAGTTTTTATGTCTAGTCATCAGAATCTTTTGACGCTCCTCGGTATCCTCAATAATCAGGACCCCCGAGAATCTTCAGTTCATGGAAAGTATCATTGAATTGGGTCACCATATCCTCCCCTAAAAAGTTCCTGGCAGCATTTCCGACGGGTAATATACTTCCGTCTCTTCTGGAGGATCATAGTCGTAGTGACCCCAGATATGCTGATCCCATTCCGGCCACGCTTTTTTGATTGCATCAAGCAACCATTTACCTGCCACTGTGATTGAGCTTTCATGAGAAGTATGGATTAGCCAATCCATCTCTATCGATGTCCAGTATACCTCTGAACCTCCATACCAGAGCTCAATTAAATCGGGATCAGCTTCCCAGGCAACTCCTCCCTCCCAAAATCCTATAACATGCTTGACTTCATGCTCTTTTAAGATTTCTACTAACCGATTTTGTGGAATCTTAAACAAAAACCAGTCAGTTTCAAAGTAGCTAATATCCGTAAAAGGTTCTTCTAACAACCCCGTTAGAGGATACCAGTAAGATCCTCCTTGAAGCTGCCAGCGCTGCTTAACTTTTTCCCATAATCCTTCGCGTTGTGCTTGATCCAGCAACCGGGCATAGTGTGTATACTGCTCGTAACCTGGAAAAGCATCCCGAGGTCTAATAGAAAACTCCTGAACGGGCCGAACATAACCCGGACCTTTCCAGATATGCTGCTCCCAGGTGGGCCAAACCTCTTTGATGGCTCGAATTAACCAGTTACCGGCGAAGGTTAATGAGCCCTGGTCAGAGGCGTAGATCAACCAATCTTTTTTCTTTTTCGAGAACCAGTAACCTTCATCTCCTGTGTAAACAGGTATCAGCAGATCTGGGGTGATCTCAAAGCTGGCAGGAGCATCTTCTCCTCGAAACTCGTAAATCCGCTCAATTTTTCGATTTTGGAAGATCGGTTGAAATTTAGATAGGGAAACCTCAGCCAGAAACCAATCTGCCTCTACTGCAAACACATCTTCCGGCATCGTATCAGTAATCAGGGGATACCAGTGATCATAGACGGTATACCAACGTTCCTGAACCCTGGTCCAATCCCTCTCCAACCACCACCTGTTATGTACAATCACTATATTTTCTGAAGGACTCTCGTCTTTCTGCATTATTGTCTCACTCTTCTCTATGTGGGTGCGAATAAAAATTCACCCTGGGGATCATGCTTCCGATAGCGGTCCAGCGCGATTTCACGATTCTGAACTGCGTAGCAGTATACGCAGCCATGGGGGCAGGTGTCGTACTCGCCTATGTCCTTTGAGGCGTAACACCGACACTCTTTACGAGTCCCTTTTTGAGGCGTTTTATTGCGCAAGCTTTTGCCGGATACTCTCTCCAACCGATCCGCGTCAATGCAGCGCGCCTCCCGTACACCCTCGATATCTAAAAAGGTGCTCTGAGAGCAGACGCTGAGAGCTATCCCTTGATTTCTAGCGAGTTCCACGAAATGACGTACCAATTCTCGCCGCACCTCAATCCCTTCACTTTTGTGCTCTTCCCAGCTAAAGCCCTGCTCCTCAGCCGCTTTATCCATATTGCGCTGCGTCTTGCGATAGATCTGCGCAAAAGAAATCACGACTTCGTTTGTCGCTCCCGCTAAAGAACGAGCGAAACGCTCAAAGGTAGAGAGGTGCCATTCAAACGTTGTGAGCGACGATAAAATAATCGGATCATAGCGCCAGACTACGATTTCAGGCCCGTAGGCCCGTCCAATTTGCTGGATCGCGGCGATGCTCAACCTGGGATCAACAACATAGCTCTCTAATTGTCTCGGATAACCTGTAACTGTGTATTGAATAATGAAGGGATATCCTATGCGTTTCACAGCAGGCAGATACTTCAAGAAGGGACGGATATTCTTGGTCCAGAAAACAATCCCATCTACATTCTCTGGGGATAGATCGATCTGGTAGACCTGCTTCCCATAGGGATTGACCATTTTGCAGTTGCCGGCTCTCAGGCGGTTCATCAACCATTCTCCGTAGAAGGCCGGAATATCTGTTTTATAAGATGCGGATAGTATCATGTATACCTATTCTACTCACTTCGTTAAAAGACGGAACTGGCTAGCGACTTCACGGAGAAATGGACGGGGTTTATCTAAGACTGATATTAAGTGTATATAGTGGATTCCGATTGTGCCACTTGCTTTTAGAATAGGAAGATGGTACATTTTCAACTTACCTGTGAGTGGTCTATTTCTACATACAAAGGGCAGTCAGTAAGCCCGAGAAGGAGAATGATATGCGCAAAGTTGTTGTTTCAGAATTTATAACCCTGGACAATATTATGGAAGCTCCAAACCTCTGGTCCTTTCAGTTTGGGAGCCCTGAGCAAGAAAAGTTT
The DNA here is from genome assembly GCA_964247295.1 of uncultured Ktedonobacteraceae bacterium. Classification (GTDB taxonomy): domain Bacteria; phylum Chloroflexota; class Ktedonobacteria; order Ktedonobacterales; family Ktedonobacteraceae; genus CAXTTV01. The sequence continues at coordinate 10,098 of CAXTTV010000102.1, read as the reverse complement.
AAGTTTACTGAGCTTTTCGCCAGCGATGCCCTGCTTCTGGGCCGGGTGACCTATCAGGGATTCGCAGCGGCATGGCCGAATATGACCGGTACAGGTGAATATGGCGAGCGTATAAATAGCCTCCCTAAGTATGTTGTCTCTACAACTCTTACAAAACCCGAATGGAACGCCAGCTTTATCAAGGAGAATATACCGGAAGAGATCTCTAACTTAAAGCAAACATCTGGTCAGGACATTCTGGTTTTTGGAAGCGGCAATCTCGTTCAGTACCTCCATGATCATAACCTTGTCGATGAATATCGTCTTATGGTCTTCCCCATCATTTTTGGGAGTGGCAAACGCCTTTTACAAGAAGGCTGCCAACAGCAATCCCTGAAGCTCGTTGAGACAAAAACGTTTAGCTCAGGTGTGGTTGTCCTGATCTATCAACGCGAAACAAAAGAGTAGTTTTTCAAAATTTGAGGGTGCCATACTGGCACCCTCACCCTCTTCTGTTCGCGTGATCTCTCCATCCTTCAGATATGGTGAGATTGTTATGATCTTCCGCTCTAACAAAAAGCAACGAAACTCAATCTCCCAATCTACGGGCTCCACGACCAACACTTGCGTATTACCCGGCCAGAGATCTCCCTCTGGTAGCTCTTTCCCAGATTGATACACCCTGCCCTCAAAACCTTTGCGCCTATCCGCTGGCTTAACAAAGACTGGCCGCGTGATGTTCTGCGCCTTCTCCAACGTTGTTAGCTCCATCTTTCGCTTTAGATATTTCTCCTCAAGCCCTGGTAGCCAATCAACTGGAACATCTATCAGCGCGAGCCCTAAATGTGAGGCAATCACCTCAACAAATAGGGACTCGCCAGAGAGCACTATGTCTTTCTCGTACAGGCGATCGGGTCCAAGACGCTCAACACTCCACCCTGCTTTGGTAGCTGATGCTTGCAAAATACGTGAATCGGAGGAATAACGAGGGGAAAGTACTAGTGTTGGCATCAGTAGTTGCCCCTTTCAAATATTTCTACGTTTATTTTATTGTATACTTGAGTAAAGTATATCATTTTAGAAGTAGTGGAGTTACAATATATTATGGTGCCTTCCGATTTTTTAGGATATTTTGCCGCCAGCGCAGGGGCGGGGGCGGCTCTCGTCGGCCTGCTGTTTGTGGCAATCTCGATAGAACCCGAGGCAATGGTCCAGGAGGGAGCTCCTGTTGAGCGCAGAACGGTGGCCGGTGGCGCTTTTAATGCGCTTTTGAATGCCATGTTTATCTCGCTGAGCGCCCTGCTACCACGCTTGAATCTTGGTGTTGTTGCCCTGACAATGGGCATAATTAGTCTGATAAATAGCTTGTTTATCGGAGGACATCTGCTAAAGGAGCAGATCGGTTGGAAAAATACCTTCCGAGGCATCTGGATGGTCCTTATAGGCCTCCTGCTCTATGGGACTGAAGTGGTATACGCGGTTAGATTGCTCGTTTCACCCTCTAACACTGATACCATTTTCAATATGGGTTTCCTGCTCATGGGCATCTATGCTCTTGGACTGATTCGTGCATGGGAACTGATTGGTGCACGCCGCTACGGTCTTTTTGGCTGGCTGAATCCTTTATATGATGTAAGGAGTCCAGCCACTAATCAACAGGATGAGAAGCCCGCCATTGTTCGGGCGGATGCCTCTGCCTCTCCTAGAAGATAGATATTTTTCTATTTTTTTTTAAATCAGTCGCCAGTTACAGCGACGGCCCCGCTACGTTTGGCGACACTTTTGCCACCAATCATTATCCATGCAATCACTGCGCTTGCTAGCGAAAGGCCGGCGCTGATAAACATGACGGTTCGGAATGCGCTAATATAGGCATTCCCAATCGCCTGATGGATTGCCGATCCGCTGGCTCTACTCAACCCTGGTGGTATCTGGATACCCGCGAGTTTGTCTGACTGCGCAGTGACTGCCTGCATCACATTGGTGGGCAGACCCAGAGTCGTTAGATGGCTCGCGAGGTTCCCGCTAAATACATTGACTACGACAATGCTCAAAATCGCGATCGCTAATAATCCCGCCGATCTCGATACGGCGTTGTTGATGCCGGATGCGGTTCCCGACTCCTCTTGATCTACCGATCCCATTACTGTTGTGGTAAGGGGCGCGACTGTGATGGTCATGCCAAAGCTCATGACGATAACGGCTGGAAAGTAGGTGATCCAATAACTACCACCGATCCCAGGAATGGCGAACAGCAGAAAACCAATCGCGGTAATCGAGGGACCAACAACCAGGGGTAACTTTGCACCAAAACGCTGCACTAATCCCCCGGTCCAGCGTGAGAAGATAAACATTGTCAGAGCGAAGGGTGTCAGGGCCGCCCCGGCTGCCGCTGTAGAGTATCCCTGCACCTGAATCAGGTTGAAGGGCAGAAAATAGGTCGCGCCACCCAGCGCTCCATAAAGCAGTAGTGTCAAAAGATTCGCGCCACTAAAGGACGAGGAGCGAAACAGCGTCAATGGCACCATTGGATTCTCAACCCGCCCCTCAACCCTCAATAAGATTACTAATGCCAGTATCCCAAAAACTATTGGCGCAAGGACCAGGATATTCCCCCACCCCAGCACGCTAACCTCCGTCAGCCCAAAGACGATCCCAGCCAGCCCAACGATGGTGAGTAGCGCTCCTACCCAGTCAATCCGACCATTCAAGCCCTCATGACGACTCTCAGGAACATGTCGCGCAACTACAAGTAGGACGATGATAGCCAGAGGGATATACAGGACAAAAACCCAGCGCCAGGAGGAGACCTGGATCAACCACCCACCTACGACTGGACCAATCACGGAGGTTACTGAAGTAAAACCAGACCAGGTACCGATCGCTTTACCGCGCTGCTGATCGTTAAATGAGGCACTGAGAATCGCGAGGCTACCGGGAACCAGTAGTGCCCCTCCAATCCCCTGGATCGCTCGCCCGATAATCAAAGTGATAATAGTAGGTGATGCACCACACCAGATCGAGGCCAGCGTAAATAGGGTCACACCTATTATATAGATGCGCCGCCGCCCAACACGGTCCCCTAAAGCACCACCAACCAGGATCAAGGCCGATAGAAAAAGCGAATAGGCCTGAACTACCCACTGCACATCAGCTGAGGTCGCGTTCAGTTCCCGCTGAAGGACCGGTAGCGCGACGTTGACAACCGAACCATCAATAAAGGCCATGCTCGACCCTAAAATCGTTGCGAGCAAGATCCACGGGCCACTTCTAGATGACGGAGCAGCATTCACTGACTTTGAATGCATGCCAGCCTCATCGCAGGGTGACTTCACAGAGTTGATCATAAGAACCCCTTTAAAACAGTGAAAAATCTTAAACCATTATGCCATTCAAACCCACATCCCCCTCTGTCTCTCACTGCGACCCGGCACATACGTACAAGTATACCCCATATTGATTGTTATCAATCAATGATAATCTCGTCCCCAGGCTGCAATAGTGGGACGGACACTTGAACGGTCTCGGGATACTTCAGACCGGCACCTGTATTAAGCAACAGAACATGCTCTTGCTCCCCAATCCAACTACTGTCCCGTAAGCGTTTCGCAGCCGCGAAGGTTGCTGCCCCTTCAGGACAAATAAACATTCCCTCCTGTGAGGCAAGCTCGGCCTGAGCGGTAAGCAGATCGGCGTCACTTATGGCGATCGCGCACCCCTGCGTACTTCTGACTGCATCTAAAACGAGAAAATCTCCAAGAGCTTTGGGGACGTTGATTCCAAAGGCGATGGTTTCAGAATGTTGCCAGAACTGGGAAGCCTGCTGACCTTCCTGCCAGGCTTTCACGATAGGCGCGCAACCTTCGGCCTGCACAGCCACTAAACGTGGCAATCGCTCGCCGATCCATCCCAGTTGCTGCATCTCTTTCAATGCTTTATAGATACCGATGATTCCCACACCCCCACCAGTCGGGTAGAGGATCACATCGGGCACCCGCCAGCCGCACTGCTCGGCGATCTCGTAGCCCATCGTCTTTTTCCCCTCGATCCGGTACGGTTCCTTCAGGGTCGAAGCATCATACCAACTATGAGCCTTCACGGCTCGCCCGACGATTGCCCCGGCATCACTTATCAATCCATTCACTAGAAACAGTCTCGCACCGGAGATCGCGCACTCATTGCGAGTAATTACAGGTGCGGCCTCCGGCATCACAATCACCGCTTTCAGGCCGGCGCGCGCGGCATACGTGGCCCAGGCTCCACCTGCATTGCCATTGGTCGGCATCACTAACGTCTCTACGCCCAATTCTTTGGCCCGCGAAATACCGACCGCCGCCCCTCGGGCCTTAAAGCTGCCCGTCGGAATTGTCCCCTCATCCTTCACTGAAAGATTGGGCATTCCATAACGAGCTCCCAATCTCTTCAGCGGCAATAGAGGAGTCATTCCCTCCCCAAGTGAGGTTACATGCTCAGAAGAGCGCACCGGCAAAACCTCATGATAGCGCCATAATGAAGGCTCCCGTGATTGCAGAGATTCCCTGGTAAACTGCTGACGAGCCGCTTCAAGATCATAGCGCACCAGAAGAGGAGATCCACAGGTACAAAGATGTGCCTGCGTATTCGCATCATAGATAGTCTGGCACCGGGCACATTCGAGGCGATCAAGAAAACTAAACAAAGCTCCTATCCAATCTATTGATAAAAAGAAATACAACAGACTCTTTTGGGAAAAGAAGAAGATGTTCCTGTGCAGAGAGAAACTCGAATGGGGTAGGTCGGGTCACGTGTGGACCCGTGGAGACAGAGACCTCTTCCCTCGCCATCGCTACACACATGCGTCTCAGGGGAACAAGGAATAATGCTCCAACGTCGTCCATGACTCCCATAGATGCTCCCGTTCCTGCGGGTCCACATCATGGCCTGACCGCCGACCCAAAGGCTCGGCTTCGGGAGTGCAGGTCACGTCCCCTTGCCACGGTTCCACACGTAACCCGGTCTACGAAGTCTCACCTCCCTCCGATGACCCCATTCCTTGCTTTTCCCAGCAGAGTCACAACAGTTTCCCCTATTGTATAATAGTAAACATGCCGCTTGCCGCTCTATTGAAAAGGAGCATCTCTCATGGCGTTACGGAACTTCCACCGCAGCAAGAAAGGATCTATGAAAAATATTGTTCTACAAAACCTGTGCGACAATCTTGAGACTAATACACTTCTTGTAATGTTATACGACTATATGAAAACCATTTCCCTGAACAGATCGCTGGCTACTATATCGAAGGGAGCTATGCTGACGGGACGTTTCTGCCAACCAGCGATATTGATCTCAGTATTATTTTTCGAGGAAGGTTTGTCTCTAAAGAAAAACAGCAACAGGCAGAAAAGCTCTGGATAGATGAACCTGGAACGCCAGAGGTTGATATTAGCGTTCTGGATGAGGAAAGCATCCGAGGAGGGGTACCACCCGCGCTTAAACTCGGCGGCAAGCTGATATATGGGCAGGATATCTGTCAGCGTTATCCCCTGCTCTCTATCGAGGAATGGACACGTGAACGGATGCAGGCGGCCCACTGGCTCATTTGTAATGTGTACAAGCGCGCATCTTCGCTTGATACCTCCTTGCCATTCCCTGATCCCTTAGATGAATTTTATGGATATACCAATCGAACAGTCAGGCTGCCCGATGGGAAAGCGGTTCCCTGTACACGCAATCTTGCGCGCACTACGGGCTGGGCTGCCACCGCTCTCCTGGCCTTTCAGGCCAATCAGTATGTTGTCAGGAAGCGGGATTGCGCGCAGATGTATCGAGCGTATATCGACGATGAACGGGCATCGTTATTAGAGAATATCGCGACGTACTGTCGAGATGAGTGGCAGTATCTCATCCCGACCACGGATTACGGGCGCAAGCACCTTCGCGAAATCTGTGAACAGACTCTCGGTTTTGAAAGGCACTTTCTGACGCGCTACACCAACTATTTAGGAAAAGGCTAAAACTCAACCGGCAGGGCCTCAAGCCCTCGCAGAATAGCTCCAGACCGCCAGCGGATCTGATCCGGCGCGACAGCCAGGCGCAGCCTGGGCATACGCTTTAACAATGCATTGATCGCGATCTCCCCCTCCAGCCGGGCCAATGAGGCCCCAAGGCAATAATGCACTCCCTTGCCAAAAGCTAGATGCTTGTTATTCTCCCGCGTTAGATCCAGATCATCAGGACTCTCAAAATAGGCTGAATCTCGGTTGGCCGAGCCAATCACAACCATGACCATCTCACCTTTGGGAATTGTAGTTCCCGCAATTGTAACCTCTTCACCAGTATAACGCTCTGTCGCCATTTCAACCGGGCAGACAAAGCGTAGCAGCTCTTCAATCGCAGGCTTGATTAGATCGGGCTCACTCCGCAACTTCTCCAGTTGCTCAGGATGCTCTAGCAGAGCGAGAGAACCGCTGCCGATCAAGTTCACGGTCGTCTCATGACCGGCGATCAGCAGCAGAAAGATCATTGCCAGGACCTCATCGTTGCTCAGTTGGTCGCTCCCCTCTTTGGCCTGAACCAGGGCCGTGACCAGATCGTCTTCAGGGTGTACCTGCCGATCCTTAATCAATTTTCTCAGATATCCCATGAAACGGAGCATCGAAGGAACAAGCATGAGCAGGCTTATATTTGTGCCTTTCGCCGAGACAAGCAGCTTTGACCAGTGGTGAAATTTATCATTATCTTCGGCTGGTATGCCCAGAATTCTTCCAATCATCGTGAGCGATAGTGGCAACGCAAAGTCAGCAATCAGATCCATGCGGCCTCGCGGCTCCACAGTATCCAACAAATCGTTGGTCAACGTCTGAACCTGATCGCGCATCTGCTCGATCAATCGTGGTATAAAAGCCTTATGGACCAGACCGCGTAATCTTGCATGATCAGGATCATCCAGATCTAGCATGTTCCGCTCAAGCGTTTTGAACATTGGCGGTATCCAGGGCTGCTTCTTTAATTGCTCTGGCGACATTGCTGTACGACGGTTCTTCAGAAAACGAGGATCTTTGAAGATCTCAAACACATCGTCGTAACGAGATACTAACCAGGCCCGCCGTTTGTCAGGTAACGTAACCGGAAAAACTGGCGCTTCCTCTCGCAACCGGGCATAAAATGGAAAAGGATCTGCATTAAACTTCGGACTACCAACTTCAACTGAGGCAAGGTCAATCTCAGCTATGTTTTCCATCTCAATCTGTTTTTTTGCCATCGCTGTATCTTCTTTCTATAGGCATTTATCCTCTAAAGATGGTGAATGAATGTTCATTCATATTGTAGTGAGAGAAAGAAGAAATGTCAACCTTTTCGAAAGCACTCTATCACGTATCATGATAGGGCAAGGTCAGCCTTGTGTGGTAGACTACTCCTCGATTTTCTGTACGCGCCCAACCTGTCCATCGACCAGCCGGACCTTGATCCCATGTGGGTGAGAAGCGGAGTTGGTTAAAATGTCCTTGACGATTCCTCGGGTCAGTTGTCCTGTTCGCTGGTCTTGCTTGAGGACGATTGACACGCTGATTCCCGAACGGATATTTTGACGGATGCGTCCATCTGGCATTCAGTTGTGCTTTCTACTGTTATCTCTGGTGAAAAGATCTCTCTTTTCTCAGAGCGGATTTCACGTGTTTCCTGATGTTCACCATCCAGAGTAACACACGTTCCCTTCATAGGTCCATATGCGCGGCGAATAATGAGCACTGAATGTACAAGAATGATATGTGGTGCTTTGCTTTTAGAGCGGTTTTCCAGTCGATCATGATCCTATTACTCAAGATTCGGGGCAAGTGCTGCCGATTACCGGAAAGATTGGCCGTTTCCTACCAAAAGGTTGGCCGCAAGTACTAAGCAGAACAGAACGCTTTGCTTTACATAAAAGAGTGTGTTAAGCTCTAAAAAATGAAGAAATTGGCGGGTCAGAAAAAAAGAAGAGAGAAAAAAGATGACAAACTTCGACAAACAGGTGCCGCTTTCATCTGATGAGATTGTGCTCGGAACATGGCGTGGGGGGAAAATGATGGGCGGAATTTCTATTTGGGGAGGGCAAATCATCCTGACCCCCAGTCAGGTGATCTTCGCTCCTCTGCTCCTCGCGCCGTTTGAGCAGCATATCCCCCTCGCGAACATTGAAAAGGTGGAACCTAGTGGCAAACTCAGCCTTTTTAGCCCACCACAAGTGGTCATTACATTGAAGGATCAAAGTCACTACACCTTCGGTTTCGTTGCAAACATCTGGAGCCCCAATATCCGCCCTCGAAACGCTCAGGTACGGGATGATTTTCTCCAGCAACTACAAGCGGCGTGCGATTCTGCACAGGTCTGAACCAGCGATCGCCTATGACCAGAGGCACCCTCCTGCAAGTGAAAGGGCTTCCCAAGGCTCTGCCGTCCATCACCGAGAGTGGGCCAGAACCACTCCGCAGGGCATTTACCATCAGGCTATAAAAGGAGAGCGACGATACTCAATGCATCCATCACTCTCTTTTATCAAACAAGATGGTATACTTACACGAGCGAAACCCGAGCGATCAAGGCTGTAATATTATCCGGGCCACCGTCGGCATTGGCCCGCTCAATAAGCTGCGCCGCGCTCTCTTCAGAACCATACTGCTCTACAATCGTACGAATCTCATCGTCCGAGATCAGAGTGTGCAGGCCATCGGTGCAGAGCAGTAGAAGATCTCCATTCTGAACCTGCTCAGTAACGGTGTACACCTCCACTTCTGCCTTCACTCCTAAGGCCCGTGTGATAACATTGCCTTTGCCCTCCGCTTTCGCCTCTTGCAGCGTCATCTTTCCTTCGCGCACCTGCTCCACCTCCCAGGAGTGGTTTTCCGCGATCTGCTTCATCTCATTCCCATTGATAATATAGGCCAGACTATCACCTACGTTCGCAAGATAGATCTGGTCCTCTTTGATGACGGCCGCAACACAGGTTGTGCCCATTTTTTTATTATCTGAAAGCTCAGAGCTCTCCTCCACACTCCGCTGATAAACAACCAGGTTGGCCTGCTCAACTGCCTCCCGAAGAGCGGTAATGGGATCGCTTTGTGCGTTCTTGTAATAGGCTTCACGTATGGTTGAAACGGCCAGGTCACTGGCAACATCTCCCAGATTCAGGCCTCCCATCCCATCGGCAACAATAAAAAGCGCCCCCTGCCGCTGCATTATCTCTGGATCTTCGGGCACATATGAAAGCAGCTTATCTTCATTGGCGCTCCGAACACGACCAATATCTGTCAGAGAGGCAACATTAAAATGGGGAAGCAGAGAGGCCATAGCGTACTCCTTTTCTAAACCAGACAGACGTTTGAAAAACAGAACAAAGGCGTGAAGGTTCTCTCTCCAAAGGCTTGTAGCAAGATCCAGGCCCATCGTCTGCCAGAAGGAGATCTGAGCAGAGAAACTTCGCTGTTCAAGCACCTCCCGATGACATTCGCGAAAGGTGATCATCATCTCTCGCCCATACTCACGTCGAAACCCCGGAGGATAACACCAGATCACACACCGGTAGAAAATTTCCGCCCCGGCATTTTTTTGAGGAGTGCCCCTTCTCATACCTGACCTCCACTAAGATGAATGCCCGGAAGCAGACTCTTCTCTTCGGCTACCTGCACCAGTTGCGCCAGCCGGCGCGCCTCGGTCTGAGCGACCCTTCGTCCAGAGTCTGTCAGGCGATAATAACGACGACGCTCATCATCCAAAGTCGGATCAGGCCGCTCACCAGACTGGGCAATCAAGCCATCAGCAAGCATCCTTTTAATAGATCCATACAGCGTTCCCGGACCCATCTTCATTTCGCCATTGGTACGCGTCTGAATCTCCTGCATAATCCCATACCCATGCCGTTCTTTGTCAGCAAGGGCCAGTAGAATGTGAAATACCGCCGGCGTCAATGGCAGGAAGCGTTCAGGGTCCTGTGAGGCCTTACTCATCAAACCTCCTAAAAACATAAAAGATCAAAAACTATCTACATATATCCGACCTGTATATATCTGTATATGATATATCCACAACAGATATATACCATTAAAAAAAGGCCTTGTCAAGATATGACGGGACTCTTCAGAATCTAATTATGCTCAGCAAAAT
>CAXTTV010000101.1:0-17366 GCA_964247295.1 uncultured Ktedonobacteraceae bacterium | reverse complement strand
AAGAAGAGGAGGATAAAGCATGCAACATAAGCAACGTTTTGAACTGGTTACTGATGCCATTCTTTTTTCTTCGGGCGAAACCAATTCTCAGGTTCGAGTCCTGATTGAGGAGGCAGCGGCCTCAACCGTGAAACCTGGAAATACACTCTCTATTGAGCCTCTTCCCGAACCATTAATTGGATATGTTAATAAGGTTGCCCGCTACGCCTATAAAGTCACTTCCGAGGAGATTGACGGCCTTGTTCGAGCAGGATATACAGAGGACGCCATTTTTGAGATGACATTAAGCGCAGCGCTCGGGGCCTCAAAGGCGAGATTAGAGACTGCTCTCACATGTCTGGAGGAAGTGGAAAAATGAGGTTGGCACCTATTGCTCAGTTTATCGAAGATGCTTCGATCTCAGATGTCGCCCGGACCCTTTCCTATCGGTCAGAGATTTTCGGTCGGCCCTTTTCAGAGATGTTACAAGAGCTATTGCGCGGCCCCTCTGAGTGGAGTGTTGGCGAGCGAGAGCTTTTCGCCAGCTTTACATCACATCTCAACCGTTGCCGCTACTGAACGGACTGCCACGGCGCAGTTGCGTCGCTTGAGCTTTCTAATTCAGTGGTTGAAGCCGTCTGGCAGAATTGGCGGACCGCGCCGATCCCCGAAAAACTACGCCTGATGCTTGGCGTACTGGAGAAAATCGCATTAGCCCCAGATCAAGTGACCCCCGACGACTTCCGCTCTTTACGTAAGGGAGGGATCAGCAAAGAAGCCATCGAAGATGCTTTATACATCTCAACCGGCTTCCATATGATTAACAGGATCGCGGACGCCCTAGGCTTTACGCTCTCAACACCCGAAGTATATCATCAGACGGCTTTACGCCTGATGTCAACTGGATATTTGGCCTCTATCCGTGATAACCATTAAGCAAGTGTCTTAATAACCGCGACCTGCCCACCAGTCATTCGCTTGAGATCGTCAGGAGTCAAACAAAACATCGCGATCTCTGGATTATGCTTTTATCTTTTATGGGACTCTGTGAGCGGCTGAGCCATAGTCACCAGGATGCGGGGCAGATGCGCTTCATCTGTCAGCACCTCAGCCTGCTGCTGCCTTAGAGCCGGTGTGGCCTTAACAATCTCTGCCAGAAGGGCTTCCGCGCTTGACTCCCTCAGATCAGTAAATTTCAGATCAGTCGTACCGATTTTAATTTCAATCTGCTGCACTCGATCCCGTTTCAACAGAAGTTCAAGTGTTTTCTCTAATAGCTTCTGAAACTGATCCATCATATCCTGATCGTTCACGATAATCGCGCCGACAGTGGTTATAATCAGTGGCAGGTTATCAGTAATCCCGCCGGGGGCCCCATCAGCGGAGGCGATATCGTGAATCCGATAGTGTGGCTGCAGTGTAATCTCACGGCGCAACTCACGACGAAAGGCGGTAATCACGGATTGGCAATTCAGATCTCCATTGCAGGAGGCCATCTCCAATTCGAGCATGGGGGCAATCGCGAGAGCACTGATAATATGCTTGTGAGACATGAGAACGCTCCTTTGTTCTATAGAAAAGATATCCGCCGTGGACATCCCTTTAACTGTATCTGCACAGCGCCAGAATCATCTGGTCAGAGTTCCGCTTACATTATGTATTGATACTGTAGATTTTTTACAGAGGCATGTCAAGTCAAAAGCGATCACAAAAACAGTATACTACCGATAACTTCTGTTTATAGGTCAGACTTTTTTACAAACTTCCTGTGATCTGCATTTGAGCCTCTTTGGCACGCATGCCGACTCTGCTGGGAAAAGGGAACGCCCTTCAGGTGCGGGAGGAGCGCTTCGCGAAACGTGCGCCAGGCGACAGGATGCAGGATCTCCCCGAAGGTATGGCGCGGTGCGCTAGATGCGGCACGTCATCGCGGCGCTCGACGGGCCATCCTACGCCGCGTCCACGGGCATTCTTCGATCTTTCTCCGAATTTCCCAACAGAGTCGCTAGCGGCTCTCCTGGCGTTCCCGGCTTAGTAGGATGACCGCACTAATCAAAAGGACGGCCCCAACAATCCCACCAGGTCCGAGCTCCTCGTGGAAGAGTAGCCATGCCAGAATGGCGGCCGTTAACGGCTCACAAAGCGTGAGAATACTCACGACCGTCGCGGAAACTGAGCGCATGCCAGTCTGGAACAAGCTGTAGGCCAGCGCGGTTGGCACGATTCCCAGATAAAATATCAGCATCCAGCCCCATGGGGAATAACTGAGAACTAAGCCTTTGGGTAGCATTACCAGCCAGAGCATCAGAGCCCCCGATCCAAAAGCGATAGCGTTCACCTGTAATGGCGCGTACCTTCCAGCCAGCCCCCTCCCCAGAAGAATAAAACTGGCGTATCCGAAGGCTGCTAAAAAGGCCAGCCCGACACCGGGCAGGGAAAAGGGCTGAGCATCCGGTTGCGATTCTGAGATTACCAGCAGGCAGCTTCCAGTCAAAGCTGCCATTAAAGCGATAACTGTAATGCGATCTAACCGCTCTTTTTTAATAGCTGCGGTAAAAAGCACGACCATCATTGGAGCGCCGCAGAGAGCGATCAGTGTGGAAACGGTCACGCCAGAGAAGGAAATCGCTCCCGTGTAGCTTGCTTGATAGAGAGCCTGCATCAGGCCCATGAGAAGCATAATCCAGAGATCGCGCTGTTTAATCTGAAGCCATTTCCCACGCAGACTTTTCCAGGCACCAACTAAAAACAATGGGGTTGCTAAAGCCAGCCGCCAGAAGGCCAGCGAGAGCGCGTTAGTTGGGCCCATTTTATAGATTGCCTGGGTCGCGACACCTACAGTTCCCCAGGCGACCGCCGCCAGAATAATCAACCAGAAATCCTGCCGTAGTCGGTTTTGATGGTGCTTCATCACAAAAAATCCCTTCCTCTTTATTGAAGTCTTACAAGGCTCTGGTGGTAAAAGAGGGCAGGATTAAAACATAGGGGAAGAACACAATCTTTTAAAAGATCGCGAGCAATTAGAACATTTAGCCGTTCGTCAGTCCTGCCCTCTAGCGGGTAGCGACGATGGGCGGGGGAAGGATTGCTGCTGAGGAGCAGTAAAATATCAGATGGACCACAATCAAAACATCCTTTTGCTTAAAGTAAATGAACGTACACATTCAGTATACACGAAAAAAGGAAGTAAAGAAGAGGTCTCCCATACTAGAATGGGAAACCTCTAAACATACTACTACATAGTAGCACGCTTTATAAGATTATGTAAAACTAATGGCCGCTTTTACGACGCGCCAGAATTGAGAAAAGGCCTCCCACGACCGGCCTGGCCTGAAAGCCTGCCTGCCTAGCGTCACCCGTCTCATACCAGTCAGAGAATGGGACTCGCTGCGTTGTATCGTTGGCGAAACGGTACAAAGCATCGATAAAGAACTGCCTCAGATCTCCATCCTCGGTCGAGCCAGCGGTCCACATCTCCCAGTCGGCCTTGGTATAGCCGTGACGGTTATCCAGCGGGATACCATAGGTGGCCTCTTTGGTTTTGTACCAATTATCCTCCTCCTGAATTACCGAATTGGGGATCAAGTTCAGGCCCAACAACTTATCGGGATAGGCATTATATTTCAGGCTCCAGGTGCCATCCTGATCATACGCCAGCTTGAGATGCTGACCCGAGGAGTCTTGAGATTTGCTCACCCACTGAGTGATCATACTGCTGCCCTGCCCATGGTAGTAACCCGTGTCCCCGCCATTACCAACAGCATTGGCGATATTGCCCATAGCATAGACACCCAAAATACCTTTCAGAGCAAGATTGGAACTATGGGCAATAAAACCGGTAAAGTCGTCAGTCTGGTTCTGAAGATTTGGATCAAGGGCGTTCTGAACCAGATAGTCCGCCCACTGCTTCAATATCTTGTAGTGCGAATTAGCCCAGGCTGAGGCTTCGCCAGAGCTGACGCCATTCATATAGGCCAGAGACATCAAGAGCATATTAGCCGACTCTTCAACCGGCATATCCTCTTCGTTTCCATCATTATGGCCGGCGGCATTCGGGTACGAGCTACCAATATCGTGCTCCGCGAAGGTTTTGGGCCACCCACCGGTCTCGGCATAGGCCAGTAGTGGCTCCAGGAGAAGCCTGAGCAGGTAAGGATTTGTGTAGACAAAGACTGGCATACCGGGATACATCACGTCGATGGTAGAGACGTTACCATCACTACTGATCTCTTTCAGGAACATCCAGGGGTTCTGACTGGTCCCAACCAGCTCGGTCCCACCAAAGGCCTGTCTCAAAGCTAGATTGCAGATCGCGGCATAGTTAGCTCCCCCGGCGGTGACAGCATCGGCAGCAAGACTATGATCCAGAGTGTTGCCTCGACTCAATGCTCCACTGAAATCATCATAGAAAGCCCCCAACATCGCCTGCCAATTGGACCAGTAGGATCGCCAGAGGGGCGCGACCCCATTTCCAAGATAGCTGACCGCTGGTTCCCGGACGTGACCAATTGTCAGAACAATTGGATCTATCGGCTGCCCTCCCAGATTTCCCAAATTAAAACTAAAGCCAAAGACCGGCCAGCGATCTTTAATCGCTCTAGGCTGACTACCATCGTTTGTGTTATTGAGGGTTCCCTGCGAAACAGCTAATCCTCGGACAACGTTATCCGCGCCGCTCTGATACGTCAGGTTCGACTGGCTGTTGGTTGCCCAGACAACCGTTCCCCAGCTAGGGTAGTCACCAAACTCAGCCAGTACATTTGGTGAGTTAGGAGTCATAGTAAAGGTTTGAAGGTTCCCGCCACTATGGCCAACCTGCTCAGCACCCCATTTCACCTGCTGATTTACATCACCATGCGCCCACTCAGCCGAAATATCAAAATAAAGGTTCACATTATGAGTGTTCCCATCGTTGCTATACGCCTGAGCGAAAATATAACTATACGGAACCGACTGCTTCTGAAGATCATTGGGCTCAACCGGTGAGAAGAATGTAAGATTGAGGGTCACGCCTCCTCCCTGGAAGGTGTAACGAGACTGGGTGGCGGTAACCTCAACCTGCATCTGAGTCATATTCTGAGTTGTACCGATCCCGACTGGACTACCCATAAAAACGTAAGCATTGCCATCGATCCGAGCGATCCCGGTCATAGCCTTGACACCGGATGTCCAGAATTTTGGCCAATCGCCGTTTAGATTATCGGCCATCTGCCAGGTGCTATTGTAGGGATTTCTGACAGCTAACGGTACAGCCGGTGGGCGCACCGGACTGAAGTGAGGCGCGGCACTAAACACATCGCGCACATCCTGGTCGCTCAAGGCCCGATTATACAATCGCACCTCATCGATTTTACCCGGCCAGTGATCAACACTTCCGCCATTCCATTTGGCCCGACCGATCGCGACACCGCCACCAGCTTTCCAGGCCCCTGGAACAGACTTTGTAGAGACCAGAGCACCATTTACATAGAGTTTAATCTGGTTGCTTCCGGAATCATGTACACCGACGAGATGATACCAGGTATTGGTTGTGGGACTAAAGGGAGAGATCGCGCGGGTTATTGCCCCACCAGTAGAGTCTGAGTCAATGGTACTGAAGGCAAATCTCCCAGCATCGGCTGGAGCCGATGGGCTGGTGTATTGCAGAAAAAAGCCACTGATAGCGTTCCCATCCTGGCTCACAGCCGTGGACCAGCTATTTTTATCACATAACTGGACCCAGGCCGAGACAGAATAACTTCCACTGGTATCCAGAACGTTTTTACCTACATTTATCTCGGCATCAGAGCCGTTAAAAAGGACTGCGCCACCAGCTTTCCCCGTACTCCAACCAGTGCCACCCTTAAGGGCACCC
The DNA here is from genome assembly GCA_964247295.1 of uncultured Ktedonobacteraceae bacterium. GTDB lineage: Bacteria > Chloroflexota > Ktedonobacteria > Ktedonobacterales > Ktedonobacteraceae > CAXTTV01. Next base: position 11,533 of record CAXTTV010000101.1, on the reverse strand, counting down.
ACATTTCCCCCAACCGCATCAGGTACAGCTTCGCCACCCGTCTCATCCAATTTCCAGTAACCAACCAGACCACCAGTCACATCAATAGCCTGCGCCTCAGCCGCCTGAGACTGCGAGAGCCAGAAGCCCAGCCCAGACGCCGACAGACCAAAAGTAACTCCACCCCATTTAAGGAAATCTCGACGGCCAATTACGCCTTTTCTCCATTCCTGGTCTTTGTGTATTTCAGACATCATGCCTTCTCCTTTTTGCAGCGTTGCAAAAACAATATAGAATAAAGAATGAATATAAAAAAGGGGGTATTGATTTATCAAAGTATCTTTCCTGGCAAAAAAGAAACACCAGGGTTTATATCCTTTTTATACCAACGATAGTATATGGAAAAAGCATTATTCTCAGATTGTAGGTGTACAACATCAAAGCCAGGTAAGATATTGCTATATACTCTCATCTCAACTGGCTAAAATACTTATAAGTCATACTTATCTTCCAGCGATTTTGGAGGGTGCTGGAAATCTACTCGCAGGACAATCGGCTGTGGATAATTGCCGAAGTGTTCCCCAAATAGATTTAAGCCACCCACATTCATAGCATCGGGCTTCACACCTATGCGCACTTCAATGTACGGCTTCTGCTCAATCTTAAGATCCGCCAGGCAGACCGGACTGACGAGCCTGCCATCAACACAGGTACCTTCCAGATTTACAGACCAGATTTTTAACTGCCCGTACTGGCTATCCTTGCTCTCCCACCAATCTGGAGTCAGCAGGCCCCGCTCACCGCCGTAGTCAGCGGGACTTGTCCAGGTACCGACCTCCAGGCCATTGATCCACATTGTGATATCTGAGGGCCAGTTTAAGTGATGAAGGGGGGCCTCTGAACACATCTCAGCACTGATATCCAACCTGAGGGGACTGGCTCCCGAAGGCAGATGATTAGGGAAACGATACGAAACATGCCCATAACGAAACCATAACAACTGCGCGGACACATGACTGGGCTCATAGAAAGAGGCCGGCGTGTCCAATAGACCAATCAATCCATTCTCAGTTGTCAAACCACATGTTGGGTGCGCATCAAAATCAAAATACTGTCCGACAGGCATAGTAATACTAAATGATTCGTGTGAATTTATATGGTTTCGCTCTAAACGGATATGTACATCATCGTAAGTCCTGGCACAAAGCTTCTGTAATCCATGGGTCGCAGGTATGACCTCCGTTCGGATCAGATCGGCCTGCTCCAAAATCTGAATATGGGTTGTTGCCGATGAGGGAGCCATGTTTAATGCACTCGCAATATCGTTTACATTCACTGGCCGATCCCCCAGAAACGAGAGTATAGCTAGCCTCTTCTCCGAACTCAGCGCTTTCAACAAAGTTAACGCTGTTTCGCTACTTTCTGTGAGATTTAAAAATAACACTTTGCCTGTCATACCATTCCACTTCAGGCTCACATTCTCCTTTGCTGTCAAAAAAACGACGGACTCTTTTAGACCGTTCATCTGCGAGTTTCTGAACAAAGCAGGGTGCAAGCAACATTAAAATACCTGACCATCAGGTTTTATTTCAGGTATAGCCTAATTGATAGTCAAAGTATAAAGGATAAAATATTTAAAAGTCAATGACGCGCCGTTTAAACCCATTCCTGCATGGTGAGATGCTAACACTCTGCTATTTGTCCGGAATTCCCAAAAAGTGATCCTTTTTCTGTGAGAGATTATCATTTCTAGAGACGTATATTAGTCTAGGTCAAGAAACTTTTGAGCTTTCCACTTCTACATTGAACTGTTTCGGTATAAGAAACATCGAAACCAAAGAATGGGAGTCAGCAAAAGGAGATCTTGAGACATTTATTTTTAGAAACTTTTGGATTTAGCAATTTTTTGCTCGACCCAAGTCTTGACAATCCTATTTTTCTCTACTAAACTTGAGATATCAATTCGGAATAAGTCGAAATAATTCATCTGTTATTTCGATTTACCTCTGTTAACAACAGTTTTCTTCCGAAATTTGATTATCATTTCAATAAAAGTTGAAACGTATCAGGTTTAGAACTTTTGTCTTTTGCCCTTATTTACTCGTCTACCAAGAAACAAGAGAGACTTTCTTCAAGAGATGGAGAGGCAGAAGAGTCATCTCTTCGAGTTCAGGTTCAATTAAGATTGTTCCTCTACCCGTACCCGATCAAAAATGTAACGGTGCATTTATTGATTTGTAAAGCTCATTTTACAGGAAGGGTTGTGCCATGAAGCGCAAAATGTATTTAGATGCGGGGATGCTAATGCTCCTCTGCGTTCTCGTCCTTGGTCTTCTTGCTGGTTGTGGAGACACGGCTCCCAGTTCTGGCGGCTCTCAGAGCAGTAGCGGCTCGTCTGGTAGTAACTGTACACCCAAATTAACAAAGAAGAGTGGCCTAAAGATCGGCTTCTCGCAGAATGAGAACACTGGCCCCTGGCGTCTCGCAGAGACGAACAGCATTCAGCAGACGGCGAAGGATCACGGCGACACGCTCGTCTTTACCGATGGACAGAGCTCTGCTTCAAAACAAATCTCGGACGTTGACTCTTTGATCGCCCAGAAAGTTGATCTGATTGTCCTTGCTCCCCTCTCTGAGAAACCTCTGGTAAAAGCGGTTCAGGATGCCAAGGCCGCCTGTATCCCAATGATCCTGGTTGACCGAGATGTGGATCATGCCGATGTTCAGCCCACAAAGGATTATGTGACCTTTATCGGTTCCGACTTTGTGCAGCAAGGCAAGCGCGCCGCCGATTGGTTGATCAAAGAGACCGGTGGCAAAGGCAAGATCCTTGAGCTGGAAGGCACGACTGGCGCGACTCCGGCGATCAAGCGTAAATCTGGCTTCGATGATCAGATCAAAACCTCGACCGGCCTTCAGATTGTGGCCTCTCAGGATGGTGACTTCAACCGTGACAAGGGTCGTAAGGTGATGGAGTCGATGCTCCAGGCTCATCCGGATGCGACTGCGGTTTACGCTCACAACGATGAGATGGCGCTCGGCGCGATCGCGGCGATTAAGGCCGCTGGCAAAAAACCTGGTAAAGATATTATCGTCTGCTCGATCGATGGTGAGAAGGATGCAATCAACGCAATCGTCGCCGGCGATCTGGGAACTAGTGTTCAGTCCAGCCCCTTCTTTGGACCGATCACATTTGACACAATTGACAAGTTCGCTGCCAGTCAGCAACTCGGCCCCTGGGTGGTAGTGCAAGACAAGCAGTACACCAAGGAAAATGCTGCGGCAAACTTGGTCAACGGTTTCTAATCCGCCTATTAGCTCACCTGACGGCTGGCTTTCTTACCAAAGCCAGCCCATTTTTATCATTTGCCCCCTTGATGGGATCTTGACAAATATTCTAATCTATGGCTCACTTAGTTCATCTACGAAAATGGGATGCTCTCCAGGATTTCTCTAGCTGGACGTATACTCTACAATGTACGTAAGTATGAGTCGGTAGAACGAAAAAGGGAGTCCTCTATGACTCAGAGCAGTCCTCTGCTCTCGATGGAGCAGATTACAAAGTCTTTTCCAAGTGGGATCGCTCTTAATAACGCGACTCTTAGCGTTAGTAGTGGCGAGATCCACGCGCTCGTTGGACAGAACGGGGCCGGCAAATCAACGATGATTAAGGTGCTTACTGGTGCTTACTCTCGTGATAGCGGCTCGATTATTTTTGATGGAAAACCTGTTAACTTTCAATCCCCCCAACAAGCCCAGAACAATGGCATCAGTACGATTTATCAAGAGATTAATCTAGTGCCCTTACGCTCTGTTTCTGAAAATGTGTTTATGGGCCGCGAACCCCGCACCTTTGGCTTTATCAACTGGCGGCGTATGCACGCCGAGACCACGCAGATCTTGAAGCGCTTCGGCATCTCGGTCGATGTCTCTAAACCCCTGATGGACTATAATATCGCGGTTCAGCAGATGGTCGCGATCGCTCGCGCGGTCTCCTTTAAAAGCAAGCTGGTAATCATGGACGAGCCCACCTCTTCCTTGAATGAGAGCGAGGTGAAGATCCTCTTTGATGTGATCCGTCAACTCAAGCAAGAGGGTATCAGTGTAATTTTTGTCGGGCACCGAATGGATGAGCTTTATGAGGTCTGCGATCGCGTGACGATTATGCGCGACGGGCAGACGGTCGGTGCTTCGGAGATGAAGGATATCAGCCGGGTTGAGTTGATCGCGAAGATGCTCGGCAAAGAATTAAACGCAGTAAAGCGCGAGGGCGTAACCGGCTTTAACTCCTCTGAGCACGCTACAGAAAGCAAAATGCTGCTTGAGGCGCGGGATCTTAAGGAGGGAACGGCTCTCCATGGTGTGAGCCTGAATGTGCATGCTGGTGAGATTGTGGGCCTGGCTGGCCTGCTGGGTTCCGGGCGTAGTGAGACGGCCCGAGCAATCTTTGGAGCTGATACACTGAATTCTGGCGAAGTCCTGGTCAAGGGTAAAAAGGTACATTTTCAGACGCCATCCGATGCGATCCATGCCGGTCTGGGCCTCTGTTCCGAGGATCGCAAGGCCGAAGGGATTATCCCTGAGCTCTCGGTTCGTGAGAACCTGACGCTCGCGGCCCTCCCCACTCTCTCGAAATATGGGATTGTCTCCCGTGAGCAGCAGCAGAAGATTGTCGATACATTTATCCAGCGTCTGGGCATTAAGACCGCCAATCCAGATCAGCCGATCCGTGAGCTTTCGGGCGGTAATCAGCAAAAGGTGTTGCTGGCCCGCTGGCTCTGTATGAATCCCGAGCTATTAATTCTAGATGAGCCGACGCGTGGGATCGACGTGGGCGCGAAAGCTGAGATTCAAAAACTGATTAATGAGCTGGCCGAGAAGGGCTTGGGTGTTCTGTTGATCTCTTCTGAGCTGGAGGAGATTATTGAGGGAAGCGATCGTGTGGTGGTACTGCGAGATGGTAAAAGTGTCGCGACCCTTCCTAAAGAGCATCTGAACCAGGAAGAGATTATTCACGCGATGGCGCAGGACGATCATGCGAGTCCAGTAGTCAAGGAGGAGGTGTAGCAACATGGCAAAGCTTAATCCTGTTGCGGCACAACAGATAGAGGCGAAGGTCCAGGGTCGCAGAAGTCGTGAGTTTATCCAGCAGTATGGTGTGCTGATTACACTGTTACTCCTGGTTGTCTTTAATATAGCGACCAATCCTGGATTTCGCACTCCAATCGGCCTGCTGGACGCCGTGAATGTGAACCTCACCCAGATCGCCTCAACGGCGATTGTAGCTATGGGAATGACGTTAGTTATTACATCGGGCGGGATCGATCTCTCGGTCGGCTCGGTAATGGCGATCTCGGGCGCGCTGGCTCCACTCATCTTTTTAAGCTCGCTGCCTCCTGGGATTGGTTTTCTGCTGGCGATCCTGATCCCGCTGGGGGTAGGTGGTCTCTGTGGCCTTTTCAATAGTATCCTAATCACCCGGTTCCGTTTCCAGCCAATTATCGCAACGTTGATCCTATTTATCTCCGGTCGCGGCATCGCTGAGGTGATGACGAACGGAAAGATCCAGGTATTTACCAATCCGGGCTTTAGCTTTATCGGCGTCGGGCGCATCCTGGGCATCCCCTTTCAAGTGCTTCTCATGGTCCTGATTGTCCTGGTAACGTTCTGGGTGATGCGCGCCACCACTTTTGGGCGCTACGTTCTGTCGATCGGAGGGAGCGAGAAAGCCGCCCGGTTCGCTGGAATTCCGGCGAACCGAGTCAAAATCCTGATCTATGTTGTGAGCGGTGTACTGGCGGCGCTGGCCGGCCTGATTGTCATCGGCATTAACTCTGCCTCGGACGCCACTCAAGTCGGTCTAAACGTAGAGTTGGACGCGATCGCTTCGGTCGCGGTTGGCGGCACCTCAATGCTTGGTGGGCGCGCCAGAGTTATCGGCACGTTGCTAGGCGCACTCTTAATTCAGCTTATCCGTTTTACGCTTATCACCAAAAACGTCCCCTTCGCGGTGGCCCAGGTGATTAATGCGATTATTATCCTGCTGGCCGTCTATATTCAGACGCAACGTAAATCATAAGGGCAAGGGGAGAAGGATTATGGCAAAAATACTTACTCGCCCGGAGGAGAAAGCGCTTCCCCAGGCCAAACGTATCGACACCTGGGGAGCGATCAAAAACTTCGGGCAGCAACAGGGAGCGTTTATGGCCCTGATTGCTTTTCTGATCTTCGGTAGTCTGCGCTACAGTGGCTTTCTGACCTCGTACAACATCTTTAAAATGTTGTCCTATAATTCCATGATGGGCTTTGTCGCGCTGGGCATGACCTTTGTGATTATGACGGCCAATATTGATCTCTCGGTGGGATCGGTGGTGGCGATGTGTAGCGTGATCGCTGCTTTGATGAGCCCACATGGATTAGTGACGGCCCTGACAGTCTCATTGGCAGCCGGGGCGATCGTAGGAATTATCAACGGGATCTCTGTGGCCTGGCTACGGATTCCTCCGTTTATCGCGACGCTGGCGATGATGATGGGTGCTCGTGGTATGGCGCTGGTGCTTTCAAATAATGCCGATGTCTACGCCAGTACCAAGACTGACTTTACCAGCTTTGGCTCCAACTACATGTTTGGTATGCCTATCTCGGTCCTGATACTCATCCTCCTGTATGTTATTGGCTTTATTGTCCTGAAATTCACACGCTTTGGTCGTCATGTGTTGGCGGTCGGGGGCAATGAAGAGGCTTCGCGCTTGATGGGCCTGCCGGTAAAATGGATTATCCTGGGCGTCTATATTATGAGTGGCATGCTGGCCGCGCTGGCCGGAACGATGCTGGCGGCCCAGAATCTGACAGGTATCCCGACCGAGGGCGTGGGCTGGGAGCTTACCGCGATCTCCGCCGTGGTTATTGGCGGAACCCTGCTCAGTGGAGGTAAAGGCTCAGTCGCGACTACCCTTGTAGGAGTCATCCTGCTAGGGCTCATCTTTAACTTTCTGAACTTCGAGAACGGCCTGGGCCTGATCAGTCTGACTTCATTCTGGCAGATTGTGATCCGAGGGATCATTTTACTGGTTGTGGTGCTGGTTCAAAGCCGGTTGGCGAAGAAAGAGACAACCATCAACTCAAGATAACGATCCCAATTCTTTGCGGCGGTAATCTCATCAAGATTACCGTCTTTTTCTATTTATACGTGCTTTAAAAAGGTATGGGAAGTTGCTTTCCTGAGAAAGGTGATATATACTGGCCCTGACCTCTCGAATTCGATGAGCCTGTTAAAGATAGTCTTCATCTGCTCCACTTCTGTGGTGGAAGCATTTGGAAAGGAACAAGAACTATAGCCCGGATAGCTTACTATGATCGTATCGCGAAACAGTGGCATCGTATTACTGGCTACCATGGTGGCCCCTTCAAACAATACACCCTCAACGATTGGATGCTTTCAACGATTAGTGGTATCGAGGGAAAGGCAATTCTCGAATTAGGCGCGGGCAACGGATATTTTGCTCCGTTTCTGCTTCGCCGCTTCTCCGGCCAGCTCCCCAGGCAGCTTGTGATTACTGATCAATCAGAGTCACTTCTGGATATTGCTCAAGCCAACTTCCACATTGATGGCGCGAATTACTTTCCTTTAGATGTGCAAGATGCTTTCCCACTCCCCGATAATAGTTTCGATCTGATTATCGCTAGTATGCTCTTTAATGAACTGACAAATAGCGGTCTGGAGAATGCATTACGGGAGTGTTCGCGCGTTCTGACTCATGATGGTCTCCTGATTGCCACCGTGACACATCCAGATTTTGTGCGTGCTCTCTCCAAAAAGGGTGTGCTTACTGACTTTGGGCGGGGCCTTTTTGCGATGCCGGGCGCGCAGGGATTGCGCCTGCCGGTCTCGCGCAGGGCGATCACAATATATCAGCAGCTAATGGAAGAGGCTGGCTTTACCGTGACAACACAGGACATTCATGCCAGTGAAAAAAGCTTGCGCGAAAAGCAAGGACTTAAGATTTCTCATGGAACTCCACTAGGATTGCTGTTTATCTGCCACCGCCACGCATCTGGTGACGGTGATTCTGTGTATGTTTCATAATTTCTTGTGAAACAATTAAGCCCACCAATACGTTACTTTTAAAAACAAGAAGTTGCAGGCGAGTCATGAGCGTAGATCAAAAAACATATTCTGGTTCAGGAAAACTTCTCTTCAATAAGGAATACAATAGTCTGGAATTGGACGGGTATGAGCTACAAAATGGTGAGAGCATTGAGATCCGCGTTTTCGGCTCCTGGGTTCCGGGAAAGGTCGCTGTAGATAGCAGCGGCTGGTATCTGCATACATTAGATCAGGTTGGGATTCGTTTACAGACAGGCTTGCCAGCACGCTTCTTTACACCTCACGATTCTCAGAACGCTTTCTATAAGGTCGACAATGAGCAACCACCACGCATCTTAATTGTAGACGATGATCCCGCCCTACTCCAGGCTCTGCCTCGTACCATCTCCCTCCATATCTCCGATGCTCAAATCGACGTTAGCAACTCCGCATCTGAGGCCTTACAACTATTAGAAAGCCATCGCTATGACACAATTGTGAGCGATATCAAAATGCCGGGTATGAATGGGATACAACTCCTTTATAAAGTTCAGGAGGTACGGCCCGAGATCCCCTTTCTGTTGATGACGGGTCATGGTGAGTATGATCTGGCGATCCAGGCCCTGCGGGGCGGAGCCTACGACTTTATTCAAAAGCCCCTTGTTCGCGACGCCTTTATCGGTTCCTTACGTAGGGCGATCCAGGCCTGTCAGCTTCGCCGCCGGGTCGAGGAGCAGCAGTCCGCGATCGAGATCCATGCTCGCTCTCTAGAGCATCTGGTAGAGCAAAGGACCGATGATCTTGAAAAGGCTAATGAGACCAAAGATAGAGTTATCAATTTAATTTCTCATGAGCTTAAAGTTCCCTTGCAGCGATTACAAGAGATCACCCAGATGCTCCAGGCCAAACTTGCTCATACAGATATGGAAGAGGTTGTTAGCCGGGGCTTCCACGATATTGAAAGCTCGATAAGCCGTACTGAAAATCTTATACAAGACCTCTTAAACACCTCGCAGATTGAGACGCGAATGTTTATTCTCCATCGCGAGCTCTGTAATCTGGTTGGGCTTGGCCATGAAGTTCTCAAACAAAAGCTTCCAGAACAGGGAGCACAACTACTTCAGGAAGAGATCGGTTCGTCCCTCAATGTTATGGTGGATCGGGAGCGGCTGACCGATGTCTTTACTATCTTGCTCGCCTGGAGTCAGGTTCATTCAGATGAGATGCCTGTCACCCTGGCGCTTCAGCAGGCTGGTTCAAAGGCAATTATCACCTTACGTGATCTTGTGAGTTCCGAAGAGACCGGCTCGGATCTCCATATCGCGAAAAAGATCATCGAGCGGCATGGGGGACAACTAGAAATTCAGAAATTTCCGGGGGATCGCACCACCATCTTCGTTTTATTGCCCATGCGAATAGAATGGGGCGAAGACCACGAGGTGCCACTACCATCATCCCAAACGCACGCGAGCTGGACCATCCAATACCACCTACCTCCTGAGAACACCACACCCGAAAACGACTAGAGAGAAGCTATTAAAACAGATCTCTCGATACCATACTGTAATAATTTTTACTTTACTTCTTTTTTAGATGATGCTTAAGAGCCCTGAAGCATCATCTATTATTTTGTGACTAATAAATGCATTGACATATTAAAATATCATAGATATTTTAATATGTAGTAACAGCCAGGACTTATTTGGCATGTGTTACTATATATTTAGTGAAGAAAGTAAGGAACTGTAGTGACTAAACGCGTATTTTCGTGCTTCTTGATTTGTACTTGTTTGATGTTCAGCTTACTGCTATTGACAGAAACCTCAAATTCAGCGTATGCTGCTACAAAAGCGTCACCATCAATTAATTTCTCAAATTGCCATCACATCGTGGTACATTTGAACGGAAAAAATCCAGCAACCACAGCTTGTTCTAACAATGGAAAAGCTGTTAATGTTTCTGGAAAGTCACATCCGCGCACTGACGTTGTAGACTGTGGATTTACTGCGCTTGAGCTTTACACCAACGCTAATGAAGATGGAGATACAGTCTGCTTCTTAGGTGAAGGCTTTGTCAATCTTCCACAATACTGTCTTCCATTTTTTAGCGGAGGATGTTTACCAGGTAAATCTTGGAATGATCAGGCAAGCAGTTATAATGCTGGGTGTTCAAGTGGAACTTTTTATGGAGACGTTAATGGAAACGGCCCAAACCAACGGTTTAAGCCCCACGAAATTGGAAATTTTAATGGCGGTACATCTCCAAATGGCATCCCTTCATTAAGAAATGATATACTATCTTCATTACGTATAGACGTTAATTGCGGTAATTAGACAGTAGAAAGATCTATTTTGTACCTGATAGCTATCTCCGGGGTACAAAATAGATTTGTAAAGAGGTTATGAATGTCACCTTCACAGCAGATGTCCAACAATGAGGGAAATCAGAGCAATTCACAGACGACGGATAGTGGATTGTACCCCTATAAGTATGAAGAGAATGATATTCAAAAAAATCTAAAAATCAGACCAAACTATACTATCAGCAATTCTTCATCAGGGAATCGTAAATCGGTATTGATAGCAGTAATACTAATCATTTTAGTAGGGATAACAATGATAGGTTTAACCGTAGAAAGGGCTGTCATCGGCATTCTTTTAGAGGTTTTTTGTATTTCCGCCACGACAGCATTTCTTCATTTTCTTTATAATAATCTCTCGTTGATCAAACCGATAAAATTATTCCGGTTACGTGTAAGCTTTACAGTCTGGTGGGTAACCGCGATTGTGATTGTGACGTATCAGTTTTGGGCTGGAAATCAAAGCATGCCTGATATCTTCCGATTTCCTTTCTGGATGACGGTTGTTCTGGTCGTATTTCATATATCACTCTATTTATTTTTCAGAATAACGAATACTTCTGGTCAGCCTTCAGCCCCCAAAGATGCATCTATTGAGTTTCAGAGCTTTCCATATGAAAGAGGATTTCAACAGGAACGGGGGAGCCATCCTCGACCATGGCACCAATGATCTTCCCTTCCCCACGGACTCACTCACACGTGGGCGAGTCCGCCTCCCCATGCCGATCGTCTTCGTGGCACCATGGGAGGCCGATCCTCTCCGTAAGCAAGCGACTCTGCGGGGAAATTTGGCGAAAGATCGAGGAATGCCCGTGGACGCGGCATAGGACGGCCCGTCAAGCGCCTGAAGGGCGTTTTCCTTCTTCCACATTCTTTTTCTAATGGTGCCGCAAGCTGCTCCCCTGCAAATCTCCGAATATTTCGACCCTGTGATATCATAAAATTCACATTACAAGCGAGGGTATTGAGAGGGTTAGGCTGTGTATCAATTATTTGTTTTTGATTTCGATGGAACTCTGGCCGATACGTCGGAATGTATTGTGTTTTCGTTTCAGGCAACTCTGGAAAAGGCTGGCCTCCCCCCGGCTCCCCGTGACCAGATCATACAC
>CAXTTV010000100.1:0-17520 GCA_964247295.1 uncultured Ktedonobacteraceae bacterium | reverse complement strand
TGGAGCACAAGGAAAGGCTCTTCAAATGACCATGAAGGGTTTCTCGGTCACGGAACGGTTGCCCTCAACGGGCCGTCCTAACACCACGTGAACGGGTTCTCTGCTCACCAACTGACTCCGCCAAAAAATGAACTACACCCTATACGCTTTATACTTATTCAGGGCCTCTTTTCTGCGCCAAATCATCTGTATGTTATGCTAGCAGCAATAAGTTGATGAAAAAGTTATGTAAAAGAACAATAATGAAAAAGAAGCTGCGTAAGATTGTCGTTCAAGATAGAATATTCTGGTGGAAGGCAGACTGGTTTTATCATCCTGATGGAAGTCGAATTCTCCGGGTACAGATTTGGGGAGAAGAGAAAAAGAACCGGCCTCTTTTTGTGAATCTAACATCAAAGGTAGTAGAGTATCTTGTTTATCAAACTTATCCGAAGCCCAAAGACATTGCTCAAATTATTACGTATGCGTTGGCACACGGCTGGAACCCATTCTCCACAGGTGCGGCCTACTGGCTTAAAGAGGAGAGCAACGGGCTAGAACTGGCGGACTTACTCGTAACAGATGTTGGGCGAACTTCCCAGGCATCTGGGCCACTTTCTAGAAAAAGGGAATAATCAACTAATAATTTTTGACAAGTTTTTTGCTTTCAATTTTATATACGAATCATCTCTGATCTTTTCTAAAGGTCCATTGAATTTCTTAATATCATCTATTAAATCATGTATTATAGGTAATGAGATCATATTTCCGATGAGTTCTAGTAACTCTTTATACTTTTTTTGACACACTTGAGCAAATACCGCGATGCCGTCTTGTGCTTTGCGGTCAACTTTGCCGTACCCTTTGATACCAGTCAGGCCGAACGTGATATTCGGATGGTGAAGGTCAAACAAAATGTCTCTAGCTGCTTCCGTAGCATCGCAAGAGCTGAGGCGCTTTGCCACATTCGTGGCTATCTTTCCTCCTTACGCAAGCAGGGGCTGCATCCGTTGCATGCCCTGCGACAAACCTTGCTTGGAAAACCGCTTTTTCCAGCCTTCTAGCTCACCTGAGTAGTTACAAAAAGTGGGGTTGTGTAAGAATATACCTCTATACTATTTTTAACCATTTATCACTTCAAATGCATATATACATCCATTCATGTCTATGTTATAATAGACAATATTTCCATCCAATACGTATTTAGAAGAAAAAAAAGAGAAAGGTCTTTATTTCTGTAATGAAGTGTTCAACCCATAATGAGAGAGATTGTGTGGGTACCTGTCAATCTTGTGGTGCCGGCCTCTGTGGCGAGTGCTTTCAGCAGTTCACCCCCCAATGTGTAGCTCCTGTACTACGGCCAGTAATAAACAGGTCTCCACGAACCACTTGATGCGTATCTTAATCTCTCTAATAGTCTTCGCTGTTATTTCTTTTCTTTACTTTCGCTCTGGCGAATCGCTTGCCGGCTCCTTAACGGCGGGATATATTTTAGCCTCTGTCCCTTATGGCTGGTCACTTATTTCACGCGCGCTACAAACCTTTTCACCAAACATAGGATGCATTGCACCTATTCTCATTTTTGCGGTAATGTACCTTATCAAATTCCTTCTTTCGCTGTTCATCGGTCCATTTGTCGCACCCTTTATCCTGGGCAACTCGCTTTATCAATATATTATGGCTGAGCGTTCAAACAAAAATATAAAGCCGACCCAGACCATCTAACTCGGTTTCAGTTTTACATGAAGTTGGATCAATCAGGGGTGTACTTCTCCGATTGATCCAACTTCATGTTTCTACCATAATCAAAGATGGAGTATGCCTGCAACGCTGTCGGGAAATGGGAAAGATGGTGGTGGGCAGAGAATGGGAGTCGCATGAGGTAGATCAGGTCACGTGTGGACCCGTGGAGACGGAAACCTCTCCCCTCGCCATCGTCACGCGCCTTACGTCTCAGAGGAACGATGATCCAACGTCGGTCATAACCCCCAAACCCCCATAAGTGCTCCCATTCCCACGGGCCTACCTGTGGTCTGACTGACGAGCCTTTGATTCGGCTTCGGGGATGCATGCAGGTGGTGCGTCCCGTTCCCACGGGTCCACACGTGACCTGATCTACGAAGCCTTACCTCCCTCCGATGGCCTCGTTCCTTTCTTTTTCCTAACAGTATCGCTTGCGATTGCCCTGAATTACTCCAGAGGTATCTTGACAAACGCTCCTTTTTTAATTATATTACGTCTAGCGTACTATTACGTCTAGCGTACTAAGGTAACAAAGTCAAATCATGGAGAATTTTGTCATGGATTCGTTTAGTCTAGGACGCTTCTCAGATCCGCCCATTCTTATTTTAGCTAGTCTCGCTGGTAGTCCAAAACATGGCTATGCAATTATGGAGGATATTGAGGCTTTCGCGGGGATTCATCTAGGTCCAGGAACATTATATGGTGCGATCGCACGTCTGGAAACACAAGGACTGATTGAGGCGCTTCCAGTTGATGAACGTCGCCGTCCCTACCGCTTGACTGCTACCGGGATCGCATTTCTGCACGAACAACTCACTGGCTTACAGATATTTACCAGAATGGGACTACAAAGGTTGGCTGGCATATGAGAATAACAAAACATATGATCCGCCTCTATCCACGTCAGTGGCGCAATCGCTACGGGGAGGAGTTTCTTGATCTGCTTGAACAACGACCTCTCTCAATCCTGGATGGTGTCGATCTTGTTTTCGGGGCACTTGATGCTCATCTGCATCCGCACTTTGGGATGACTGCACTCTCGCCACCTGAAAAAGACAGACAAATGATTCTCGCACTACGCTCCTCTTTGCTGATACTATTCTGCTCGTTCGTTGGCTTTATGATTGCGGGGACAGGCTTTCAAAAGATGACAGAAGAAGCGGCATTTCAGCAGGCAACTCAAACCTCCAATTTGGTAGGTCTCCCATTTTATCTTGTAGTAGCTGGCGCGATCGCAACCCTGATTGCGATGATTATCGGTGGCTTGCCTATTGTAATAGCAATAATCAAGTTGGTCTTCGTCCAGAAGCGCTACAATACCTTAGCCATGTTAGCAGTGCCGCCCCTGGCCTTCCTGATCTTTCTGGGAACTACATTGTTACTGGAAGTAATTGAACAACCGCATACCGAGTCGATCTGGCAGATTCTCCTTTATCGCAGTCTATTTTTTGGTACATTGATCATCGCGATTATTTCTAGTACGGGTGCAGTCTGCACTGCGGTTGCGCAAAGCGAAATTCCAGAGAAACTTCTGTTTTTTGCGCTTCTTCCCTTTGCTTGTTGTACCATCGCGATGACCCTGGTTCTACTGGCGATAATCCTCTGGGGACTGGGGCTGCATGCCAGTGCTCCGCAGCTCTTCACGGGAAACGCAGGGATTCTTAGAACCAGCACTACCTGGACCTGGGTTAGCATTGTTCTAGAAATGATTCTTGCAACTGGACTCGCAATTTTTGCTTTGATTCGCGGTCTCTCTGCTCGTTCCATTCTACGGAAAACCATAATTTAATAGTGCAAATAGAAAGGCATAAGCATCATGCTGAGAAAAGCAACCCTCAATGCGCTAATCACCTTAGCATTAACAATCGCATTCTATCTCTTCTTTATGTTCACGAAACACGATGCCATGCTTTCAAAACTCATTCCTTTTGCCTTCGATCCATACGATGCTCTTGGCTCTTTCGCACTAGAGACGACTGTCTTTTTGGGGGCTCTCTCATCTATCAGGACAATCAAGTTATACCGTCGTGGAACACAAGATACAAAACAACAGATCTTGATTGCTCGGACACAGATGGGAATTGCTCTTTCAGTCCTACTTACACTCATTGGGGACATAGTAGCGATGCTACGGCATCTCTCTCGATGGATCGGTCAACCTGCAAGCTCTGAATTACTCTTTTTGACTGTGGTTCTAGCTCTCTTTGCTCTGGTAGTTGGAATTGTGATTTTCGTTTCCGCTCGCCATATAGGGCTCCCACAAAGCTCCGGAGCCTGGAAAAAGGGGATCGTAATCATGGTTGCAATGGTTATCGTCCTGGCCTTCTATCCCGAAAATCTTACACAAAGCATGGTTGGCGAACTTTTAACTGTAATCATAGGTGCCGTGTTACTTTTTGTTCCGCTATGGGCATTGGGAAACGCGCTTTTTCCGGATACACTGGATCAAACAGAGCAAGGTCGGATTTCAGCTCGCTTCCCACGTCAATGGCTTATTGTGACTCTTCTGGGGATTGGGATCGGCCTCTTTCTGGTTCTAGGAGAAGCAACAGAGAATGGAAAAGGTATACTGTTGCTTCATAGTATGCAGATCGTTTTTGTATATGCAGGGCTAGAAGTCTCTGCGGTCCTTATTGGATACAGCTTATTGCGCAAACAGCTTGGTCTGTTCCAGGACAGATATTCCAGACTCTAGCTCATTTTTTTCTGATCGGGTCCGTTGTAGAGATACGAAAACACCCAATGGAGTATATTGATGAGATTACAAGGAAACCGTCTAACCTTAACAAGTAAGACTATTGAAGATGCCCAGACGTTACTTCCGGCTTTCAATGGAGACACACAGTTTAACGAATGGCGCAACCGTCCTCAAGGTTTAGTGCTTAATGACGCTTGCGCTGATATAGAGGATATGCTCAGCCAGACTGGTGGCAGTGTCTGGGGCATTTTCGATCAGAACAGCACTCTTATTGGGATTGCGGAGACGGCGTATTTTTCTTTTCCAGAGACCGCCTGGATCGATCTGCTGATTATTCGAGATGCCTTTCAAGGACAGGGCTACGGTTCAGAAGCTGCTTCCTTACTAGAACTATATCTTTTCTCTTCTTCTGAGGTCCGGCAGATCAAGCTGTCTATCTTAGTCCAAAACGCCCCCGCGCTCGCCTTTTGGGAGAAACGCGGCTATGAACGCGGGGAGCGTTATCTTGATAGCGATGGGGATGATGTCTATGCCTATCTGCTTCATCGCTCCAGAGCCGACTTATAACAGATAAGATATACCCAGGCATCACACGTGCTCAAGAACCATCGAGGCAGCCCTGGTGGAAAGGGCAAGCGAACCAGTAAAAACGGAGCCTTTCTCCACGGCGTTCCGGGCAACCAGATCTCCATCGTGGGCCTTCAATATGCGCTGAGCAATGGTCAAGCCTAAGCCGGCACCACCTGTGTGTGAGCTTCTTGAGGGATCTCCCCGGTAAAGGGGCATAAACAGATGTGGGAGGTCCGTTGAGCTGATTCCTGGTCCGGTGTCGGTGATACTAAAGATGATACGCTCCTGCTCGGGATGCCACTGCACTCGAATAGTGCCCTGCTCAGGAGTATACCGGATCGCGTTATCCAACAAGTTCTCAAAGACGCGGGTCAGCAGATGCTCATCTCCTTGCGTAAAACAGGGCTCTGCTGGCGGCTCGCTTACGAGAGTAATCCTTTTGCTCTGCACCTGCGGCTCCAGACTCTCAAGGACATGGGTTATCAAAGCTCCAATCTCTAGTGTTTCTCGCTGCGGTATTTGCTCCAGATACTCAAACTGGGTATAGACAAAAAGATCCCCGATCAGGCGCTCTAATAAGGCGGCCTTTGCCTGACACACCCCTATATATTTCGCGGCTTTCTCAGGTGTATTCGCCAGACCAGTTGCTAACCCTTCCAGATACCCTCGAAGTGAGAAAAGAGGCGTTCGCAGATCGTGCGCGATCGCGCTGATAAAGAGCCGCCGCTCCTGCTCCAGCTCCGTCTGCCTCTGCAATGATTCACGAAGCCCCCTGCTCATCATATCGAAGGCTGTAAACACGGTTTCCACTTCGCGCATTGGCGTTGCGGGCAACTGAAAATCGTACTCATTCTGCCTGACCTTATGGGCCGCCTGGGCCAGGGCAGAAAGCGGCTTGAGGATGGTGAGAAAGCTAAAGCAGACAACGCCTGTCAGGGTTAACAACAGCACTCCTAACCCAATTAAAAGGTAATGTTGCGTTAACCAAGCGGTCGGGGTGCATTCATACAAAAAGACGGTCCCAACCGGCTGATGACCATCCATGACGATGATTTCTTGAGATGCCCCTTCCTCCTGGTTCCATGTCCCGGCATGATACAAAATATGGCCCTGTGGATCGCGGATCACGGCAGATATGTCCAGAGCTGCCAGTCTTTTTGTGATCTTTTGCTGCCAAGCAGGATCTCGCCACTGCGAACTATCAGTGAACCACATGGAGGCTTTGATATCGCTCTGCCATGTCTGATTTGTACGATAGGAGAGTACCAGCGAGGGTCCTTCTATCGAGAAAAAAGCTACAATAATAATCAGCACCAGGGCCATGATCATGCAGGCACGCAAAGAGAGCTGTCTCATCGCTTCCCTCCTTCAAAACGATATCCTATGCCCCAAACGGTGCTGATATAGACCGGGTGCGTGGGGTCTGGCTCGATCTTCTCACGCAGGCGCGCGATATGCACGGCGACCGTATGGCGATCCCCAATCTCTCCCCAACACTTCTCGAATATCTGTTCGCGCGTCAAGACCTGCCTGGGGTGCTCCGCGAGCAATTGGAGCAAGGCAAACTCGCGCGCTGGAAGCGCAATTACCTTTCCATCTATACTGACCTCACGCGCCGAAACATTGATCACTAAGCGTCCAAAATCCAGGATAACCTGTCGCGCTATATGACTATCCGACTGGGATCGAGCCCGGCGCAAAACCGCTTTAATGCGCGCTACTACTTCGGCGGGGGTCGCGGACTTTACAATATAATCATCTCCACCCAGCCCTAACCCACGAAGCTTATCGGTCCCCGTCTGGCAAGCACTGAGAAAAAGCAGAGGAACATCGCTGGTTTCACGAATCTGGCGGCATAAATCAAAACCGGAAATACCCGGAAGCATCACATCGAGTAGAATACAGTCCACGGCAGTTCGCTTTAAGGTGACCCAGGCTTCTTCGCCCCCTCTTGCTGTCTCTACCACAAACAATTCCGATTCCAGAAAATCGCGCATCAGATCCAAAATGGTTTCGTCATCATCAACGATTAAAACTGTTGCAGTCTTCTCACGTAGCATATCTTTTCCTTAAGGTGTGAACAATATATAGAGTCTGTTTATCTTTTTTCTGATTATTATACCAGAGAAAATGTGTAAAAAGAGCAGGTGCCCCGAGAAAAATCCTGTTGATAGTTTGTTAACAATTTCATAACTAGAATGTTGATACGTTGAGACTATACTTGATCCTATAGCGGATGCTATCACCATACGAAAAAAGAAGAAGGATATTTCATGAGTCAACTTACGTTACGTCGCTCAACGACCCTGGGGAGTCTGCTCCCAATCGCGATTATTATACTTGCCGTGGTTACTGCTGCCATTCACCTGGACAAGGCTGTGGCGATGGGGGCCTTTGCAAGTCACCCGTCTGCCGGAGGCCCTCCTGCTGGCGGCGCTCCCGATATGATGACGTTGATTTTTCAGAACCTGCCTACTTTGTTCATTTTGAATGCAATTGGCTATATTGTCCTGGTTGTAGCTCTCTATTTACCGCCCCTCAAAAGGTATCAGCGCCTGATCCGCTGGGCTCTGATTGCCTTTACGGCGGTTACGATCATTGCCTATTTTGCTCTGCTTGGATTGAAATCGGTCCAACTCGGATACCTGGATAAAGCGGTTGAGGCTGTGCTGCTTGTTCTGCTGGTAATCGAGGATCGGATCGCTGCCCGTCAGGCAAAAGCAAACGTGAGCCTCTAATTCTCTTCTTTACATGGAAAAAGACCCGGTGAGGAAACAAAGGTTGCTATCAAGCTTCCTCACCAGGGTTTTTTGAAACTCTACACTATTTACAGCTACCGGAACTACTTTATCACATTTTTTTATGCCTTTTTCACATCTTTTATGATATAAAGTTGTGAAATAGTATCTTACTATCTGTGATAAAGGGAAACTTATGAGTCCTTCCGGCTATGCTGTTCCCCATTCTCAGCGCGAGCAATTTGTTGAACTCGATAGATTTGCTATTCGGCTCAAAAGGCATGGTTGGGGTTTGCTTGAATCTCAGCCTATCTATACTGATCCGCAGACCATTCGTCAACCATGGCTGCTCTCATCTACGATGGAACGTTATACGGATAGAACGTTCTATCATCTTTTTGATGCCAGCCCTTTTCGAACCCTGCTCCGTCTCCTTCTGATATCCCCTTCTAGTTGCCTGGAGCAGTTTCAAGCTGTCTGTCCCGATCGTCAGCAACTCACAGAGTATATAGACTTTTTACATGACCAAGATATGCTACTTTTTGCCAGAAAACGCTACATCCGTGGACCGGCACTTCGAGAACTCAAAGATATCGGTCACACCTTTGAATGGTGGTGCGCGGAATGGCTTCGACGCTTTTATGCCTCCACCGGGCAGGGACTAGTCCCCGTTCGACATGGTGTGAGGATCAGAGAATTCCTTCACATTGGTGATCCAGGAGACCTGGATGTGATCGCGCTCCCAAACAAGCAGTTGCTTTTTCTGGAATGCAAAACCTCAACACTCCAACTTCAGGGGCCGGACCTCGATATGTTTCTCTGGCGCGCCGACTTTCTTCGCGCCGATCTCGCGCTGTTCTTTGTCGATCCCTCTCCGCTGCATGGTATGAAAGGCCTGAAACGCCTCCATAATCTCTTGATCCAATGGCGCTTTGCTCCCATCCACGATCCACAAATTTCGGGTGCGTACCGCCACCAGGGATACGCGACTGGGGTCGATAGTCCTCCTGTAGGAGATGTATGTCAGTACTATGGACGGCCATTCTATGCGGTCCTGGCCGATCCTCAGCAGACTCTTAGCTTCACTTTTGAAAAAATAATGGACCTTTTCCAATACTCAAAAAATCTATAAAGCAGGATACATCAGGGCACACCGGTTATCTAATGAGGCTGCCTGATTATGTATCTCAGAGCGGCGCACCAGGCCCTGTTGCCAGGCAAAGACGGCGGCCTGCGTGTTCGCCTTGATCAGCGCCATCTACTACGTTGGGTATCTGAGCGTCAACTATGGCAGTGACCCGCTCTGTTCGGTCCCCTGGGATCTGACCGCGCAACACGAACCGCATCTGACGAGCCTGATTGGATAGAACCATCGTGCTATTTTTTCTCTTCTCCATGTTATACTTGAAAACAGATATCTATAGATGAGCATAAACAGGTAATTATGAATGGGAGAAAGAGATGAGTGATTCAAGCTCGGCAGAGATGCCAACGGCATTATACCTTGCAAGCAATCAAGATCTCGAAGGCGAGACACGGAGTCTAGGCATCAGCACCATTACATTTAAAATGAAATCTACAAACTCCAATGATCCCTTTATTTTGGAGAATATCTTTCACGCCAAAGGCGGCCCGGCCCGCCACCTCCACCACAATCAAGATGAATGGTTTTTGATCCTTGAAGGCATCTTTAAATTTGAGGTAGGATCAGAGCAATTTCTGCTCCAGCCGGGCGACTCCCTATTAGCGCCTCGCCGGGTCCCTCACGTCTGGGCTTCAATCGGAGAAACACACGGTCGGATACTCATATCATTCTTCCCTGCCGGCAAAATGGAGGACTTTTTCCGCGAAGTCACGAAAGCACGCGCAATGCCGCCCCTCAATCCCGAAATCTGGAGAACGCATGGAATGGAACTCCTAGGCCCCCCGTTACCCGTTGCCTGAATCCTTGTTCTAGAAGGCCCCCTGAATGTTTTCATTCTAGAGGGCTTTTACTCCTCATACACCCATCTCTGGAAACCCCGAACAGTCATGCAATAGCGAATTATCCAAGGGAACCGTAGATCCAGCGGCATGAGGAAGGAATGGGGCCGATTGAGGTGGATGATTGAGTAGGAGGTGTGATTTCTGGTCTTCATTGAGAAAAATGTAGTGAGCCACGAGAAGGTGGATCATTGACGGTACTGATTAGCTTTCTGATTCAGTGCCGCCAGCCGAACTGTTTCTTCGATTCTTTTTTCTCTGGTTTCAGACCGTTTCGCGCTTTCAATCCACCATAAGATGCTTTTTTTGACGGAGGGACTGAACGCTTGAAAATACTGAGAGGCCGTTGGATTGGCTGCCAATGCCTTCTCTAGATCAACAGGGATCGTCAGATCTTCGATCGCGTCATAGCTATTCCATGAGCCGTCGCGCTTCGCGGCTTCGATCACTACCAGTCCGGCCCCGGTCATCAGTCCTTGTTCAATCAGCTTTTCAATACGCTGCTTGTTTAAGCGCGACCAGGGACTTTTCGGCTTTCTGGGCGAGAAGAAACGTGCATAACGTTCCTCATCCAGCACATTGGGTCGACTATCTATCCAGCCAAAGCAGAGCGCTTCCTCCACAGCATCAGCATAAGCAACAAATGGCTGGCCCGCCTGCTGTTTATATGAAATCAACCAGACGCCTCTGGAAGTCACATGGTTCTTTTCAAGCCACTGCCGCCATTCCTCGCGATCCCTCGCATAATAGTGCTCTTGTTGATCTTGAGAGCGCTCTGACATCACTATCCTCCGTATGTTCTGGATATCAAGGCTATTGAACTGCTTTTCTATTGTATCCTCTGCCAGATCTATCCTGCTACTTTTGAAGTATATGTAATGATACAATTTAGACTGAGAGATATTTCGACTGAAGAAAAAGATAGCTATTAAAAGGATTTCACATACATTTGAGCTTCTGAGTGGATTGTGACGGGTAGAACCTCTTTATTCACGGATCCACAGCCTCCATAATCAGTGTCTTGATAAACTTCTTGGGATTATAGTAAGTAATAATCCAGGAAGTTTTTTTTCGTAACTCCTATCATCCTCATGGTATGCACAGTTTCACTTGATTACTATACCGTCCAGACGGTATAGTAATCAAGTGAAATAGTTGTATGATCATACTTGTTTAAGGAGGCCACGATGAAAAGGCTGAAACCTTTTCTACTTATCACTGATCTGGGTTTTCTCGCATACTGGATCATCACCGCCTTGCATCTGATTCCGCCGGCATATCTTTTTCACGATTATCAGAATCAACTAGCGGTAGCCTGGAACTGGTCATTCCTGCCTCTTGATCTCGCGATCTCAGGCACTGGCCTTACCAGCGTTTTTCTGTATCAGCGAAACTCTTCCCAATGGCGCTCGCTTGCCCTGATCTCGCTCATTCTTACAAGCTGCTCCGGACTGCAAGCCATCGCATTCTGGAGTATTCGCGGAGATTTCGATCTGGCCTGGTGGTTGCCTAACTTGGTTCTCCTTATATATCCGCTCCCTTTCCTACCCTGGATTCTATATGGGACTATTCTGACAAAGTGATTTCTTACTATGCTACAAGCATAGGAAATTCCTTACAATCGCCTCCCTCTCTCTGCTAAGATAGCTGGGAATACAAAAAAGTTGTTAAAAAAGATGAGGGGACCTCTACGTATGCAGATTGCGGTACTTAATGATATTCATGGGAATCTTCCAGCTTTAAATGCGGTGCTTAAAGAGCTGGAAACGGCGCGACCTGATATTATACTTGTGGGTGGCGATATTATTTCGGGTCCCATGCCTACTCAAACGTTGGAACGCCTGATCGGGCTCGGTAATCAGGTTCGTTTTCTGAGCGGTAATGCCGATCGCGAAGTTGTGACGATGTTTGATGACCAGCCTATCTATCGGCACTTTATGCCAGAACCCACGGAACCAGAGCTTGAAGGGCTTCGCTGGCTCGCTTCACAGATATCGCGCTCCCAGCGCGACTTTCTCGCAAACCTTCCCGAGCAGATTGAAATGGAGGTGAACGGTCTGGGCAATGTGGTATTTTGCCACGCGACGTTGCGCAACGATGAAGAACTTTTTACCCGGCTTACCCCCGATGAGCAGGTTCGTGCCCTCTTTCCATTAGCCGAAAACAAGACCGTTGTCTGTGGCCATACCCACAGTCATTTTGAGCGCACCATCGATACTACACATATCATAAATGCTGGCAGTGTCGGCATGCCCTATGCGGATAAGCCGGGGGCCTACTGGCTCCTTCTGGGTCCCGATGGCTACGAGTTCCGCTCTACCAATTATGATCGAGAGGCTGCTGCCCGGCAGATTTTAGCAAGTGGTTATCCCAACGCCCGGGATTTTGTGGACAACTACATGCTGAAAATCTATCCTGCTGCTGTCGTTGCAGATCATTTTGAGCAGCTCGCCCAGCAATATTGGCAGTCAAATCGCTAGAAGCCAGGACAGGAATTGGATAAACAAGGGTGGCACAGGTAATTCGCGAATGTGAAGGAACTACCTGTGCCACCAGTTAGAAAGGCAGGGAAACTACCGTGCTGGTGCGCCTTCCATCATAACTGAGCAGAGCATGCCCTCTCTAAAGCATAAGACAGTAGAGGGGTAAGCATCTATGAACAAACACCCATTATCCTAAACACTTTTCTTTATTCTGCTTGAAGACTATTCTTTAATGCAAGGCGAGCACGATAGAAACGAACTTTGAGCGCTGTCTCTGTAATTCCCAGAAGACCTGCCGCCTCCCTTGTACTTAAATCTTCAATAACGCGCAACAGGAAAACATCCCGTAATGTTCCTGGCAATGCGTGAATCGCTTGTCGAATTCGTTGATGTTTCTCTTGAAGTATCACTTGTTCTAAGGGGTCATCCCCAATCTCTATAGATAGATGAAGCGGCTGTACCTGTTGTTCGTTACTTATCTCTTCCAAAGGAAGAAAAAATATATGTTTTTTCCGCCGCTGCATAAGCGCTGTGTTAACGGTAATACGATGTAACCAGGTTGCAAGTGTACTATCGGCACGGAAGGAAAGAATCGATCCACAAGCATGGATAAAGCTTTCTTGCACGATCTCCTCTGCTTCAACACTCTCGTTCGCTAATCTATCAGCCAGATGAGCCAGACGCGGCTCAAATTGCTTGAATAAACAAGTACAACTCATCGACTCTCCACGCCGTAATCCTTGCACCAGATCCTGTTCTGTAGGATAAATAGTCAGATTCATATCCCACAATGAACTATGTAGCATACTCATGACGTTTCTTGTTCCATTTTTCCTTCTATCATTCCAGCAATAGAGCATAGGCCTACGACTCTACCACATAACTACTATCTCCTACTTTGTTAGATGCAAAAAAGAGTGGTTTGGTTACATGCGATTTCCCTTTTTTTCTAATTGGACAGAGCGAGAAAATCAGTCATAGCTGGCAATGTAACCATTGATCCCCGAACCGCATCGAAGAAAGGTGAGTGGGAAAAAATGCTCCCACTTATCACTAAAGTTAGATGAGCAGGAGATATATGTTTCAGAAAATTAATGATCAGCTTGCCATTGGAGATGAAACGACACAAGAACGTCTACAAGCGCTCGCGCAGCAAGGATACACTACGGTCGTTGACCTTTGTACCTTCCAGGAGGGGAATATCCTGCCCGAAGCTCCGGTGAAGAAGGTGGGGCTTGTTCTTCAAAAAGTACCTGTCTCTACACAAAGCCTTCATCCGGCACTTATTCAACAGTTTTTGACGATCATTCAGCAAGCAGATGGTCCTGTATATGTGCGTTGCGCCAGTGGGCGACGAGCCGCTTTAATGGCCTTTCTGACGCAAGCAACACAACAACATTGGACCACTCCACAATTCTTTGAATACGTTGAAGCCTCTGGTTTTGATTGTAGCACTGCTCCTCAACTCGCCGAATTTGCGAGAGAATATATGGATACTATCCAGAACATATCGAGCACAGAGAAGCAGGAAGAGAGGAAAAATACTCTATGATCTTTCGCCGCTTCTATCACGCGCAACTGTCGCAGACAAGCTATCTCCTTGGCTGTTCCATAACCAAAGATGCCGTTGTCATTGATCCCAACCGAGATATTGATACCTATCTCACGCTCGCAAACCAGGAAGGGCTACGGATCGTTGCGGTCACAGAGACGCATATCCATGCTGATTTTGTCTCAGGAGCACGCGAACTAGCCTCACGGACAGGAGCTCAACTCTATCTGTCCGGGGAGGGTCCAGAGACCTGGAGCTATACTTATCTTCATGAGAAGAATGTTACGCCACTGTATGATGGAGATCATCTGACAATTGGCACTCTTCGTCTCGATGTGATAGGTACCCCTGGTCATACCCCCGAGCACCTTTCATTTCTGGTAACAAATACCGCAGAGGCAAATGAGCCAATGGATATTTGTACAGGAGATTTCCTTTTTGTTGGCGATGTTGGCCGCCCAGATCTCCTGGAAAAAGCGGTTGGCGTGACTGGGACGATGAAAGATGCCGCGCGTAGTCTCTTTCATTCTCTGCATCGTCTCTATGATCTTGCAGACTATCTGCAAATCTGGCCTGGACACGGCGCTGGCAGCGCATGTGGCAAAGCACTCGCAGATGTGCCGCAAAGTACGCTTGGCTACGAAAAACGGTTCAATTGGGCCTTCACAACTTCTGATGAAGATCGCTTTGTCCATACCGCGCTTGAGGGACAACCTGAGCCCCCAACCTACTTCGCGCAGATGAAACAGATCAATCGACAAGGCCCTGCGTTGCTTGATTCGCTTGCTCAACCTGAACAGCTTCCTGCTGATACATTGCATACCCATCTGACCGGGGGGGCCACTGTGGTTGATGTGCGAGCCGCAGATCTTTTTGCCGCAGGGCACGTCCCAGGAACTCTAAATATTCCATTCCATGGCCCTTTCCTCAAATGGTCTGGATGGTTGCTTCCATATGATCGCCCCCTTCTGCTGCTGGGGGAAGAGCAGGATTGTCGAGAAGCGATAGTCCAGTTACGAATGATTGGATTTGATGCTATTAAGGGCTTTTGGGGACCCAAGAGCATTACTCGCTGGGAAGATGATGGTCGCCAGCTTGCACAGATTGAGCAGATTACGGTGGAGCGTCTCCGAACACTGCTCCTGCAAGATGAGGTCACGATTCTTGACGTACGTGAAGCGGACGAATATGCGGCAGGCTTTATCCCTACCAGTCGCAATATTCCTTTAGGCATGCTTCCACAGGACAATACTATTCAAAAAGATCGGGCAATTGTTATCCATTGCCAGGGCGGCGTACGCTCTGCCATTGGCGCGAGCCTTCTGACCACTCAAGGATATACTCCTCTCTTTAATCTCGCAGGAGGCTTTCAAGCCTGGCAGACCGCCGGCTCTCCAGTTGACCACGCACAGGAAAGCATTCCGTCCTGACCACAATAAAAACTGATTTTTCTCTAGCCAAGGACGCTTTCATAATGGAAACACTCTCATTGCTTCAGCATTCACTTGTCATCTTCTCGGGAGTCATCGTCGACTTCACCTTGGGACTATTCGGAGGTGGCGGATCGATTCTGGCCGTCCCGCTGCTCCTGTATCTCGTGGGATATCGTGACACCCATGTAGTCTTAGGAACAACAGCGCTCTCGGTCGCAATGACGGCCTACCTCAATATTATTCCGCATTGGAAGGCGCACACGGTACGCCTGAAATCAGCGCTCCTCTTTGCCCTTCCAGGGGCGCTGGGCGCTGCTATTGGCGCACGACTCGGAACCCTATTCCCCGGTAGATCCTTGTTGTTTCTCTTTGCCTTTGTGATGATAGGCGTGGCTGTAGTCATGATACGTCCTCGTAACGTATCATCAAGTGAACGTGAATTCACCCAGAGAGAGCAGATTATTCGCATTCTTCCTATAAGTGTGGTTGTCGGGCTGCTCTCTGGTTTTTTCGGGATTGGCGGCGGCTTCCTGATTGTCCCCGGCCTGATCTTCGCGACGGGGATGCCTCTTGTAAATGCAATCGGCACGTCCTTATTCTCTGTTGGCCTCTTTGGCACAACAACTGCCATCACTTACACATTATCCGGGTATGTCAATTATAGTATTGCGGCGGAATATCTTCTCGGAGGAGCCCTGGGAGGGCTCCTTGGAACCCGCCTTTCTGTCGTACTGGCGAAGCAGAAAGGTGTACTGGCGCGCCTTTTCGCCGGAGTGCTCCTGCTTGTGGCCGTGTACATGCTCTATATAAATGCGACAACAATCCATTAATAGCTTCACAGTTCCTACAAGACGAGAATCGCTATGACTTTTTCACTCTTAATAGTTGCAGCACTTGTGAAACTCCAGCAAAGGTAATGCTTTTTTGACCAATCGTTCTGTTCATGTTATCATTATAAGTTGTGGCACGGGGAACAAGGAATCGAGCAATACTTCAAAATATTGTGGATGTGACACTCGCAGCAGTACGAGGAGATAACTAATTGGATAGGTATACGCACCGCGCTGGTGGCCTGGATTGGGTCACCATCTGGCGACAAATGTACGATCAGGAGCGGGAGCAGGCCGAAACGGTGACTGAGCCAGGCTTCGCCCATTATGCCGACTCCTGGCATACCCGCGCCCAACGCTTTGCCCGCCTCAGTAACGAGGTAACCCAGCCTGACAGCTTTATGCAGGCTCTACAACCCGGCTTACAAGCGACTGATACTGTCCTCGACGTGGGAGCCGGGACCGGCAGATATGTCCCCTATCTTGCCAAATCGGTGGCCCGCGTTCTCGCGGTTGAACCCTCGGAGGCGATGCGCTCCCAGCTTCAAAAACATGTTCAGGAGGAAAGGCTAGAAAATGTCGAGGTGCTGGGGGAGATGTGGCCTCCTGCTCACATTCCTGAGGCGGATATCGTTCTCTCGGTGAATGTTGTCTATGCAGTGCGAAATATAGCTCCCTTTTTAGAGGGAATGAACGCCGCCGCGAAGAGAACCTGCTATCTCTGCCTTGGGATAAACCATCCTACCAGCGTTTTAGTCCCTCTGTGGCGTCAGTTTCATGGTAATGAACGTTATCCTCTGCCAGCAGCGCTGGAAGCGCTAAACGTTCTTTATCAGCTTGGATATCCGGCACAGATGCGTCTTGTCCCCAATCCAACTCATCTCTGGTACTCCGATTGGGATGAGGCTCTGGAAGACGTGCGCGAGCGACTCCGCTTTATCCCAAACCCTGAGCGCGATCGAGCCATCCGAGAGGCGTTAGACCACTATTTTATGGAAAAAGAAGGTGGCAGTGTAGTACCACGAGAAATTAATCCTTTTGCGGCTGTTATCTCCTGGTCAAAACAGTAATTTGATATGACAAGGGCTGGTCAGACCCAGACCAGCCCTATTTGAAACTACACTCACATAACCGATTTTCGATAGCGGACGTGAATCCGCCATAGACCGATCGCGGCAATCCTGGTAATAAATCTGCTTGCGATCTGAGGGAGCCGCTTCTGTATCTGCGAGAAACCTGGAACCTTTTTTAGAAAACGTACCCCAACTTCAATGCTTTCCATCTGTTGCAGACTCTGGATCAGGCCAATGGAGATCTGCCTCCGCAACTGAACCTCGGCCAGTGGCCGCAATGTGAGTATCTGATCCTGCTGCTCCTGTACAATCCGCAATGGCCGTGTGAGCACGTTGGCCGCGACTACCGCATCTTGAATCGCGAAGTTCACACCCACACCTAACGCAGGTGACATGACATGCGCGGCGTCTCCAATCAGCAACAGGCCTGACCGATAC
>CAXTTV010000099.1:0-17543 GCA_964247295.1 uncultured Ktedonobacteraceae bacterium | reverse complement strand
TCCGATGGCCGCTGGGATCAGTCAGGGTTTCGGGATTGCCGTTGACGTAGGCATAGGGGTCCATCCCCTGGAAGTTCCCCTGCTCATCATCTGCCGAGAGGAATCGTCCAACGACCGGATCATAGTATCGAGCCTTGAAGTAGTTCAGCCCAGAAAGATCATCGGTATACTGCCCGGTAAAGCCCTTCGCGGTCCCAACATCCCCCTGCTTATAGCGTGAGTTACCGTAAGGCCCAAAGGTTTGATATCCCACAACGGTCGCGCTTCCAGCCGTTGAGCTAATACTGCTCAGGGGCGATCCCAACCCATCAACCAGGAAGAAGGTGGTCGTTGTCCCATCACTCTTCCCGATCAGTTGGCCGGCAAGGCTGTAGTAGTAGGCTGCGGACTGACGCTGACCAACAGTGTTATATGTATAGTCGGCTGTCCCAAAAGGATACGTTGTGTACTGGACATTGCTGCCATTATTAGAACGACGGACAACTCGTTTGCCAGAGGCGTCATAGATGTACTGCTCCTGCTTAGAACCAGAGCTCCATTGGGTCATATGATCCAGAGCGTCATAGGCAAGGTTAGCAGAACTATCAGTTGTTGAGCGCGAGACCGCATTCCCCCAGTTATCATACGTCGTCGAGTACACCTTGTTGGTATCACTGGCGGTTGCACAGGTTGTTCCTGATTGGAAAACTCCTGTAAGCTGATGGGGATGCGCGCTATCACAATACAGATACTGATACTGGGTTTTCCCCCCGTTGAGAGGACCTTGCCAGATCTGCCCTAGATGTGTGTATGTAAAGGTATTACTATAATCAGCTCCTTGCAGAGCGTTTCTAAGCCTCTCGCTACCACAGGATCTACTATTGGGTTGTGTACCACTATTTCCAGCCCAAAGCAGGCGATTCTGCTCATCATAACAGAAGTTTTGGGCCTCCTCACCACCTGAACCATCCACCCCAACCACCGGCGAATGCCCTGTTGCGAGACTGATGGTATTACCAGCCAGGTCATAACTGTGATTCTGATTCAGGATTAGACCGGTATTTCCACTTCCACTCTGCCAATTAGCATTGGCATCAATAACGCGTAGATTCGCATCATAGCTAAACTGCTCATTGGCAAGCTGCGAACCAGTGTTGCTAAGCAGATTGAGCGAGTCCAAATTACCACTACTATTATAGTTCACAGTTGCGAGATTAGCGTTGGCGGCAGTGTTATTGCTTAAACCATTCTCGATACCAGTTGTACTATCATAGACCGGTGTAAAAGTATACCCGTCATTCTGTGTACTACTTAAAGTTGTAGTTGTAGGTTGATCATCATCATTGTAATTTTGATCAAGCTGATATTGAGGCAGACCAGAAGAAAGACTCCAGGAGCCCGGAACCCTGATCTGCTGCTTGCTTTGTACAACATGTCCTCTCTGGTTATAGCGCACCTGATCAGTGACAGTCGCACTTGTACCATCAGGGTAATAGGTTGTGGCAACACTTTGAGTGAGATTTCCAACCGGAAAATTCGCTCCATCCAAAACGTTAGTATCGTACGTATTCTGGATATAAGGGTGAGTACCATTGGTACAAGCACCATTGGCATTGATAGCCGGCGCACCATCTTGCACACAACCGGTACGACCCAGAAGATCATAGTTATATCCCAAGGTCCGTGTACTAGAAACATCTGTAAGCACATGTCCATTGGGATCATACGTGAACGTGTGGTTTCCTTTATCAGGTTCACTGGTACTGGTTATACGTCCTTGATCATCATAGGCTGTCATCGCGATGATCGTCGTTGTATTTTCTCCATTTTGAGGAGAAAGATCAACTGTGGTAACCGTCGAGATCAGACCAGCACCATTATATTGGAGTTGCTTCTGCTCATTTACGGCACTACCGCGATCTGAAAGTGAGCTAAAGCCAGTTCCACTATACCATTGGGTGTAACGGGCACGCCCTGAGGCATCACTAAACGAGACAGAAAGATGGTTGTTAGCATCAAGTGCCCCTGCATAGGTGTATGTTGCAGTATCGGAACCATTGGCCGTCCCAAGTCCATAGAAGTTACAAGAAGTATAGGCACCACTCATGCCAGGACAGCTAATTCCTGTTTCTTTACTGTGACCAAAGGCAGGATCTTGCATTGCGATTGGTCGATTTAAGGAGTCATAATAGGTAGAAATACCGCCAGGTTCCTTCCCATTGCGATCCTTTAATAGATAGGGATCAAGCCACCCCTCACCATGAGCAACTTCAAAGGGGAGACTTTTAAAATCCGAATGTCCCCCATCATTATGGATAAAAAACGAAACCAGATCATATCCGGCATTAGAACTGGGAGCGCGGGTTTCAACAGGCCGCCCGGCATTATCATAAAAGGTTCGAGTAACCGAATTTGCATACAAGGCACTATGAGTATCTACCTCATAGCAGGGAAATTTACTGTCACTTGTACATTGGCTGCTCGTCGTTGAAAGTTCAGAGTAGGCTCCAGCAGCCAGAGGTTTCCTCAAGGCAACTGAAGTATTCCCGTTGGTATCGTAACTGTACGTGGTGGCTGTGACCTGCCCATTGATATCTGTTGATGAAACCGGTACACCCCCCTGACCGAAATCATAGGTGGTCGAGGTGCTTTGACCAAGAGCATTGGTTGATCCCGTTAGATAGGTATTATACGTTCCTTCGTAGGTGTTACAGGACGTAAAATGCGATTGCTTCCAGGCGGAGGAGAGATACGTGGGGGTCACCGATGGTGTACAACCGCCATTGCTGTATAGATCGCTGTGGGCGACACCAAGTGCATCTACTGAGGCCACTGGATGACCGATTTGGTCATAGCCCGTGTAGCCAGTAATCGCCGTCGCAAGATTGTTACAATCCGTATACGATTTTGAGCTGGTTACCCAACCAGCAGAAAGTCCATGAGTGAAGCCCTCATCATACGAGAAATCCTTACACTGCCAGACATGCTTTTGAGAGTCATCTACCTCACTATGACTGATCTTATTGACAGTGTAATATATCCACCCATTATTCACTTCCACGTGTGCAGGAGCGTATGACCACTTTGAGGTCACCGGGCTCGTGTTAGAACCGGTACTCACCTGCTGCGTCAAATTGTGATAGCCAGTAACCAGACCAACTTTTGCACTGAGCTGTCCTGGTAGATAATCATCATAGGTGTAGTCTGTCTGCACCCATGGAGCCCTGGTATTCCCAGACCCGGTCCCTTCATAGTCGGTGGTTCGTGAACTTAAGAGAATGACTTCACACGGATTGTATGTCGCATTCAGTTTTCCATTGCACGAATTATAGTTGTTTCCCGAACCGGTATAGGTATTGACGGTCCGCGTCATTAAAGCAGAATCATCTGCCTGACTGTAACGATATACATCTTTCTGATAGAGGCTACCAGCGTTATAGTTGGCAGCATCAGACTTCGGAGTGTTCCACCCTTCGGTACTGTAATAATATTCAGCGGTCAGCTCATTCGCGGGGCTAGTAATATAAACAGTGTTAAAGCCATGGTATTCCTGGTGATAGTAATCTACCCAATCACCATCAGGCTTCCCCTGTGGCGTCCCATTAGCTCCAGGTATCCAGTTATACCCAACACAATCATTCTCATCTGGTTGAGGACCAGCCGATTGACAGCTATCCGCCGTTTTTGCCAGACGATACCTGTAGGTCGTCGTAGCAGGTGTAAAAGAAGAGTTACTACTATCGGCTCCCCGAGATGAAATTTGCTTTACAACCTGGATTGACCAGGCATGGTTATCGGGATGATCAAAGTTACCGGAACATCGCTTACTGACATCACTATCATTGGCATGGGCATCACAGTAAACTGGATTATAACGATCATCATTGACTTTCCCATTACTGTCTAAGGTAAAGGGGGTGCCATTGGTGTTATTAAAGGCTCTGGCATACTGCACATCTCCGCCAGTACCTGTATCCAGATCCACATAGCTATTGAGGTAGGTCCAGAACGTCTGACCGCCAAAATTCCCTTTATCACCACTATGCGTGTGATCCTTGTCGAAGTAGGTATTGGCCCGTGGCTCGGTGTAGCCCAGTTGCAGTCCCTTCGTGGTATGCGCTACTGTAGTTGAACCACTTATCTGATAGATGCTGGGGATCACCTTCGTCAATTGATGTGTTCCAGCATCGGTCTGCTGTACCTGCGTGTAGGGATCATAATAGTTAGTCCCAAATGGCTTATCCCAATACTGGAACTGGTATCCAAACGCTTTATGACTTTGATTCGAGTCATCTCCTAGATAGCTCGTCACCGAGTCCAGAGAATAGGTGCTCATCACCTTCGGTGCTTCAATCGTCCCATATTTGGTGGGATCATCACAGCGCAGTGTCGTCGAGGAGGCAGGCTTGGAACTACAATTGTAGTTTGTTCCAAAGGCATCAACCCAGCCATTGACCGCCGAGGAACCGTGATAATGGAAATCTACCGTTCCGGCTGGCTTCATCGTCCCATTCACGACGGCTCCGTAGACAACCTGTTTGAGCGCTGAGTCACGGACACTGGTCTGGTTATTTGTCGTGACCTTATCCTGAAGATACGTAACAGCCATGCTCAGTCTAACAGTTGCATCTTGACCAGGATTGGGAGCGACATAGTTATTGAGATTCCACTGATAATCATGCCGTCCGCTGGCATCGGTCGTATATTGCAGTGAGTCATCGGTACATCCGAGCTCATAATACCCACCGGATTTATCCCAAACGTGGAAGCAAGAACGCCCACTCGGGGCCGGCGAGAAAAGCACTTTGGTATACGAAATATTCTCGGTCTGAAAGGCGCCACTATTATCCTGGGCAACCAGGCGGTCACTTACACCAGCGACTCCGCTGATAAAGTACCAGGTTCCCGCCGCTGTGCTTCCTTCGGGATACTGTTGCACGCTTACAGAACCCAATCCCAACGACCAACCTTCACCAACCGCGCCGGCAGGCGAACGCGGGCTGTATCTTTCATTCGTAGACTGGCTGGAATACGAAAGCGAAAGTTCGGGAGCAACGCCGGAGGGGCCAGATGGTACTCGAATAGGATACGAGTAGCTAAGCTGTCCAGAGTTGCCTCCCACCGAAGCCATACGCGTTTTTGGGGCCATCTGGTTATCAGGTGAACCACTCACATCCATCGAGGTGGCGGCCAGGGTATTCACCTGAGTAGTCAATGTCTGAGCCTGAGCGTTATTGCTCATGGCAGCCTGAAACTTCTGTGTGGGCTGCTTCTGCTGACGAGCCTGCGCAATCTCTTCCGGCCAGCTCACGACCAGATGATCAGGACCCAGGCCCAATTTCTGAAGCTCAGACTTCTGGTAGTGATAGCTCACGCTTACTGGCTTGCGGAGGAGAATTCCTTTAACAACACGCTCTTTACTATCAAGTACCTGGATCTGATACTCACCCAGGACACTGGAAGACGCAATATAATGGCCGTGCTGCTGTGTAACCTTAAAGGTAAAGGGGCCGGCAGCCTTTTGATCCTTCTCCACGGTGGCATGAGAAAGATCCAACGAGCCGGGCTGCACCTGAACTTCAAAACGCTTATCACTTCCCAATAGCGTCAAGGGTTGCGATGCAGAGGTAACTTGCCCACGGGGACTGGCAGAAGAGCCAGAACTGGTAGCAAAAAATCCGGCATCCAGCTTCTGGCTCAATGGCTTCATTTTCACCGGTTCAGCAGAGGGAAGTAGCTTAGAAGGGGTAGATTTGCTATTTGAGGGAACGGGAGGAATAGACTTTGGCGGAACAAACGAATCTTGGGGGGTAGTTTGATTTTTTGATTGCTGTAAAAATTTCTGTAAAGTCATGCTTGCTGCTTGATTGGAAGGATGACTGGCAGCGTAAGCAGTTCCTGGGAACGCACTCCAACTTGCGAGAAATTGAGTAAATAAGAGAAAAGCAAGAAGCAGAGATCCAAAGAAAGAACGAGGAGACCTGCGCTTCGTCTTCTTTTGCCTCAATTGGCGCAGAAAGTGTAAAGGAGAAGATTCTGTTGGCACCTGAAAATACTCCATTTTCTGAAATAAACATTTTAGAAATTATATAAACTCAGAGGTTAGAACAAGCTTTACAGGCTTGCCTGTATATTCTAAAACATAAACTTATCAAATTGCAGTATATTTCTTATTTAATCAAGCAAAAATTTGATATAATTTAAAGCACAAAATTAATAATACTATCAAATAGGTAATTACTGTTTTTATCTATTAAGAAGGCAAAAAAATTATTGATATTTCTTATTTTAAACATGTCAATAAAGATGTAATAATGGTATAAAAATAGATCTAAGGACAATTAATAATATGTATAAGGAAATCTGGCTAACTATTGAATTCAGATTTCCCTATACATATCAACGATGGCACGAAAATTGGTCTGCAAACATGTCGGGTTCTAGCTGAGGTGTAACCGTTTGATTCAAAGGGGTAATTGCTAGAAGCTTGACACCCGGTTGTGAAGGAAAGCCTTTTAATTTATAACTAACGCCTAATTGATTCAGCGTTTGCAATATCTGAGGATTACGCTCTTTTTCCTGTGTTAATACGAGCAATGTGGGACGATCAGAGCGAGCAACAGCAGATGTAACCTCAGGTAGTCGATTCAACCATGCCTGCCTGATCATTAAGGGTTGGGGGTCAGCGGCTGTGATCCGTCCCTCTGTCTTGAATAAGATCGGGTTAGCAACAAAATTAGCAGCCCAGACATATTTGATATGTTCTGCTTCAAGATAACGAATGACATCTGTATTATCGGCTGGCGCATCCAAACAGTATGGAGATTGAAAGGTTGTACCCGAGATCGTCAAACAATATGTTATCAGATGTGCTCCCAGATAACCGAGCAATAAGGCCAACAGAATTCCCTACCCTATAAATAAAGAAACGTTCTGCTTTTTCAGGCCTACACCACGATTTCCAAGATAGCGAACCCCTTCTTGAATAACCAAACTTAAAAATACAAATGCTGTCGCAAACACAAATGGCAAGGCTAACGAGATCGGTAGTGCATACCGCCCAGTGAAATCATGCTCACATGAGACAGTAAGACCGCTCAAAGAGAAGCTGCTTGAAGTAAATAATAAAAGTGCGCTCCCCCCTAAAATCAAAGGCAACACAACGAGCTTCCGGCATTGCTCTACCCAGTTCCGTTTATAGAAAAAAGAGATTGCCACAAGCACAATGGTTAATCCAATGCTCATCTGAACCAGCGCATATGTGTAGCGATGTATTCTGGTCATCAAGACAATCTCTAGTGGCACAGCTCCACCGGCCACACGCTTTGAAACACAGTTGTTATAAAGATCCAATAGCCGACCGGTCATGGTAAATCGGTCCATAGAACTCTGACTGCTCGCGCTAAATAAAAAAGTGACATTATCCCAATTATGTGTCGCTCCCCAGTAGAGTACAGGTAAAAGGCCGATGAGACAGGCAGGAATAGCCGCAACGGCAGTCCAGAGTCCTCTGAATACAGTTTGCTGGATTTCCTGTCTAGAGACGCCTCTACGGCTCTGCCGAATACTATACATGAGACAAACAGCAGCCAACCAGGTACCTGCCGTGACAATTCCAATACAAAATATTGGATGAGCCCAGAGCCCCAAACCAACGATTAAACCGATTCCTGCCCAACGCCAGAGCATTTCCTTTACATTGGCTCCCACACTCCAGCGACGCCCCAATTGTAAACTACACATCATCATTGGGCATAGGCTTCCATATAAGCCCCATAGACATGAAGTTCGCCAACAGCATCGTAAAGTGGAGCGATCGCTGCAAATAATCCCGCGATAGTCACAAAATTGAAGCGCGCAAAAACTGGTATCTTTACCCCTTCTGTCAATAACATTGCCAGACGCCATGTTAGCCGGACCAGTATCATGGAGACAAGCACCAGTTCCAATCGTAAAACTTGCGTAGAAGAACCGAAGATTGCCAGAAAGGGGGCACTTAAATATGCCTCAAAGCTCCCCATATAAGGTTGATTATAAAAATAAACTGGTCTCTCGCCATGTAAAATATGTTGGGCTTGAATACCTACCAGAGATTCATCACCATCTATCACTCCGTTTGTATGCGCAATCAGCAATACACGTCCAATAAGGGTTAAACTCAGACAAATAAATAATGATACAAGAGTAAGGCGTTGCCAGAATTGCTCTCGCTTTACAACAGGAGATTGTATCTGGAGATCCAACGCCGGGAAAGCAGTTTCAGTACTCATAAATATTCAGACAATCCTTCATACAATTTTTCCAATTGATGAATTTCTAAGATCTAGAAGGGGAGAATCTTTAATTAAAGGCTCTCCCCTTTGTTCCACCTAAAAAGGTTAGTTGCTATAGCCGGCGACCGCTACCCCTCCTGTGGCTAAAATCTTCGAGCTGAGCTGATACTTGAAGTATTGCGCTCGCTCCGCGACTACGGTTCCGTTGTTAAGGGCGTACAGCGAGACCGAGGATTCAGCGCCGGCGCCGCTGGGCGGCTTAATGCCTACGGTGGTCCGCGACTGCGGCTTCAGGACAACAAACTTCTGGAGCGTGATACCCTTTTGCATGTACAGGGTGTAGACGACTGTCTGCTCACTGGCGGTGGGGTTCTGCAAGGTCAGGAATTCGTTAAAGCCACTGCTTGCGTTACCCTCAGCGAAGCTGTAACTGGATCTCGCTGGTGCCACAAACCCCATGGCGTCTGTCCCCCCAATGATGCCACCATGGTTAAAGTAGATCTGCCGCTGCGCGACGATCGGTTGATCTGAGGTGATTTCCGCTGAGACATCGCCTTTGTTGTTTTTGACTAGGGCGTTAACATCAACAACGCTCTGCGCGTTGGCAGCCACCGGGACATGCACCTGCTGCGTGCTGCCGTTCCCAAATTCCAGGGTGACGGTCGCGGTTGCCGAAGCACTGCCAAAGTTTGCCAGCGAGACATCCTCATGGAAACCCGCCTGCGTGCTGCCTTCGGCGAACAGCCAATCGGTCCCAGGTGCCTGAGATCCAATGACGGAGGCCGCGCCTGTGACCTTTCCAACATCCGGCTGAGTGGTGTTGAAATAGGTCGGGCGCTCAATGACGGTCGGGATGTCTGAATGCACCTGGACGGCGTATCTACCGGTCAATTTGACATCGCCGGGGGAGTGCGTCCCACGATGCTGCGGGCCTACCGCGCTGACACTAACATTTTTTACCAGTTGACCGTTGCGATAGTAGGAGGCGGTCACATTGGCTTTCTGGGTGGTCGAGGGATTGAGGATCGCGAAGAAGCTGCTGTACCCATTCCCCTGCTGCACGTTCGCGAAGTAATAATCGGTCGCGGGCCGGGTCACGCCCATAGCCCCTGTGCCGCTATCAATATTCCCACCGGCATGGAAGAACATTGAACGCTCGGCAACTACAGGTTGATCCGAGATGACCATGGTAGAGACGCTATAACTGTTGCGGGTGTAATCATAGTGATATGGCCCGTTCTTAAGCTCCTCATGCACGTTAACAGTATTGCGCGAGTGCGCGACCAGGGTGTAGCTTTTCGAGAACGATTTGAAGGGCTGCTGCAACAGATAATTTATGGTCACATTCACGGCCTGCTCATTGGGATTGAGAAGAGCGAGAGACTCCCGATACGTCGGGTTGACGAAGCCTTCGGCGAAGTACCAGGACTTGTTCGCCGGTGGGATCGCGTTGGTCGGCGTTATCTGCTTGATTTTCAGCATCTGGATAGCGAAGTTGCCAGCATTGACGGTGCCGAGGCCAGTCGTACGATCATATCCTGGTGTGGTTGGGTACATCCCCTTGTGCTTCCCCAGGTAGTCATTGTTACCGGGATCAGAGGTAGCGGTCTGCGTCCCCGTCTTGACAATGTCATGGAAGACTGAGGCATAGATTGTGGGATCACTCGCTAATGCGTACAGGCTGGGATTTAAGAAACCAAGCTGGGCGACATCACCAGTGTTCGCCAGGGACTGATTTGTGAGGGAGACAATCGATGCCCACGCGGGAGCGGCGGCGGAGGTGCCTCCAAAGACTAACCAACCACCCTTCTGACAGTCACCGGCATTACAATAAATGACATACCCTGTCTGGGGATCAGCGTCTAAAGAGATGTCCGGAACCTCACGATTAGCGCCCAAAGTTCCAGGAGCTTTCTGCCAGCGCGGCTTAGGCCAGTGTGAGCTCACACCTCCGCCGGTCGCGCCATTCGGAGCCACCGATCCATCCGAGCTGCGATGGTTCTTTTCGTTCCAGACGCGCTCAGAGGCGATCGAGCCGTCCTCGTCCAGGCGCAGTTGTGTCCCACCAACGCCGGTCATATAGGGCTGGGAAGCGGGATCATCCACCGAGATCTGGTCAATAATATTGTTTTTGTCATCGTTACAGTCGGTCGAGCCATTATCACCAGCCGCCGAAAGGATCGTCTGACCCTGGACGGCTGCGGTCTGGAAATAGGTGTTCTCCAGTTTGGCCTGACTGAAATTGGCGTCATCAACTGATTCGCAGGAGCCCCAGCTATTACTGATCACCGAAATCCGGTCGGAGATGGCTTTGTTCCAGACGGCATTCCAGTTGGCGGTATTGCTAGCATCATTGGCCCCCATATAGACTTTCAAGGTTGAAAGCCTGGGAGTGAGGCCCAGCACCACATCCATGTCCAGAGTCACTTCACCGGCACCAGTTTTATCGCCGCCATCAAATTTATTCAGATAGATATCCTGGATATCGGTCGAGCCCCCACCATAGCAGTTGGTAAATGTTGGCAGGTCGGCCCGATTGTACCCGGACATCTCAATCAAGCCAATTGTCTGACCTTCACCATGAAAACCCTGGTCATAAAGATCGGTCAGGTTGTAGGCTTTAGCAATCTGCCTGGGGATATAGGAAGCAGTATTATTCGGTCCATTCCCACCTGCGGGACAGGTGTTCGCGGCGCTTCCAGTAAGAGCCCGAGGTTTCACACCACTTGAGCTATGCCGATACTGCGCATAGTTGTCCAGGCCCGAGACCGTCAGGATCTTGCTGGCGACATCCGCTGGGACCGTGGGGGCTGAGCTGTTCGCGTAGAAGCGCCGCCCTCTCGGAGTCTGATAATTGTTGATCCGCGTCCCAAAGGCTTGCTGAACAGTATCGACCGGGCCAGAGGCAACGACAAGCAGGCGATTGCTGTACGTCTGGTCAATTGAGAGGCCCTGAGATTTCAGAAAATTGACTACCGAGGCTTCGTCCTGGATGGTAGGCGCGAACAAAGCATTATAGGTTTCCGCACTCACATAATGACGATATAGAGGTGAATTGGGGTCAGAAACATCTTTCGCATACTGTTCTAGCTCATCAGAATTGCGTGTATTCAGGCCAACGGCAACCGTCAATTTCTGAGAACCGGTAGTAGAAGAGAGAAGTGTACTATTTTTTACAAAGGGTTTGGAGTCTTGCGGCAATGTCAGACGCGCTGCGGCGGCATGTCCTGGTATCAATACGTGCTGCTGAAGGAGAAAACCCAGCACTATCGCCCCCAGAATTGGCACCGTCAATAGAGGATAAAGCCACTTACGGGTAATCATTCAGATCCTCATTCATAATATAGAATACATACATACATCAGATCAATACATATAGGTCTTTATAGATAGTAACTGCGAATTTTCCAAATCACAATGATAGATATTTATAAATGTATAAAAGTACTAATCATACAATAAGATTTTTCCAGTTTATACAGGCATTCATAACAAAAAAATTTGTCAGGCGACAACGGATGTACCGTTTTGCCGCCTGACAAATCGCTGTTAGTAATAGGGTTGCCTACCCTACTGTGGCTTCGACATTTTGACTATCTGCCCGGCAAAGTTACTCGCATCCACAGTTCCCAGACCGGTCGCCGAATCATAACCCGGTGTCACTGGATAGGTACCGTTATGCGTCCCCAGGAGATCGTTACTCCTAGGATCAGGACTAAAACCGGCTGGTTGAACCTCGGTCTTCACAATATCGTGAAAGACCGCAGCATTCGCGGCAGGATCATTCGCGATCGTGTACAGGAGGGGATTCAGGAAGCCAACGGGGAAATCCTCGCCAGCAGCCTTCATTGATTGATTGGTGAGAGCGACAATCGCGGCCCAGCCGGGAGCGGCAGCCGATGTCCCAGCGCCCACATTCCAGCCTGCATTCTGACAGTCGTCACTCGTGCAGTAATTATAGTATCCGGTCAAGGTATCGGCATTGAGAGCAACATCTGGAACCTGGCGATTAGCACTGGTGATCCCCTGAGCCTGCTGCCAGGTTGGTCGGGGCCAGCGAATGCTCTTACCACCGCCAGTTGCTCCTGCTTCCGGTATAAGTTTCCCCTGAGCGTCTTTACGATCTTTCTCATTCCAAACGCGCTCAACGTTAATGGTATTGTCCGTATTAAGGAACAGTTGCGTGCCACCCACGCCCGTTACAAAGGGCTGAGCAGCGGGATCATCCACCGAGAGCTTATCAATAATCTTGTTATTATCATCGGTGCAATCGGTCGAACCATCGTCACCGGCGGAGGCGAGCACCGTCTGACCCTGGACGGTCGCGGTCTGAAAGTAGGTGTTCTCCAGTTTGGCCTGACTGTTTTCGGCATTGTCATTGGACTCGCAGGAGCCCCAACTGACACTGATCACAGGAACGCGGTCAGAGATAGCTTTGTTCCAAACAGCATTCCAACTGGTCGTAGAAGCGTTATGATCGTTGGCCGTCATATAAACTTTCAGGTTGTCAAGTTTAGGTGCCAGACCCAGCACCATATCCATATCCAACACAACCTCACCAGCATCATCTTTACCGATCTTACTAGCAGGTGTTACATAGATGTTCTGAATCTTGGTTCCACTCCCACCAAAACACTTGGTGAATGTAGAAATGTCATTGTGATTATAGTCCGACAACTCGATCAGGCCCACAGACTGACCCTCGCCATGAAATCCCTGCGCATAAAGCTCTGTCAGGTTATAGGCTTTGGCAATCTGGGATGGCACATACCCAAATGTATTATCTAACTGCTTTCCACCCGTGGGACAGGTTGCGGCGGCACCGCCCTTCGTCGTTTGATGCTTAACTGCTGGACGCATAGGGCTATGCTTATACTCCGTATAGTTATCCAGACCCGAAATCGTCTGGATCTTGTTGGCAACACCTGTGGGAACCGAAGGAGCCGAGGCATTCGCATAAAAGCGTCGCCCTTTCAGGGTCTGGTAGTTGTTAATCTGCGTCTTAAAAGACTGCTGAACCTTATCTACCGAACCGGAGGCCACTACCAATAGATGATTGCTAAAGGTCTGATCGATTGTGAACCCCTGAGACTTCAAGAAATCGACGACCGAGGACTCATCCTCAGCCGTTGGGGCAAATTGATTATTATATGCACCCGCATCCAGATAGTGTCTGTACAGCGGAGACTTTGGATTAGAAACATCTTTAGCGTATTGCTCCAGCTTGCTCTGGTTGTGAACGTTCAGTCCGACAGCAAAGGTCAGGTTCTGAGAGCCAGAGGTGGGAGACAACAATTTGCTGTTCTGGACAAAAGGCTGAGAATCCTGGGACAACATAACGCGCGACGCGGCTGCATGCCCAGGGATCAATATATTTTGCTGCAACAAAATTCCCAACACCGCTGCTCCTAAAATTGGCACAAGCAGCAGTGGATAAAATCGCTTATGGTTACTCACGAAACCCTCATAAATAAAAAGGATAGAATTATTCGACAAAGATTGAAATATCAATCTTCCTCAATTTTACTTAACCTTTTTATGTTTCACAAGTAAAAAGTGTTAGATCCATATAAAGTACCAAAAAGTTAATAAAAAAGAGATTTTTTAGTTGATACAATCCCTCACAAAAAAAGCTGTCGGGAGATAACAGAATTACTGTTCTGTTATCTCCCGACAGCTTACTCACAATAGGACAAAAGCGAGATTAACGCTTTGTATACTGGGGGGCCTTACGCGCGCGCTTCAGGCCGGGCTTCTTTCGTTCCTTCATACGGGGATCGCGAGTCAGATAGCCGGCTCTGCGCAGAGCCGACTTCCACTCAGGATTGATCCGAAGCAAGGCGCGAGCGACACCATGGCGGATCGCCCCGGCCTGACCGGAGGTACCACCGCCAACTACACGCACAGTCATATCGTACGTACCGCCAAGATCTAGTACGCGTAGGGGAGCGGTAACCACCGAGGTATGCGTCTCACGCACGCCAAAGTAGTTGTTCGCGGGTTTGCCATTCACAACAATATTACCGGTACCATTAGGGAACAGGCGCACACGGGCCACAGCCGTCTTGCGCCGTCCCATACCATAATAGTACTCGCCTTTGATGGTATCGACCAAGATAGGACTCCTTCTCTACTTCTCGCTTACGCCTTGTTTCGGCAACAGGGACTGGGGGCCGGTCCACGGCATAGGCTTCTGCGCCTGATGGGGATGCGCGGCACCGGGATACACCTTCAGATGAGACATAATGTCCGCACCCAGACGATTGTGCATCACCATACCGCGAACGGCGTGGATCAGCGCGCGCTCGGGGAAACGACCCTCCAATGTCTGGCGAAGGGTAGTTTTGCGCAAACCACCCGGATACTGTGTATGGCGGTAGTAGATCTTCTGGTCCATGCGATTGCCGGTCACAGCGATCTTATCCGCGTTAATCACAACCACAAAATCGCCACAATCCATATGTGGTGTGAAGGTAGGTTTATGTTTGCCGCGCAAGATCTGCGCGATCTGTGAAGCCAGCCGGCCTAGGATCTGTCCCTCGGCGTCGATGACGTACCATTGAGGGTTCAGCTCGCCAGCCTTAGCGCTGTATGTCTTTGTCATTGCTTTCTTTATCTCCAAAGAATAT
Organism: uncultured Ktedonobacteraceae bacterium; assembly: GCA_964247295.1. Classification (GTDB taxonomy): domain Bacteria; phylum Chloroflexota; class Ktedonobacteria; order Ktedonobacterales; family Ktedonobacteraceae; genus CAXTTV01. Next base: position 2,662 of record CAXTTV010000099.1, on the reverse strand, counting down.
GCTTAGCTAAAGGATCGGGAGATACCGACAACTCCCTCGCGAAGCAGCTTTTTTCTCTTAATCACTCGGCCCGTCCGTCTATCAGACTCTGAACTCTGAACTCCTCGGGATATTGCACCCGCACCAGGCAAAGTCCATGTGCCGGAACCGCCGCTCCAATGTGCGTTTTTTCCGTCAGCCGCACAATCGTGGCGAACTCTTCCAGGTTTATGCGTTTCTGCCCCACTAACAGCAGCGTCCCCACCATTCTGCGAACCATACCCGTGAGAAAAGCGTTCGCAGCAAAGTCGCAATAGATCAATCTTCCTTGCCGAATGCAGGTAGCTTCCAGCATTGTGCGAACCCTGGAATGCGGCCCTGGCCTCAAAGGATTATTCTCGCCTGGGCTGCTTCCAAAGGCTCCAAAATCCCGATTTCCTGGCAACAGGGTACAGGCCTGGTTCATGAGATCCGCGTCCAGAGGCTTCGGAAAATGCAGACTATAGTACCTGTGCAAAGGACTTGGAACAGGGTCATTCCAGATCGTATAGCGATACGCCCGGCTCCGCGCGCTATAGCGAGCGTGGACGTGCTCAGGTACCTCCCGGCACCAACGCACCGCCACCTCGCCCGGCAAGTTCGCATTCAGAGCTGGGAGCCAGACCAGAGGCTGCATCTGTGATCCCGTCCGAAAATGGATCACCTGCCCACTGGCATGCACCCCTGCATCCGTGCGACCCGCGCCATACACAGTGTGAAAACTGCCCGAGATCCGGGCGATCGCTGCCTCCAGAACCCCTTGAACGGTCGGACCATGTTCTGAGGCCTGACGTTGAAAGCCGCGATATCCAGTACCATCGTACTCAATACCACACGCGATTTTTCTGAGATAGATATCGTCAGACTGTCGGTCGGCCATCTCCCGTTATCTCTTTAGACCAGCGCGATTTGAGCCATGTCAGCGGCGTCACCCTGGCGTTTGCCCAGCTTCGTGATACGAGTGAACCCACCCTTGCGACTCACATAGCGGGGAGCGATCTCATCCAGCAGCTTCTTCACAACCAGTTCATCGTCAAGAGCGCTCATCAGATTGCGGCGAGCATTGTACTCGATCACAACTGCGTGATAGGCAGCCTCAAGCGCGCGCTCAGCCTCATTCTCGTCGGCAACAATCTTCAGCAGATCATCGCGGCGGTTCTTCAGCTTCTGCTCGGCGAAGCGGCGGCCAGTCTCCGTCAGAGGAGCTTTATTCTCTTTGGCGCGCTCCTCATTGGAGCCAACCTTTGCCTTCAGAGAGAAGCGGCCCCGATGCGCGAAAGCCAAGAGCTGGGTAATCTTCTCATCATCACTGATCACAGTAGACAGATGCTTACGGGCCGCAACGCGCCCCTTAATTGCCGTATTGATCAGCTTCTCAACCTCGCCCCGGATCGCATTAGCGCGGGCCTCGGTCGTATTAATGCGCTCATAGCGAATGAGCCCATGCATCAGGCTACGGCGTGCAGCCCGGCGTCTAGGTTCTGGCATACTCATGCGGTTGCCAGCAATACGATGCCTCAACTTAAATCCTCCATTTCGTGATCGCCATCCGAATCGACAGCGCCGACGGGACTGGTACGCGCATTCGGCAGGAAATTTCGGGCGAGCAGGCGTTCGCGCAACTCCTGAAGACTCTTCTCACCGAAATTCCGAACGCCCAGCAGGTCTTCCTCATTCATCGAAAGCACCTGACCCACCTTCACAATATTGCTACGCTTCAAGCAGTTATAGGCGCGAACAGAAAGATCCAGCTCCTCAATAGGAGTATCGTAGACCTTCTGGGGAATGGGCAGGCTACTCAGAGGCGGCTTCTCCGTCTCTATCGGCATCGCCCGGTAGTTGGCGAGCAATTGAACGTGGCGCACCAGGATCTCCGCGCTGTCTCGCAGCGCCTCATCCGGCGAGATCGTCCCATCCGTCGTGATATCCAGAACAATTTTATCGTAGTTTGTCATCTGCCCCACACGTGTATGCTCAACAGTGTAGTTCACCTTTGAGACAGGCGTGTAGATGGCATCCACCGGAATAACCCCAATGGGCTGGTCTTCCTTCGAGTCAGCCGGGACGTAGCCGCGACCGCGCTCAACCACCAGCTCCATTTCAAGACGGGCATTCTCGTTGTCCAGAGTCGCGATGTAGAGATCCGGATTGACAATCTCCACAGTCGTAGGGGCCAGGATATCGGCTGCGGTCACAGTTCGCTCCCCGCTCACCTCCAGACGCATCGAGACGGGATGGTCCGAGAAGGAGCGCAAGCGGAGCTTTTTGATGTTCAGCACGATGTCAGTCACATCTTCCATCACGCCCGGAACGTCCTGGAACTCGTGCTGCACACCTTCGATCCGAACAGAGGTCACCGCCGCACCGGGCAGCGAGGAGAGCAAGACGCGGCGAAGCGAATTGCCCAGGGTCTGACCGTACCCCCCCTCTAAAGGCTCAATATCGTAGCTCGCATAATTGTCTTGCGTTTTCGTGTTTTTAATGCGAGGCAGAGTAATATCTAGCAAGGTCCCGACCTGCCTTTCTTTAATCTCGGAACATACCTGGGAGAATTAGCGCTGGTAGTACTCAACCACCATCTGCTCTTCAAACGGCAGCTCAAGCTCTGTCCTTGAGGGCAGCGAAGAGACGCGACCGGTCAACC
>CAXTTV010000098.1:12510-17678 GCA_964247295.1 uncultured Ktedonobacteraceae bacterium | reverse complement strand
ATCCATGACTTTGTGATACAATTGATTGGCACTCCAGCTTCTCTATGTTACAATTCTTTTTGAACGAGAAATACAAATTTCTCGATAGAAGAGCTGTTTAATCATAGCTTTGTAAACACAGCCAGCCTGACGGGACGGATTTTGTGATGAAAAAAGTTCTGGTGATAGATGATAATCCGACAATTGTGGAGCTGATCAAATACGCTGTTAGTCTCCAGGGGACCTATGAGGTTGCTGTGGCTTATGATGGCGTTCAGGGACTTGAGCAAGTCTTTTCCGAACAGCCGGATTGCGTCATTATTGATGTAAAGATGCCGCGTATGGATGGGTATCAATTGGTTCGTTGTCTGCGGGGCGATGCTCGCACCGCCAACATTCCTCTGATTATTCTCAGCGCGATGACTCGTGATGAAGATCAGATGACTGGCCTGCTGTCGGGAGTAGATGAGTACCTGACCAAGCCATTTAAGCCGAGCGCGCTCAATGCCGCGATCGATCGTGTGATGCAATTAACGCCGGATGAGCGTCAGCGTCGTATCGCTGAGTTGCTTCAGGCTCAGGCCCGGTTCTCTCAATCGTCATAGCCTATTTTTCTGTATTGTAGCCACGTGCGGTATCTGAAGTTGTCTATGCTATACGTTATCTTGCTACCTTATATATATTTTGAAGGCAGTCGACATACCAATCAATAAAAATATCTCATCTACTCTTTCTCCCTGTATTTCCAGAGTTTGCGCCTCCTATTCAGGGTCAAGAGACCGATGTAATTTCAGAGGAAAACGTACATTATGGTTGTGGGAAGGTTAAATATTTTACTTGTTGATCCCGATGTGGTCGCTCGCGAGAAGATCTGCCAGGCCCTTGATCAAGAGTTTACTCTCAGGTGCGTCTCTTCTGTGCAGGAAGCGTTCCTGGCTCTTTTGGAGTGGCTGCCTGATATCGTAGTAAGCGAAGTAGACCTGAGGGGAGAGTCTGGACTGGCCCTGTGTCAGGATCTGCGTGCCTCCGCTGAAACTCAGCATCTGCCACTACTCTTTTTGACTTCTCGGGCCACTATCCAGGATAAAATCGCGGGTTTTGATGCCGGAACCGATGATTATGTGGTCAAACCTTTTGATGCGCGACATCTCGCGGCGCGCATCAGGCTTCTTTCACGCATTAAAAAGCTTGAACTACACAAAACAGGTCGACCTGTCTATCCAGGGAAGTGACAGGCGGCGAAATGGCCCTTTTCCTTTTCTTCCAGCGGAGGAATGACTTCTTTACAGATATCCTGAGCTTTCCAGCAGCGTGTGTGGAAGTTACAGCCGCTGGGTGGGTTGACCGGACTTGGGACATCACCCTGTACGATGATCCGTTTGCGCTGTGTTTCTTTGACGGGATCTGGCACGGGGATCGCTGATAGCAGGGCCTGTGTGTAGGGGTGTAGGGGCCGGCGATACAGTTCCACGCTATCTGTTAGTTCGGCGACTCTTCCCAGATACATCACAGCTACGCGGTCACTGATGTGTTTCACCACCGAAAGGTTGTGAGCCACAAAAAGATAGGTCAGGTCCAGCTTGTTTTGCAGATCCTGAAGCAGGTTGATCACCTGGGCCTGGATCGACACGTCCAGGGCCGAGACTGGCTCGTCAGCTACGATAAACGAAGGGTTCAGCGCCAGCGCCCGAGCAATTCCAATGCGCTGCCTCTGGCCACCACTAAACTCATGTGGGAAGCGGTTCACATAGGAGGGGTTGAGGCCCACCACGTCCAGTAGTTGCTCAATCTGCTCTCGTTGCTCCTGGTCGCTCTGCTTTTTGAAATTGGTAAGTGGTTCCCCAATGACCTGCCCCACCGTATAGCGGGGGTCCAGAGCCCCGTAGGGGTCCTGGAAAATCATCTGCATATCTGCCCGCGTCTGCCGCAGCTTATCGTGGGGCAATTTTGTCAGCTCCACGCCATTCAGCTTCACAGTACCAGCCGTCGGCTTAATCAATTGCAGGATCGCCCGGCCCGTTGTAGATTTGCCACAACCGCTCTCTCCCACCAGACCGAGTGTCTCGCCTTTTTTGATAAACAGATCGACGCCATCAACGGCCTTCACCTGGGCGACCGTCCGGTTTAATAGTCCACCCTTAATGGGGAAATGCACTTTCAGCCCTTTGACATCAACCAGCGTCGTACTGGCGTCCCTGGTCAATGTGGGCTCAATGATCTCTTTCGCCATCTTTTTCTCTTTTCTTAATTTGGATAGAAGCAGGCCGCGAGCTGTTCGCCGCGTCCGACCGGCATCAATTCTGGTCGCTCTTCTGTGCAGCGCTGTTGTCGCTTGGGGCAACGTGGCGCGTAGGGGCAACCGACAATTGGTTTGGAAAGATCAGGTGGCTGTCCTTTGATTGGTGTCAGGCGCGCGCCCCTGCCCTCATCCAGACGGGGAATCGAGGCCAGCAGACCAGTTGTGTAGGGGTGGGCTGGCGAATCAAAGATCTGATTGACGGGGGCCGACTCAACAATACGACCAGCATACATGACATTCACATGCTGACAGATACCAGCGACCACACCGAGATCGTGAGTGATGAGCATGACTGCTGTATTAAAGTCCTTTGATAGGCCCTTCATCAGATCCAGAATCTGCGCTTGGATCGTCACGTCCAGCGCGGTCGTGGGTTCGTCCGCGATAAGAAGCTGGGGGTTACAGGCCAGGGCGATCGCGATCATCGCGCGTTGACGCATGCCACCGCTGAATTCATGGGGATAGTTTTTGACGCGGCGCTTGGCATCGGGAATGCCTACCACATCCAGCATCTCAATGGCGCGTTTGTTGGCCTGGTCGTTACTGATCCCTTTTACGTGGCGTTTCACCGTTTCAGAGATCTGAAAGCCGATCGTGTAGACCGGGTTCAGCGAGGTCATCGGGTCCTGAAAGATCATCGAGATCTTACTGCCGCGTAAGTCGGTCAGTTGATCCATGCTCTTCTCAAGAATGTTATCGCCGTAGAAAAGAATCTCTCCATCCACAATTTTACCAGGAGGAGTAGCGATCAAGCGGATCGCTGAGAGGGCCGTCACGCTTTTGCCGCTTCCACTCTCTCCTACCACGCCTAGCGTCTCTCCAGGTTTCATTTTAAAGGAAACGTCATCAACCGCTTTGACCACTCCACCACGGGTGAAAAAGTAGGTCTTTAAATTATTTACTTCCAGCAGATTTTCTGCCATTGTTGTATCTCCGCTCACTAATCTTTCGATCGAGGATCAAAAGCATCCCGCAGGCCATCGCCCAGGAATGAGAAGGCCAACACCAATATCGCCAATGCAAGGGAGGGGATCAGCGTCTCCAATGGATGTGTATCAACAGAAGCCTGGGCATCAGCGATCATCAGGCCGATACTCGATCCTGGAGCCTGCACACCCAGTCCCAGCAGGCTAATGCCAGCCTCACCCACAATCGTATTGGACAGATTGAGGGTTGCCGCCACAACAACAATACTGAACAGGTTCGGCACAATATGCTTTAGAATGATCTTGGCGTCCGTTGTTCCCGACGTTTTGGCCGCCTCAACAAACTGCTGCTGTTTTAATTGCAGCGCCTGTCCGCGTACATAACGGGCCATCAGCGGCCAGGCTGTCAATGCTAGAGCCATCGAGACCAGCAGCAGGCGAGCATTCCCGTTCGCGCCAAGGATAGGGACACTGGCCAGAGCATCATCAAACTTTGCTCCAATGATGCCGGTGAGCAGAATGACAAAAAGCAATCCTGGAAAGGCGAACATAATATCTGTGAAGCGGGCCAGGACCTGATCGATCCAGCCGCCATAGTACCCGGCAAGCACACCGACAAAAATGCCCAGTCCAATATCAACCACCTCGACCAGTAGCGCCACCGTGATTGAGATGAGCATGCCTTGCATCAGGCGGGCGAAGATATCACGCCCCAACTGGTCTGTCCCCAGCCAGTATTGCCCTGATGGACTCTCATCCTGACGGCTAAGCTCCTGATGGTCAAAACTATGGTACTGGCCGGCATCGATCGTGCCATTGGTATCGCTCTGGTAGGAACCACCAATATGCTTATAAATGAAAGGGCCCAGGACGGAGAGCAATACAAAAAAGACAATCACACCAGCGCTTACCATGGCGCGTTTATCTCTTCTTAACCGCAGTAACGACTCTTGTAGGGGAGTGCGCGACTTTTTACTTTGATTTTTCGTGTTGATATCTGTCTGCTTGACATCTTCGACGACCGCGACCGGGGTGTTATCCGGGCTGGCCGTCATCGCGTTCATCTCCGGTAGAGGAGGGATCGAGGTAGAGTCGGGAGTCATGATTCCTGGAGAGTCATCTTGTTGCTCTGTTCGATTATCCTTCATGTCCATTTCTTGTCTTGCCTCCTATTCGGCCTTGATGCGAGGATCAACAACGGTATAAAGAAGGTCTGAAATCAGATTGCCTAGAACAACAGCCGTTGCCAACAAAATAACGGTTGCCTGAATTACCGGGTAGTCACGATCATTGATGGAGGACAATGTAATGCCAGCAATGCCGGGAATCTGGAAGATCTGTTCAATAAAGAATGCGCCGGTAACCAGTAATCCGATAGAGAGGCCAATCACTGTGACAAGAGGGATCATCGCGTTGCGGAGTGCGTGCCGGTAAATGACAATATTCTCTCGCATCCCTTTAGCCCGAGCGGTGCGCACATAATCCTGGCGTAGCACTTCCAGCATGCTGGTTCGGGCCAGGCGAGCGAGGTAGGCCAGGCCAGCGCTCGTATAAACGAGGATCGGCGCGATTTTGTATTGAATATCTGTCCAGGTGTAGTGCCAGGGAGTCCCCCATTGCGAGACCGGCCAGCCCCCCCCCGTCTGTTTATCCAACCAGACGATAAAAACCTGGAAAAGCACAGCCAGAACAAATACAGGAACGGCATAAATAGTGAGGACGATCGCCATATTGGCTGTATCAACCCAGGTATTTGACTTAAGCGCGGACCAGACACCCAGCGGGACACCAATAAGCACCTGAAGGAGAAGAGCCCAGAAGCCGAGTTCGAGGGAAACAGGAACACCATCTTTTAAGATGTCCCAGACGGCGCGATTCTGGTACTTAAAGGAATATCCAAAATCAAAATGAATAAGGTGTGTCAGGTAATTCCAGTATTGTTGATACCAGGGGAGATCCAGGCC
>CAXTTV010000098.1:0-12500 GCA_964247295.1 uncultured Ktedonobacteraceae bacterium | reverse complement strand
ATACTGGATTGAAGTGTTGCCCCAGCAAGCCCTTAATTGGATCGCCAGGCGCGTTATATCCCATAATGAATGTGATAAAGGTTACACCGAAAACCACGAATAGGAGTCCAATCAACCTTTTAACCAGAAATTGAACCATGCTATGCCCCTTATTTTCTTGCTTGAGGTTGCATTTTGCTTGTGAGATCCCACATGAGCAGGATCGTCGTTGTACGTGTAGTCGACTTCGTCCCGACCCGGTTTTTTGACAGATGAAGTTCCGAAAATTGGCACCTTTTCTGAAAAAACTCTGTTGCCATTGTGGGTCAACTGGTACCCAAACGAAATTTTACGTATTCCAGGTGACGATTTTTTTGAAAGTCAAGCCAGACCAACCTGTTTTTAGATGTAACTCCTCTCTGAATCACTAACAGGTGAACGGAAAGCCTTTCACTGCTGCTCTTGTATGGTGAGTGCAGTATGGGATATGTGGGGTGTCTCCTAAGATTTTACCTTTTATAGTAGCAAAAAACAACTAGGAAATTGGTCATTACGTCCGTATTTTGACTCCTTAAAAAGAATTAGTTATCCTTTATACGCAAAAGGGCGGTCTATCTTCTGACAGACCACCCTCTTTTTCCTTTGTTTTAGTGAGCTGCGATATAGATATTGCCCCAATCCTGGGGTGGGATCACGCCCGTCTGGTTATACACTCTCCCGATAACTGTGGGCCTGAGCAGGTAAGATCCTACACGCTGGAGGATTGGGAGCCAGGCCACATCATCGATCAACTGGGTTTCCGCCTGACTATAAATGTTCATTCTGATCCCTGTATCTGTGGAAGCATCCGCGCGTGTAAGCTGAAGCTGGACGCTCTGCTGCCTCTGGTGAACGTCGGGCGGTAAGCTGGCATCACCATAGTTCCCGCTATTATTGATAGCTCCCGCGCCAAATTGGAGTGTCAACCAATTCTGAGGATCGGGATAGTCGGCTGACCAGGCTGTGCTCCACATCTGCATATCCACATCGTGCGAGTCCCCACTTTTAGGCAACTCTTTGTTGATAAGCTCGTCAAAATTAATAGTCACGATCTTTGGTTCAATACCTAGAACGGTTTTCCACATATTAATGCATGCTTCGGCCTCGTTGATCTGGTCTTTACTGCCACTATAGATATATATGGTGATCTTCGGAACCTGCCCTGCGTTTGTCCACCCCTTCTCTTGCAGACCCTGCTGAAGCTCCTCCCGCGCTTTCGCTGTATCCCCGTTAGTTTTTTTTATGAGATCTGGTCCAGGCAGATTGCTATTATCGTAATTCGCGATCCCAGTTGGAGCAATGTGGTTGGTCGCGATATATCTATCTTTCCAGATAGTGTGAACTAGTAGATCTTTATTGAGAGCCAGGGCGAAAGCCTTACGGATGTGAACGTTGTCAAACGGAGATTTCAGATAATTCATTCCATAATAGTGGATCACCTGCTGACCCACCTGATGAAAGCCGACGCCATGAGTCTTCTCTTTAAGATAGTTGACCGAGGGGATCGCCGTTTCGTCGATTTGCCCGGCCTCGTAGGCACGATAGCTTGAATCTGCCTGGACATAAAACGGCATGATCACTTTTTGTAGCTGCGGCTTCGGTCCATAATAATATGGATTGGGGACCATCACAATCTGTTTTAAAGGTGTGTACTCAACCAGTTTAAAGGGGCCTGTCCCACCGCCCTCACTAAGATGTTTGGTAAAATCAGTTCCATATTTGTCCACCATTTTTTTCTCGACAACTGCGGAACAGATATACGTGAGTGATTGGAGAAAATACCCGGCGGGTCGGCTGGTAATAATAATCAGTGTATCCTTATTGGGAGTGAGAAGGCTATCTCCGATAAGTGTCTTGATTTTCCCATTCAACATCTTGTTCGCATCTTTGAGTAGTGCTAAATAGACCGAGGCTGTTTGTGAACGGAGATCTGGTTGAATGGCCCGGTCGATGCTGTACGCGATGTCTTGTGAGTTCATTGGGCTTCCATCGCTAAACTTCAAGTCTTTGCGCAGATGAAAGGTCCAGGTTCGGCTGTCTTCTGAAACGTTCCAGCTCTGAGCCAGCTCTGGTACTACCTTCTGGTTGTCATCTAATGAGACTAACCCTGTAAACATCATATCTACCGCCTTCGCTGTCTCAACATCTGAGACCAGGGCGGGATCTAACGTTGTCACATCCGATAAATTGATTGGCTGTCGAAAGATTTGTTGATCCTTTGGCGCTTTTTCAGCGCTTTGAAGCATCCCTTGCGAAGGTGCACAGCCAGTAAAAAGAACAAGAAAGAGACCAGATAGGAGAACTCGTACAGATAGATGTTTGCCAACACGCATAAAAATCTTCCCCTCAAAATACTTGTTGTCGGTAGGCTCGTCTACATAACTCTCCATTTTAGTATAGAGTCTACCATGCCATATATTTGAGTATTTGCATAGAAGGTTTTATTTTGATAGTTATTTTGGGTACGCTTCCGCAATAAAAGAGGGATCTATTAGAAAACCAGATCTCTCCGGGAACAGAAGTGGAAGATAAACATCATTTCTTGAAATGATGTCTTTGTATCCAAAAATTGTAAAAAAGGAGGTTGTGGCGTTAGTGCCGCAACCTCCCTGTTTTGAAAAGAAATGAAGCTTAGTGGTTGGTGAGGTAGATGTTGGGCCAGTACTGTGCGGGGACCTGATTCTTGGTGTTGTAGATGTATCCCTTGACGTACGGTTTAACTACGTGGACCTGGTTGCGCTGGTAGACCATTACAACCGGGGCCTGATCGACGATCTCTTTCTCAATTTTCTGGTACAGTTGGATACGCGCGGTCTTATCCTGCGAAGCATCAGCCTGAGCGATCTCATCCTGGATCTTCTGCTGATCAGCGGCATCCTTGGTTTTGTTCTGGCCGAAGTTGTAGTAGTTATTTTGCGCGTTTTTGCCAAAGAGAATGCTGATAATGTCCTGTGGATCTGGATAGTCCGCGCCCCAGCCGTCCTGAGCCATCTGGAGGCCCTGAGCGTTATTCTGAGAACCGAACTTCAACTGGAGCAGCTTGTGGAAGTCTGTCGCCTGAAGATTCACATCCACGCCCAGAACCGACTTCCAGGTACTGGTCAAGATGGTGACTTCATTGTTGACATCGGTCGAGCCAGACTGATAGGGCAGGGTGAGTTTTGGTAGATCAGTAACGCTCTTGTAGCCCTCTTCTTTCAGTCCATCGGCGAACAACTGTTTCGCCATTTCGGGATTGCCTTTGGTGCTGTTGGTACCATCAATACCCTTCAGATCAGCGTTGTAGCCTGGAATCCCCTTAGGAATGATGTTGTTGATAGCGGGGCGGGCACCTTTCCAAACCTTATCGTTGATCAGATCTTTATTGACGGCCAGGGCAAAAGCCTGACGAATCTTTTTGTTATCAAACGGCTTGACGAGCTCGTTGAAGCCATAGTAGAAGACCGAGACCTCTGGGTCCTGGCGGAACTGATCCTTCAGGGTTGTGCGTGCCTCTGCGATGTTCGCGGACGGGACGCCAGCAGTATCAAGCTGACCGGTTTTATAAGCCTCATAGATAGTTTTGGGGTTTTCGTAGAAGTACATCTCGTAGCGTGTAAGCTGTGGCTTGGGGCCCCAGTAGTTCTGGTTGGGGACCATTGTGATCCGCTTTTTATGCTCCCAGGTCTGAACGTTCCAGGGACCGGCACCGCCGCCCTCTGCAACATGCTCTTGGAACTGATCGCCGTACTTATCGACAATCTTCTTATTCACGATCCAGGAGGGATCGTAGGTGAGAGTCTGTAAGAAGTAGGCAGCTTTCTGCGTCAAAGTAATCGCAACGGTGTTGTCGTCAGGAGTTTTGATGCCGTCGCCGATGATGGTTTTGCCTTTGCCACTGTTCAGCTCAGACGCTCCTTTGATCAAGATCAGGTAGGCCGGGCCGGTCTGAGACTTGGTGGCGGGCTCCAGCGCGCGATCAAACGTATAGGCGACATCCTTAGAAGTCAGGGGATCACCATTGCTGAACTTCAGGCCGGGACGTAGATGGAAGGTCCAGGTCAGGCCGTCCGCCGAGGTATCCCAGCTCTGGGCCAGCTCTGGCTGAATGTTCATATTGTTGTCCAGCGAGACCAGGCCAACAAAGGCCAGGCCGACCGCCGCCGAGGAGGGGGCATCACTTTCCACAGCTGGGTCAAGAGAGCCCAGGTCGGCGACTGGATTGGCCTGACGGAGTACCTGCTTGTTGGCTGGCGCTTTTTCGCCAGACGCGGCGTTATTGCCGCCGCCGCCACAGGCGCTTAGCAGCATACCCATCACACAGATAAGTGTGAGCAGAAAACTAAGGGAGAGCTTAGACTCTTTTCTCATTCGAGAAATCTCCTTTAAATAAAATAGCGTTGCCAGAATTGTACTACGTTAAAATAGCGAAACTCTTGTGCACTTAGATGTACACACTCTTTTTTCTGTCTGGTTGCTTGCTTTCGGATAGAAGCTGTCAGGGATAGTAAAAGATAATGTACCTCTGTGCATCTTAAGATTGAAAAAGGATAGATACGTAGATACGGCACCCAAGAAAATCTTTTGTCCGAAGACTGTTGCAAATGTATCTATAGTAAACTACGTTGCTTTTAGATAAAATCTCACATGAAATGTAGCGTGAGCTTTTTTGGGGTAGAAGTAAATACTGGGCTGCCGCCTTCGGGGTATGGAGAGGAGAGATTTAGGAGGACTCTGCCTCAAAAGCTGAGGCAGAGTCCTTTGAGTAAGAGGTTTGGCGATCCCGATTTTGCTTGTTAATGTTGGGTGATATAGATGTTGGCCCAATCGTCGGGAGGAATCTGATTCTGGGCGTTTTCTGTCATACCAATGACGTATGGCTTACGTACAAAGTTTGAGGTAACCTGCTGCATGGGTATCCAGGCTACATCATTGATAAGCGCTTGCTCTGCCTGTTGGTAGGCCTTGATACGGGTATCGGCCTGAAGATCTCCATCGGCATTGTTAAGCTGCTGCTGGATAATCTGTTGTTTAGCTGCGTTATTGCTCGTATTTTGTCCATAATTCATACTATTGTTCATTGCTTTATTGCCGAATTGGACAGTAAGCCAGTCCTGTGGATCAGGATACTCGGCTATCCAGGCTAATCCCCAGAACTGGAGCCCATTGGGATTATTCGCGCTGGCGGTCACCTGATCTAGAAGCGTACTATAGTCAAGCGGGTTAAGTTCAATCCTGACTCCGATGTTTTTTTGCCACATCTGTTGTAGGGCGCGGGCCTCCCTGTCAAAGTTACTGATCCCGGTGACATAGGAGAGCCGGATCGGAGGCATCTCGTTGATGCTGTTCCATCCCTCTTCTTTCAGTCCCTGCTGTAAAATCTGTCGAGCTCTGGTCGGGTTTCCCTTTAAACCTGGACTGCCATCGGGTCCGGTCAGGGAACCATTATAACCAGGCATATTTTGAGGCAAAATGTGATTGGTAGGTTGTAAAGAATTCTGCCAGACCGTCTGGGCGATATCTTCTTTATCAATAGCCAGGGCAAAGGCCTGTCGAATATTGATATTATCGAACGGTTTCACCAGATAATTCATGGTGTAATAGTTTTCCCAAAGCTGTGGTACCTGGTGAAAATCATTATGTTTCTTCGCGGCGCTGATCTTGCTTACAGGGATTGTGCTTATATCCACCTGTCCATTTTGATAAGCCTGATACGCGCTATCCACCTGCTGATAGAAAGGGATGATTACCTTCAGCAGTTGCGGTTTAGAACCGTAATACGCCGGGTTAGGCACAAAGACGATCTGCCGGCTATGTTCATAGCTTTGGACTTTAAATGGACCCGCCCCTCCACCCTGTGCCAGATGATCCGTGAAGGCATTGCCATAGGTACCAATGAAGCTTTTCTCAACAACATAGCTACAGGGGTAAGTAAGCATTGGTAGAAAATAGGCAACTTTTTTACTTAAATTAATAGAGACAGTTTGAGGATCGCTGGCGAGCAGGCTGTTCCCGATTAACGTATCAATTTTACCAGAAAGCAACTTATCGGCATCCTTAATCAGTGATAGATAGATTGGAGCAATCGTTGATTTTGTTTTGGGTTGAAGCGCTCGGTCCAGACTATAAATGACATCATTCGCGGTCAGCGGTGTCCCATCATTAAATTTGAGATTTTTGCGCAAGTGAAAGGTATAAGTTAAACCATCGGAGCTCTGCTGCCAGGATTGCGCTAATTGCGGCCTGACCTGTTGATGATCGTCCAACTGAACCAGACCTGTAAACATCATCTGGATTGCCTGGATAGAGTTAGGATCTGAGGCCAGGGCCGGATCGAGTGTTGTGAAATCCGCGATTCCTGTTTGAGGGTCCGTCAGGATTTGTTTGTCAGTCGAGGCCTTGACCGGCTGTCCACCACCACCAAACAGACTGCACCCTGTGAGTACAAGTGTTATCAGGCAGAGACAAGCCGACAGAAATCTGTGTTTCTGTCTTGTTTCCATTTAAAGATTCTCCTCGCGAGCTTTCAACATTACTGTTCTACTTCTTATGACGCTTGATGAGTAAGAAACAAGAATCTATACCATATAAATAGGAAAAGAGAATAAAGCCGTAGGAGTTTAATCACCCCTACGGCTTTATTCTACCAGACGAGAGAAGTTTTTCCTTTTTCTTCCATTATTTTATCGTTGGGGTGTTATGCCCGGCGGCTCCCATTAGTAGCTGCTCGTAACGCGATATGCAGGAAGCTATCATGTTCAACGTTGCTTAGCGAGTGCGGCCATTCCAGGAAAGAGCTACCCGCTGCCTGAGTGATCTGTACCATATGTCCCTGATCCGCCGTGATCGTAGATTGTTGAGCCGCGATTAATCCAATCGTAGCGAATAATGCACGAGGATCATACCCCAACTGGATAAAGCGGCGGGTAGTAAGAAAGGCCCCATTCACATCGCTCGCCATGAGCTGTTCCCGCACGGTTTCAAGCATGCTAGGAGCGATCAACCCACCACCAATCGCCGCCCCATGGGTTGAGGGAGATGTGTAATTGCCGGGCTGCTGTCCTAACTCTTTCCGTAATGCATTAATATAGGCTGCGCCAGTGAAGAGCAACGGGACCATCTCAACAAACTGATTCTGTATAAAGATATTGCGTAGAGCCGAGGTAAACAATAGACCATGAGCTACACGAATGAACGCCCCGGCGTCCTCATCGCCAACCATCTGAAGAAGATCAGCGGCGGCCAGGTTCAGCATAGACGCAACACCGTGGGCTGAGGCCCCCTGCTTCATAATCGCATCGTAGATCCCCTGACAGACTTGAGCAGTCGGGGCATCGCTCAGGACCAGAGTGCGCACAGGGAGGGCATGCTCTTCTTTGGGGAGAGCCAGCCGCACGCGCAAACTACTAAAGTCATAGGAAGGATCTGCAAGAAAGCCGCGCACCGTCTCCATCCATGCTGGTTGGTTACCAGTCTTCATAACGTGTTGGATCATCCAGTGGACGATATCAGGTACGCTTCGACCCCACTCCACCATATCCAGTACCTGTGTTCCTCGGACCGCGAAGGCCAGGGGGTGTCCTTCATCGCTGAAGTTTGGGATCAGCGTGCCGTAGAGGCGAGCCTGTAACTCCCGGTAGTCGGCCCCGGTCCCATACAGGCCCATAAGCAGGCGCTCCACTGTAGTGGGATCATTCTGATCGATCGTCTCGCGAAGTGCCTGGGCGACGGTTTTCGTTTCGGATAGGCCACTGGGGAAGATCGGGTCAACCTTGTTGATCTGAATATCTTTTCCCTGGCGGATCAGGGGGGCGTATGCCGCCAGCACTGGAACGACAACCGGGAGCTGATGGACATAATTCTCGGGTGCTTGATTTTCTCTGGGAGCAAAGGTTAACCAGCGACAGATGGCAGCGGCGGCGCTGATTGTCAGGATCGGATGTCCATCGGTATCGGCATGAGAGGCGAGCACGCCCAGGCGACCGAGCAGGGTATCTCCAGATGAGCCTTGAGATAGAAATAGGCGGGTGGTCTGTTCAAGCTGTTGATGATCACCCATGGCAATAACATTCACAAGTTCGGTGATATCGGTAAGCAATCCAGTGGCTGACATGCGGATCTCTCCTATAATAAATAGTATTTCGGACGTACTTATGAGTTTTGTACGTCCCGGATCTCTTTCTCTATGCCGGGTATCTCGGCATATTCTTCGTCGAGCATCTTGTAACTACGCTGCAAATACAGTTCCGCCAGCCTTGCACCTTTCGTGCTGGGATCGATCGCGGCGTTGAGAAGCTCCTGCCCTTTATATTTTTCGGGAAGCTTACTGGCAATTCTTTGCATGCGTTGTTGTGTGGATTTCAGGCTCTGATTATCGTGGCCTTCCAGGGCATAGCGAGCGATGCCAATAAGTTTGCTAATCTCCGCCAGTTTCTGACGGTCGGGCATAGTCTGAAGCAATAGTTCTTCAGCATCCAGATCGTCTAGCGGCCCGCTATTGAGGGGGTCCGAATTGATCTTTTGTTTGCTGCCCTGTCCCGGCTTTTCCAGTTTGTCCAGGGCGGTATGGTACATCTGCCCATATTCCTGGCAGGCCAGGGCCGCGAACTGCATCCGACTGCTCTCATCATTGGGATTAATCGGGCTAAGTTCGCAAAGATCGTCGTCGCGGTGCTCTGCCAGTTGCTCTAATAGTTCCAGGTTCCCCTCCTCAAGCATTGGCGGTATCGGCATCCCGGCCAGATTGGCAGCCTCATTCATCTCTTCCGGCGGCATCTGAGCCACCAGAAAGGATGGAAGATATTTATTGAGTGAGAGCTGGATCGGCGGAACCACACAGTAGGTGCAGTATATATTGTTGCGGTTCGTGCTGCTACGCGCGAAAAAGATTGCATGTCCTTTTGGCGCTTGGGCGCTCCCTCGTAAAAAACGCAGATCCATAGAATAGTCTCCTGGCGTCTCTTCTTTTTTTTATGCCACGGGCCAGTATGCCCTCTCGTATAATACGGTGTCCAATTGTTTATGACAAGCGCTGTATTATAAGCCTTTGCGCACCCCTTTCAGGCGTTTCTGGAGATCCTGGTTGACACGAATATCTTCGTCAGAGAGCTCCTCACCTGTTGTTGGAATGGCATTCTCATAGGCCTGGAGCCGGGATACAACTTCTTTGGAGCCGGCGATCCGGCTGAAGTTCCGTAAGTATTCGTGGGCCTCACTATCCTGCCGTTTGCGGATCAGAGCGATCGCGAACTCACTATAGAGATCGGCGAACTGTTCCAGAAAACTCTGCCACTGTTGCGGCTGCTCTAGCGTATGCATAGCTTTTTCTACCAGCGTCACCGCTTTTTGATACTCTTTGATTGCTTCCTCTACCTCGCTGTTATCCATGTAGAGTTCGGCTCTTCCAAAGTGGGCATCAGCCTCTCCAAGCGGTTGCTGTTGTTGTTGATACAAAGCAATAGCTTTTTCAATAGCTTCGGTGGCGTCTTCCATTTCGCCTGTGTTTCGATAGGCCAGCCCCAGATTGAGCAGAGTATCGGCCCTTCCAACTACATCGCCGGTCTGATTGAAATGTGTTAGTGCCTCATTACAAACCTCAACGGCCTGTCCCCAGTTTCCCTGGCCGATGTAGACCTGGCCGCTGCCCAGGAGCGCGGAACCGCTTCCATTAAATCCTTCAATCAGCTCGTACTGCCGACCAGCTTCAGTAAAGGTGTTTTGAGCGGACTCGTACATCCCCTGACCCAGACGAGATCTTCCTAACCCCATCAATGCCTCGGTCGCGGTGTAGGGGTCTTGTCGTCCCTCGGCTTGATTATGTGAGGCGCTTAAACGCGACTCGGCTTGCTTGAAATCTCCCTGGGTGAGCAGGAGTTGCCCCTGGATTAATTGTACCAGAGGCAGAATCTGGGATGCGAGAGAATCGCGACCACAGATCTCTTCCGCCTGCTTTAAGAGCCGCGCCGCTTCACCCAGCCGTCCATGGAAGATCGCCAGCCGGGCCAGATTACTGACAGCGGTCGCGACCTGAGCATTCTCGCCCTGTTTTTCCGCCAGACTCTGGGCATCATGATATCCAGTCTCAGCCTGAACACCTCTGCCTTGAAGATAATAGAGATCTCCAAGACCCATCAGGCTGCGCACCTCAATATTTCGGCTCCCAATACTTTGAGCTTGTCGTCTGGCATCACTAAGCGTTTTCGTTGCTTGCTCAAATCTCCCCTGGCGATATTGAATCTCACCCATGACGGCTGTCGCATGCACCAGACCAAACCGATAGAGAATCGTTTGATAGGCTCGGATGCTCCGCTTGATCAGACCACTGGCAAAATTTAATTGGCCGCGTCGCAGATTAATCTCGCCCAGTAGAAGATTGGCATTCGCCATACCCAGCGCGTTGCCCATCTCATTATAGTTTTTGCTCGCCATTTGAGCGCTGACCAGAGCCTGATCGACCCTTCCCTGCTGGTATGCTACCTCGGCCAGACCAAGATTTCCATCGGCGGTTCCCAGTTCGTACTCAACCACCGTCGCGAGGTTGATCGCCTCCGCGAAATTGTTACTGGCCTCATCCAAACGGTGACTATCCAGTTGAAGGCGGCCCAACCCGATCAGCGCATCGATCGTCCCAAAGGTATCCCTGGTCGTGCGGTATACCTCAAGAGCCCGATTATAGGCCTGCTCAGCTTGAGCAAACTGTTGATGTAGCCGCTGAATATCGGCGAGACTGCGCAGAGCGTCAACCTCATTAATGGTATCTTTTATTCCTTTGAAATACTGAGCCGCCTGTTGATAATGTTGGGCAGCCTCGGCAGTCTGGCCTCGTTGCAGATTGATATGGCCCAGCGCGAGCTGCACATTGCCTAATCCTTGCTCATTCTGCTGGACCTGATAGATCTCATCTGCCTGAGTATACGCCTCCTGCGCCCGATCCAGGTGGGCGAGTTGGCGCTCAATATGGCCCAGCGAGAGATCCATCGCGGCCTGTTTCAGGGGTAGATCGGCCTGTTGATAATGTTGTAGAGCGCGTTTATAGCTCCCGATCGCCTCATTGAGCTTGTTACCCTGGCGTTGAACCTCGGCCAGCATGGAACGACTATCGCCAGCTCTTTTAAAGTCGCCGAGGAGTCGGAAACGGATTTCGGCATCATTGAAGGCTTCGGCTGCTGTCTCCAGCTTATCTTCATTATAGGCCGTGATCCCATCTCGCAGACGTTGTTCGGCAGTCGTCTTGTCTTGTGTAGTCATGACGATTTTTCCTGAATTTTCTAGAAACTCTCTGTTTTAGTGACAGAGAGTAGTGGTCTTTCTACGTGGCCTGAGAATGCTTTTTCTAGCCTATTGTAGTCTCTCGGCTTCGGAAAAGTCAAAACCGGGGTTGTATCTCAGCAATTTGAAGTTACTCAATATGTGGTACTATAATGATCAGACGAGTAAGCTTGCTTGAGAGGGCGAGCTATGTACAAAGGAGTCGTATCCAAATAGATTATTTTGAATTAATGTTCTAAAAAGAGATTAGAATCTAAGCATGCTTTCGCTTGAATAATTTCTAAGAATTTAGGAATTTAGAGCATATTTCAGTACTCAATGTTACTCAGGTTTCTTCCAATGAATAGTTGGGTAATCGTAGCTGAGCATGAAAAAATTTGCGACAAAAACAATTTTATTAACCATGATAACAGTATTATCCTCAGCATAGTTGATTCTAAGAACTTCCAATACAGGGGTTTGAGGCATGATATTGAGAAGGCCGCGCTCCTTCCTGACTTCTGGGAAGCCTTCCAATTACGTCTTCATGGATACGTACTGGCATTTTGTTATATTTCTCTTTTATAGCTACAATGACATCGAAGCAATTATCCTTGCGCATTTTGTCTATCATTACCTCATCCACCAATGTTGTCGGATAAAAGTTCTCTGCTAAGCGATATGGAAGCACAGTGCCTTCTTGCTTTACTCCTTGCTTCCGAAAGCGCCTTACGACAGGTGTCTCTATTGTAATATTTAAATATTGTGCAACTTGCTCTGATGCAGGAATAATAGTAGGCTCATCTATATTTGCTTCAAAAGGTATTAAACCCTGTTTTTGAAGTTCAAAATCGAAACGTGCTGTAATTCCTTGCAGGCGTATTCTTGATCGATTGATAACTAATCCTCTTTTATTCTCACCTCTAGACTCTAAATATCCTTCGGCTTGTAATAGTTGAAGCGCACGATTAACAGTGTCACGTGATACACCAAATTGATGAGATAAATCAGCTACCGGGGGAAGACGCCCATACTTTCCAAAATCTCCTTTTGTTATACGATCTCGGAGTGCATCTGCAACATCGATCAAGCTTGTCTGTTCTTTTGACATACAAATCTCCGCATCATTCATGTCCAGTTAAAAAAACTAGTCTAAAGATAACATTGTCTGGACCATCTGCGCACCACGATGCAGTATGGTGATCCCCCTACGATGCAGGTGGATGCGGTGGTCGGCCACGACGATTCCCCTACCC
>CAXTTV010000097.1:0-17789 GCA_964247295.1 uncultured Ktedonobacteraceae bacterium | reverse complement strand
TTACTGCTTGTATATAAATAGATGTAAAGTAAAATTCAAAGGTATAGTACACAGTTGTGAAAATTCTCAAGGTCTGCATACAAAGATGCTTCATTCTATAATCGCGGAGATTCTTTCTCACTAGAGTACTGCTAATCTATGCTTATAAAGTTCACGCAGTGCATTTTCTCTATGTCCCCTCCATATATTCGTAGAATAAGCGCATGTACATCTCTCAACTTATAATTGAAGAGTAAGTGAGAGCACTAAAGACGAAAAGGGACTTGCTATGTTGCACGAGCGAAAATCTCTGCCTCCCACAAACGGGGTCCGGCCTGAGTCCTCAACCAGTCTTGCCAGTTACGAGGTTGAGCACCGAGGAACAACCAGCCTTGCGCCCAGGTCAGATCCTGGGAGGAAGCCCGCGAAAATGCCGAGGCATAGTCGAGCGGCGGCGGCTCAGCGTCTGGGAGAGCTTCCACAGAAAGCAAATAATGGGACCTATTATGATGCTCCTCAGACGCAGTTGCATCCGACTGGTTGGCGGACTAAGCGTCATATTAAGCGCAGAAATCTGCGTTTAAGCAACCTGACGTTTCTTAAATCCGATCGTGTCACTACACGTTGGGCGATGCTCCCAATGTCATTTACGATTTTGACGATCCTGGTATTGGTCATCAGCAGTGTGGTTGGAGTGACAGCCCTTGTTCAAGCGACGCAGCAACGTTATACGCCTCAGATCACAACACTGCGCGACATCCTACCAAAGGATCATCTCAGAATCTACGATAAAAACAACACTCAAATCTATCAGATGCTTACTGATGGAATGCAGACCAGCGAGCCATTAGATCAGATCTCCCCTCATCTGATGCATGCTGAGATTGCGATTGAAGATCAGTATTTCTGGACCAATCCTGGTTATGATATCACCGGTTTGGTTCGAGCTGCGGTTTCTAATCTTGCCAGCGGCCACATTGTCTCCGGCGGAAGTACAATCACGCAGCAGCTTATCAAAAATACCGTTGTTGGAAATCGAGATACTGCCTTGCGTAAATTGCAGGAGATTATTCTGGCTCCCGAGGTTACGCGTAAATATACGAAGCAGGACCTTATGGAGATGTACCTGAACACTACTTATTATGGTGAACAGGCGTATGGCGCGGAATCTGCGGCCTTTACCTACTTTAATCTTCATGACAAAAAAGATAAAAGCGCCGCTTCGCAAATGGATATCGCGCAGGCCGCGACAATTGCTGGTATCCCCAGTTCGCCTATCAGCCGCGATCCACTCCTGCATCCTAAAGCCTCTCTTCAGCGTACCCAGGATGTATTGAAGCAGATGCATGCACAAGAGTATATTACCGATGATGAATACCATGATGCCTTGCGTGAGATCGCGAAACCCGACTTTCTCAAACCAGGCTCTGTAAAAACCAATAAAGCTACTAATTACACAAATTATGTATTACGAGAGTTGGAACAGACCCTGCATGTAAGATATGAAGATTTGCCCCGCTCAGGCTTAAAGATCCAGACCTCGCTGGATCAGCCTTTCCAGGATCAGGTTCTAAAGATTGCGCAGCGGCATATCGCGGATCTCGCTGAGGCCCATAATATGTCGAATGCAGCCGTTGTTGTGATTAATTACCGAACTGGCGATATTCGTGCGATCGTTGGTAATATTCATCCTGACAGTGCAACCGATGGATCTTTTGATGTTGCTACTCAGGGTCTACGTCAGCCGGGCTCTTCTTTTAAACCCTTCATTTATGCCACAGCCTTTGGCAAGGGCGTCAGCCCTGAAGATACCGTTGTAGATGAAGCTTTGACGATTCCTCAATGCTGTGGGCTGCCGGCCTATAGTCCCAAAAACTACGATCTCAAGTTCCATGGAGCCGTTACCTATCGTTACGCGCTTCAGAACTCGTTAAACATTCCAGCGGTGAAGCTACTTATGCAGACCGGTGTGGATGATTCTTTGAAAACCGCCCAAAATATGGGTATCTCAGCGTATCAGGGGACACCAAATTATACAATGGTGCTGGGTACATTGAGCGTTCATCTATTGGATGAGACCTCCGCTTATGGAGCCTTTGCCAATGATGGTGTCCATGTGCCAGCCCATGCCGTCTCTAAAATTCTGGACTCGAAAGGCAAGGTTATCTTCGAGAATAAGCCGAAGAGCCAGCGTGTCCTGACTCAGCGCGTCGCCCGAACGATGAGCGATGTAATGAGCGATAACAACTCGCGTACCTTTGAGTTTGGTAAATGTAGCCCATTGTTACTGTACAGCACCAGTGAAGCCGATTGTAACGCGAACAATCCTGGCCAGGTTCGTCAGGCTGCCGCGAAAACCGGAACCTCCAACGATTTTGTCGATAACTGGACTGTTGGCTACGATGCCAGCAACTACGTTGTTGGCGTTTGGGCTGGTAATAACGATAACTCGCCGATGGTTAATGTCAGTGGTATCGATGGCGCGGCCCCTATCTGGCATGAAACACTTATGTTAGCGGAACAGGATCAACCCATTAAAACCTTTATCAAACCCTGATCTATTCAACCTCAGGCATCTAAACAAAAATACGGATCTTGTAAGATCCGTATTTTCTTTCTTTTAAAGAAAGGGGTTTAGCTAAGCTCCACACCCAACCGGTTCAAGAGCTCAGAGCTAATCTGAGCCTTATGCTTAATGGGCATCCGGGACCCATTAAAATGGGAGTCTGAACCGGTGCTCAGGAGCAGGTGGTTGCGTTGAACATAGTCCTGGTACATCTCAATCGTCTCAGGACTATGGTAGGGGTGGTATACCTCAATCCCATCCAGCGGGATCTCACTGCGAACCTGATCTAACAGCTCGGGATCGAAAAAGGTGAAGCCGCTCTCTCGCCTGCCTGGATGAGCAATCAGACAAACGGCTCCGCTTTGATGGGCAGCCTCAATCGTCTCGGCCAGATCGGCCTTCATGGTCTGAAAGCCAGCCTCGGTAATCATCTGGAGGCCGACCGTGCGATTTTCAGCGTATCCATGTTCCACCAGTAGCGAGATATTATCCGAGGGGCGATGCAGATTTCCATTGTTAGCAGTTAACACCTCATCTTGTCGGGGAAACTCGTACCCCTGATGTATCAAGTGATCATAGACATCGTGGGTGTTGCGCAACTGATCGCGAAACGTTTTCTCTGTCAAATCCTGAAGCGCATTCTGGCGAGGATCGAAGCCGTAGCACAACAGGTGGGCCATATAGCCTCGCCATTGGGTTGACATCTCGACGCCGGGCAGAATCGGCAACTGCCTCGTGGCACCCAACTGCTGAATCTCCGCGACCTTGTCCACTCGATCGTGATCGGTCACAGCCACCATCTCAAACCCTTCCTGTACCAGATAATCGATTACCTGGTTCGCGGGCAATTGGCCATCGCTGTAGGTGGTGTGCATATGAAGATCGATGGGAGCGTCGGGAGAAAGACGAAGATGAGCGTTCAAGAGTATACTCCTTGAAAAAAACAATAGGGAGTCGCCTGGCATAAGATGGGGCTGAAAGCAAAAAAACTCCCTGTATACAACAGTTGTTCGCAAATAACCATTGCAGTAATCGTATCACAAGATCAAATGGCACTGCACATCCGTATGAGGAAAAGAATCGTGGTAGGGCACGGACGAGAGGATCAAAATGCTGGAGGAAGCCACTGTATCTGCGTGACGGTTTACCTTGTCGTAGAAAAGTATGTTCATATGCGTCTGAAATCAATTCCCTGGCGCGCCGCACTGGGTGCAGACAGCTCATTTACCAGCGGAAGCAATAGCCGACGCCGCGCACCGTTTGAATAAGTCGAGGATTGGCGGGATCTTCCTCAAGCTTCTCGCGTAACCAGCGCACATGTACATCTACTGTGCGTGTATCGCCGGCGTAGTCATATCCCCAGACATTGTGGAGCAACTGGTCACGAGTCAGCACTGTTCCTCGATTACGGACCAGATATGTGAGGAGGTCAAACTGCTTTGGCTGAAGTTCCATCTCCTGACCTCGACAATTTACCCGTCGGCCCGCCAGATCTATACGAATAGGACCGGCGACCAGCTCTCGCGTCTGACGCGGCACTTCTTGCTGTACCGGTTCCGCTGTTGTGGGGTCCTCATTGGTAGGTAGATAATCAGCCCGGCGCAACAGAGCTCGGACCCGCGCAAGCAACTCTCGACGACCAAATGGTTTGGTGACATAATCGTCAGCGCCCACCTCCAGGCCCACCACCTTGTCGATCTCATCGCCTTTCGCGGTTAACATCATAATTGGCGTTTTTGCTGTCGCACCCTCTTTACGTAACTGGCGGCAGACATCCAGGCCATCAATTTCTGGCAACATCACATCCAGAATCACCAGATCTGGTAGCTCGCGCCGCGCCGCTTCAAGGGCGCTGGACCCATCTATGGCTGTGATCACCTGATATCCGGCCTGTTCCAGATTATAGGCAATGGTCTCAACCAGAACGGTCTCATCATCCACAACAAGGATCTTTCGCCCCACAACAAACCTCCGGAAGAACCGAGAAAAAGGAGGGGCAGAGCAGTAGAAAGCCTGCTCCTCCTATGCGTATTTTAACCGAAGCGACCGCTAATATAATCCTCGGTCTCCTTCTTCTGGGGATGCTCAAAGATCTGCACCGTTGGGGCCAGCTCGATAAGCTTACCAGATAGGAAGAAACCAGTATATTGAGAGACGCGGGCCGCTTGCTGCATATTGTGTGTCACAATAACAATGGTATAATCGTTCCGTAGCTCGGAGATCAACTCCTCAATCTTCAAGGTCGCGATAGGATCAAGCGCCGAACAGGGCTCATCCATCAGCAGAATATCTGGTCGAACCGCCAGCGCGCGCGCGATACACAGACGTTGCTGCTGACCACCAGAGAGGCCCAGCGCCGAAGTATTCAAGCGGTCCTTGACTTCATCCCAGATCGCCGCTCCCTTCAGACTGCGCTCAACCGACTCTTTAATCTCGCGATTGCTTCGTCCTTGAATGCGCAGACCGTAGGCAATATTTTCGTAGATCGATTTAGGGAAAGGATTGGGACGCTGAAACACCATACCAATTTTCTGGCGCAGACGTACCACATCAGTGTTTTTCGCGTAGATATTCTCATTATCGTACTGGGCGTCACCTTCTGTGCGCGTACCAGCGATCAGATCATTCATCCGGTTCAGTGTGCGTAGGAACGTGGACTTACCGCAACCAGAAGGGCCGATCAGAGCCGTAACCTGCTTATCATAGATCGGCAGATTAATATCGTACAAAGCCTGCTTCTGGCCATAGAAAAAGTTCAGATTGCGTACATCAATCTTCGTCTGGGCATCACTATTATAGACCGGGGCGTTCTTGTCAACCTGGACTTTTTTTACAGACACGATCGGATCAGCCTCTTGAGCGTTTCGTTGAGGGCTGGGAGTCTCTTCTGATCTATTTAGACTGGTCTCCATGTAGACCTCTCCTTAAGCAATTCAGTGATAACAGTATGTGTTCTCTGATGTATCACAGCATAAACATCGAGCGTCAGACGATCCGCAAGCGATCATAGCTCGCTTCCCTTGGGGAAAACGTACTTTCCTCAGTATACGCTATATAAGCGAGTACTCTTTATGCAGCGGGATCGAAGCATCCACAATCAAACGATCCGCGAATACTACCAGGCGAATATAGCGACCAGCGAGCGCTTTGCTGATAAAGTACGGACGCCCCTCGTACGAGATATGTCCACTGCGGGCCACCTTACGAGAAAAGATATTTGCGCCATCGGGCAGAGCAGCATTCGCGCTGCTCGCAGTTTCAAGTATCATGTCCATAACAGCTCTATCCTTATTTTCTCGCGAGAGCGTCTCCGCCAGAGATTCTCGCGCTGAAGGTGATCGTCAGGTCGGGAGGGCAAGCAGACTCCTTCCTGATTGGTCCAAGGAGCTCGGACCGGAAACTGAGGCTCGCCTGACAATCTTGATGTCTACGCGGAAGTAAAACGACGTTGAATCCAGCCACCAATATAGCGAGCTGCGAGATTCAAGACCAGCAGAATAATCACGAGAAGCGTCGCGGACCCTGCGGCCACACCATTTGCCTGGGAAGCCGTCAAGCTACTGCTACCGGCACCTGCCGTCTGAATAAACCACAGGTGGATAGTCAGAGTATCGCTTGGAATCAAAGGTGAAGGTGAGAACACATTAGAAGGATTAAAGGTTCCCATCGTGTAGATGAGGGCTGCGGCCTCGCCGATAACTTTACCGGCGCTCAAGATCAGGCCAGTTACCAGACCAGGCATCGCTGACGGCAACACGACAGTTCTGAGCATCTGCCATTTAGTCGCGCCCAGAGCCAGACCGCCCTCGCGCAGATCGCGTGGCACATTTGTCAGGGCATCCTCGAACAGGCGGAGCATTAGCGGCAGATTCAAGCAGAGCAGCGTAAGGGCGCCCGAGATGCGGCTAAAACCCATATGGAGGGCACTGCCAAACAACGCAAATCCAACGACGCCAAGAACAATGGAAGGGATACCGGCCAGTGTCTCAGCCGCGAAGTGGATCGCTGTAACCAGAGGTCCTGGTTTCGCATAATCTACAAGGTAGAGTGCAGCCGCCAGAGAGACAGGGAACAGAAAAATCTCCGAAAGGATCAGAATGTAGAAGGTGTTGAAAATCTCCGGTCCGACACCGGCGTCGCTGGTCCCGTAAAAGGTAGGGCTGAACAGATTCGTGAACCCACGCACGACCAGGTAGACCAGAATCGAAATGAACAGCAGCGTCACCAGCGTTGTGACGGTTCCCAGAATGGCGAGGGCGATCCGGTTCTGCGAATGTAGACGCCGTACTAGCTGATCAAGACGCCTAGATTTTTCACTATCGGAACTGGTCTCCTGAGGAGCATCGGCCCCTGGTTCCAATTGAACACTACTCATTTATAGACACTCCTGCTCGCAAGATAACGGCTGATACAAATGAAGATAAACGAGATAGTTAGCAGGACAAAAGCCAGCGTCCAAAAAGCATCTCTAGAAGCACCTGCCGTCTCGCCAAAGTCCAGCACGATCTGTTGCGTGATATTAATACTTGGGCGGAAGTAAGCCGAAAGAGACCAGATCTTATCTGGCAGGCTACTTCCTTGAAGCACCGTACTTACCGCCAGTGTCTCACCGATCGCCCGAGCCATACCCAGCACAATCGCCGTTGCCAGACCAGGGGCGGCAGCGGGAATAATCGCTTTTGACATTGTTTGCCAGTTTGTAGCGCCCATCGATAGACTGGCCTCACGCACGCTTCCAGGAACCGCGCGTAGGGCGTCAATCGACACACTCACCACTGTTGGCAGCACCATAATGATCAGCACGAGAATAGCCGCAGCCCAACCGAAACCTCCGGTCGCCAGATTCCCAGTGATAGGGGCTGCAAGATTGCGCAGGAAGGGAACAAGAATAGTCAGTCCGAGAAAACCGATAACCACTGAAGGCATTCCCGTAAAAATCTCAATTAGCGGCTGAAGAATTCGCACCAGCCAGCGGGGAGCAGCCTCCGTAAAGTACAGAGCCATCCCAAAAGCCAGGGGCGTCACAAAAATGATAGACCAGATTGTCACAATCAGTGAACCGAGAATCAGGCCACCGGCCTCGAACGTGGGTTTACCGTCATTGCTACTACCGCCCGTCGGGTCCCAGTGCGTCCCGAAAAAGTACCCCTGCACTGTCGCACCCTCGGAAAATACGCGAAACGCATTGAGTAGCAAGAAACCAAAGAGACCAATGATTACAGCGACGATGAGAACAGCACAGATCAGAAACACATAACGGGCGATCCTATCGGACATCTCAGCCCGCCGAGTCACAGACTCAGATAAAGGCGTTAACTGTACTTCCGACATGGTGAAACTCCTTACAGATAAAAATATCCAGATGGGTAACGCCTCCCCCTAAGAGGCTGCGTTACCACTCGGGATCAAAAGACTACTTGCTTGCGGCATGCGCGCTAACCGCGTCCGCAGCCATCTCTTTGACGCTGTAGAAGTCCAGAGATTTGAAGGCAGCTTGTACACTGGTATCGGTGCTGGTCATATAGGCAATGTAGGACTTAGCAACACCAGTCGCCTCGCCCTTCGTATACATATGCTCGATGTTCCAGAACTTGTAGGTGTTGTTTTTCACCAGATCAAAGGTAGGGGCGTTCCCGTCGATGTTAATTGTCTTCAGGTTCGACTTTTTCGCCTGGCCAGTGGTGATATAGCCGATCGCGCCAGCGGTCTGCTGAACGTTCTGAGCGATCGTGCCGGTGCTGTCAGAGGTCAGGTTCGAGGGGCCGGTCACTTTCTCAGCCGTTCCACCCAGAATGTACTTCTGGAAGGTCGCGCGGGTACCCGAAGAGGCCGGGCGGCTCACAACCACGATCGGCAGATCGTTACCGCCAACATCTTTCCAGTTGGTGGCCTGACCCTCGTAGATCTTCTTTACCTGATCCGTGGTGAGGCTGGTAACGCCCGTGATTTTGTCGTTGATAACAAGAGTAAAGATAACGATAGCGACCTGATGATCAACCAGATCCTTCTGAGTATCTGCGGCGGGAATATCGGAGTTACCAATCTGGACGGCACCCGACTCGACCTGGTTCAGACCGGTCTTACTACCACCTAGGTTCACAGTGATATTGGCTCCCTGACACTTCTGCTGGTAGGCGGTCGCGACCGCTTTCGCTAAAGGGGCTAGCGCGGTAGAACCGGAAGCAGTGGCATTCCCCTGCTGACAATCTGTACCACCGGAAGAAGAGCTAGAACCAGGAGTGGAATTTGAACTAGAATTGCTACCTGTGGATGTAGTGGCGTCGCCACCACAGGCTGCGAGAAGCATACTCATCGCCATTGTTGCCAACAATAAAAAAGCAACAGACCAGCGCTTCGACATTAAGTCCTCCTACTCGCCATCGGGCGAGTTAAATATAAATTATTAATTCCGAGCATATCCAGAATGATATAGCCTTTCTGGTGATGCCGTACTTATACGGTAGCATTCGCGAATTAACTATGCTTTATGGATATGTTAAGCAATGTTAAATTCCGGTAAAACTTTCCCCAGGGATAGGTGACATACAGCAATTCTTTTAGCCTATATTGGCTATCTCCTCCCGCTTCCGAGGCCATCACAGGCCCATTTAACACGAAAAAGGGTCTCTTTAAAAGGGACCCTGATGGAAAATCTGGTTTACGATCTGGAAACGTTTCCAGCATTCGCCAATATTCTGCACCTGTATATTTCTGTGGATCTCACAAGCGACTCTATTGGGAAATTCCCGCCACCCTTGCCATCGCCGGTAGATCGGGTCGCGTGCGGACCCGTGGGAAAGGGCATTGCTCCTGTCCCCACCGCCACACACATGGGCGGACCTGTGAATCCCTGGATGGTTTGGGTTCCGACGAAGGGTGGTGGGACCCCTGGGCACAGGTCCACGCGTGACCCGACCTACCCCATCAGAGTCTCTTCCTGCACAAAAACAGCTTCTTCTTTTCCCAACAGTTGCATGCTGCCCTCTTACCTTAAACAACGATTTGTTACATCTACATTAGTATAGGCTGAAGGTTTCTGCAAAACAATAAGAGTGGGGGCAGATCCCAGCCTGCTAGTGCTACAATATATGCAAGGGTTTTTCTGTTCTGATTCCATCTATCCAGTCCAGGCATTTATGGTGCCATAAATAGTCAGATTACAAGTTTCAATCATAAGGAAAGGTTCCAGTATGACTCATTTGTATATGGTTCGCCATGGTGAAGCGCAATGCGCGGTTGAAGGCATTATTGGAGGGATGCAGGGCGACACAGGGCTCTCAAAACTGGGTGTTCAGCAGGCGGAGCGACTAAGAGACCGTTTACAGGGGACAAAAGAGATTAAGGCCGATATTCTGATCGCGAGCACACTTCCCCGCGCCCGGCAGACGGCGGAGATTATTTCTCCGGCCCTGGGCCTGCCCCTGGAGATGGATGATGAGATTCATGAGCTGCGGCCCGGTGAGTCCGATGGGATGTCTATTAAGGAGTATCGGGAGAGGTATGGGAACGTCTGGGAGGATGGTAGTGCGTTTCGTCAGATGGCTCCTGGCGCGGAAAGCTGGTCAGATTTTATGAACCGCGTCGGATGCTCTTTAGAGCGGATCACTCGCAAATATGCGGGCAAGACGATTGTGATGGTCTGCCATGGTGGTGTGATCGATGGTTCTTTCCTGTACTTCTTTGGAATGAATACATTAAGCCTGCCCAGCATTCATTTTCATACAAATAATACCTCTGTGACGCATTGGAAGCAGCGCGAGCATGGGCCGACTGCGGGCCAGTGGGAGATTGTTCACTACAATGATGATTTCCATCTTCGTGACCTCCACTCCCGCACGCGTATTCCCTGGCACCAACTGGCGGAAAGGGATCAGCAACAGGATCAACCGGGTAAGGATGATGACCAGCCTCAGGATGTGCTAGATAATGAGGAGTAATAGGGCACACCAGGCAACATTTCGATAGCTTTATCGCATGGGCGGCCCTATGGGGTCGCCATTGTATGGATATGGATATGTTCATCGCTGGTTGAGGCCAGATGCTGTCCGTCTGGCGACCATGCCAGGCTACGTATCCAGGCCGAATGCTTTTTCAAGCAGGCCAGATCTTTCCCGTCAGCGGCTAGCCAGATCCTCAATTGCTGATCCTCTCCACCGGAAGCGATCATCTGACTGTCTGGCGACCAGGATAGCGTTTTTACTGGCCCTTTATGGCCTTGATAGATGAGCACAGGTTGGGACTTTCCAGGTCGCCATAAGTGCACTTCGCTATCTTCTCCCCCACTGGCAATTAAACCAGCTTTGGCCGACCAGCCTACGGTATAGATCGGCCCTTTGTGTCCCAGATAGCAGGATTCTAGTTCGCCGGTTTCAGGCAGCCAGATGTGGGCGCTGCCATCAAAGCTTACGGAGACCAGACTCTGGCTATCTGGCGACCAGCCCAGGCTAAAGATGCGATACTGCGCGCTATAGGTGCAGACGATCCGCCCGGTCAGGGCCTCCCAGACCATAACAGTATTATCACCAAAGTCGCCACCCGAGGCCAGATACCGACCGTTGGGCGACCAGCCTAGAGTTCGTACAAAGCGAGCATGCGCTCTATACGTCTCGATTGTCCGCCCCGTCTCAGGTTGCCAGATATGAATGCTCCCATCGGAGGAGCCAGAGGCGACCAGATCTCCCGCCGGTGACCAAGCAGTTGAAAGAATATAGTCTGGTTGAGAAGTATAGGTTGTCAGGCAGGTGGCGCTCGCCAGGTCCCAGATGCGCGATGTGTGATCCCGTCCTCCAGAGACCAGTAGTCGGCTATCTAGAGACCAAGCCAGGGTAAAAATTTTATCGGTATGTCCCTTAAGCTGGGAGAAATGTTTCCAGGAAGACGGTGGAGTTTTGGGTTTCGCGCTCATCAAATGACCCTCTCTTATGATTAGTGTTCCGGCGGAGCACCGATCAACAGATTGATCGCGTGGGGCAGAACATCGACTATCGCCTCCAAGCACTCTTTCACAGCCCTGGGGTTACCAGGTAGATTAACGATCAGCGTTCGACCACGAGTTCCGGTGATCCCACGTGAGAGCATCCCGAAGGGTGTTTTCTGGAGGCTGGCGGCACGCATCGCCTCGGCAATGCCGGGGGCCTCGCGTTCCAACACCGCTCTTGTAGCCTCGGGTGTCACGTCGCGTGGGGCTAGACCGGTCCCCCCAGTGGTGATAATCAGATTCAGGTGCAGCTCATCCGTCCAAGCTCGGAGCCGGGCCTCGATCTCCCTCCGCTCGTCGGGAATGATCGCTCCGGCTTGTAGCACAGTTCCCGGCAGGCGTTCCAGAAGTAGAGAGCGAACCGTCTCCCCACCAATATCCTCCCGTTGACCAGTGGAAGCGCTATCGCTGATAGTCAATACGCCAACAGTAATCATCGACGCTACCCTCGGGGGGCCAGTTCTCGCATCAGGGCCGCGACCTGCCGGCGAGAGCCATAGACCCAGACCGTATATTCGTCGGGCAGATCCTCAACCTCAACCTGACAGCGCATCTCGGAGGCCAGCTTCCGCGCGATTACCAGCATCTGAGCTCGTTCCGGCTCCTCATGGCTATGCGTGCTGAGGGCTAAGCGGCTGAGTCGCTCATCTTGAGGCAGATAGGCATTAATCAGCTCGCCGAGCTGGTCGATGCCAAACACCACCTGAAGTGGAGGCGTATTGGCGATCTGTCGGGTGGAGGCTGCGGTGCCGGTCGTATCGGTGGGCATCTGCTCAGGATCATACTCTACAATATTAGTGTAGACCTCTTGTAGCTTCTCCAGAATTAATTGGCGAGCCTCATCCGGCGCATCTCCCCGTGGGTGGACATAGGCCAGCAGGTTATGGATCGGATCGGAGTAGATAAAAGGTCGGCCAATAGCGGCCCGCCTACCACAATTCGGGCAGGAGGAGACATTGAGCAGGCCAGCCAGGACGGTGTACTGTAACTCAGGCTGCTGAGCAATGTTTACAGATTCATAGATCTGGCTTTCAAAAACAGTGCCACAGGGGCAGGTAAAGCTGTATCGCATTGAACGAGACATAAGTAAGACTCTCTCATAATTAGGCTATTTATCGCCTGATACCTTTGCTGACAGACTTTCTTGAAAAAGTCAGAGTGATTCCCTGACGCTCAAGAAAATCCTGAAACTGCGCATAGAAGTCGCGTCGATCGGGAGCCGAGATTACCGCGACCGCATCAGCGGTCTCGATCGCGTAAGGATAGCCGCTACTGCCCGCGATGACTTCCGCTCGTACAACGTCCATAATGGGTTCTAGAACGCCCGTGTCGAGCATCCAACGAGGGAATTCCAGGCGAGCGGGGGGGCGAGAGATAGAGGTTTGAAGGTAACAGAAGGCGACCTGTTCCCGATACTCTCCATACTCTTCAAGCACATCTCCGCGCGCGCAGAGCATCGCGGGTGTGCGATCTCCCCATTGTAAGCGACCGCGCCAGAGCAGGGCATCATGCACGTTTTTGGTGTCTTTTAAGATTGGCTCGTGCTGTTCCTGGTTTGAGTCCAGTTGACGCAACATGATAATTATATCACGCGCATAGCTGGTGTCGATGTAGCCGATCAATGGAACCCGGTAGGTTTCGGAGGCTTGAAGCAGGGAGACCGCCCCTTGTATATAGCGCTCCCGGTAGGGGCTGGGCATGGTTAGAGCGAAGGAGACGACCAGGGAGCCATCGAAAAAGACGAGAGGGCTGTAGACGGGATCATCCGGGCGGCGCGATCTGGCGTACCGCTCCATCAGCTCGCGGATCGTCTCTACCTCTAGCTCGAAGCGGCGCAGTGTAACCTGGGTTTCGGAATAGGGATAGCTATTAAAGTCGGCGTCCTCTTCGCGCGATACCTCCATGATCTCGTCTGGTGTGAGCACTTCCATTTTTACGTCTTTGACGTAGGGCCGCCCCCGGAAATGGGGGTTGGCGAAAAAGCCGACCTGGATCAGAGCAACCGGGATCGAGATATCGCGGGAGGGTTGCAACTGGCTACCATCCACGGCGATGGTGGTGACGCCCTCGATGCACTCGGCCCATTCGCGCGCCTGCGCATGGTTGGAGAAGGTCTGCCCAAAGGGGAAGTGGGGGGCCTTATACTCCGAGAGTTCGGCACCAACCAGCCAGCGATCAAAGTCAATGCCGGGCCGGGCTCCCGCTGAGGCCGTGTGGCCGGGTGGCGGCAGCAGATTTTCTAGTGAGGCGCTGGTCGGAAAATGCCTGTACAGGGTTTCCAGTGCCTGCCGATAGGCCTCCAATTGTTCGCTAAAGGAGTCATCGTAGACCGCGAACTGGCCCTGCTTTAGCTTCAGAGCCTGCATCAGTTTTCCTTTATGAAGCATAGATTTGCACCTGATTCTCTGACAAGACTTCTTCCTCGCTAACCAATCGGGTCTCCCCGTTCTCCTTTTTTAGACGAACTAAGCTATCCAGTCCCTGCTCAAAGGTATCGTCATGGCTGATCACAATCAACTGCTCAAAGCCGCGCACGCGTTTAATCTGCTCGGCCAGATTGGTGCGTCGAGCCTCATCCATATTCTGAGTGGGCTCATCGAAAAAGGCAATATTCAAAGAGGAGAGCGTTTTGAGAAGCGCCAGACGAATTGACAGGGCCGCGCTCATCTGTTCACCGCCGCTAAGCTGGTAAAATTTGCGATTCACTCCCTGCCGATTCAAAGAAACCTCATAATCCTCGCCCCACGTGAGGTGAGCACTGCGATCCCCCATAATCTCGCCAAAGATCCGGTTGGCCGAGGCTGAAACATCGTTGAGGATCTCTTTCAGGATATGTGGGGCGGCCTCCTTGATCAAATCACGAAAGTTTTTCATGGTTTTTTCCAGATCATCCAGCCGGTTCATCTCCTGTCTCGCGGTCTCAAGATCGCTCAAAAACCGTTCGGCCCGAGCGATCTTGGCTTCCAACCTCTGAATGTCACCCTGAATGGCGTGAATATTTCCGTTCAGCTCCTGTTGCTGCTTTATTAAGCCATCAATATGAGCTGTGAGGGTGTTGAGCTCCTCCTGGCTGAAGGCGGCATTGGCACGCTGGTGGGCTTGTTCGGCTTGCTGCCGAAGCACTTGCTGCTCGTCGGCCTGTTTTTGTGCCTGCTCATAGGCAGAGAGGCGCTCATTAATCTCTGATGCGACATTCTGGTTTTGCATATATATCTGGTACGCGGGATATGATTTTTGCGTAAGGCTTTCTTGCTCAAGGAGCCGGGTATCCAGTTGTGAGAAGGCTTGTAAGCCTATCTGAAGCGCTTTCAATTCCTGACTTTGCTTTTGCTGAAGCCTCTTCTCCTGATTCTGCTGCTCCCGTAGATCAGGTTCGCGATTAATCGTATCTTGTTCAATCTGACGTTGAGCTCGGGGATCATTGAGTGCTTGTAACTGCTGTTCTAATTGTGCCTGTTCTTCATGGCAGCCCTTAAGGTCCTGAGCTTGCTTTCTTAAGCCTTCTATCTCAACTTCACGTTCTTTATATTGTTCTTGAGCGGTATTGAGTTGTGTACGCAACTTATCGAGTTCACGAACTCGCTGATCGGCCTGTCGGCTTTTCTCATAGTCAGCCTTGCTTTGTTGAAGCTTCAATTCTACCGTCCTCAGCTCCTCAAGATCGCTCGATACCTTCTCGACCTCTTTTCCCACCTGGAGAAGATCCGCATCGAGCTGGTTCAGGCTCTCGCGAAAATTCTCCTCTTGCTCCTGGTAGGATCTGATGTTCTCCAATTCCTGGACGAACTTCCGATATCGTTCAACTTTCTCAGCGAGATCCTGGTGCTTGTTTGTAATTTTGTCTAGCTGTTGACGCTCTTCCGCGAGCAGGGTATTGAAATAAACATCCAGATTCTGCTGACCCCGGCGCTCAACATTCAGGCAGGGTTCGCGCAGAAAGGGGCAGAGGCTATCGGCCAGCTCGCGGCGGGCGCGCTCATAGCCCTCAATATTGCCTTCCAAGCGGAAGCGCTGTTCGGAGATCTGTTGATACTCCTGCTGCAATAGGGGGAAGCGCTCGGCCTTATTGCGATGCTCCTCTAATCGAGCAATCCGGATCTGAACATTCTCCAACCTTTTGGAAATGTTGGCGCGATCGTCTTGCTTTTGCCGCAACTGCTGTTGACGATCTTGTAGTGTCCGTTGTTGAGCCTCACGAGTCGCGAGGCGGGACTCCATCTGAGTTACGTGGGTGCTACGTTCTGTAAGTAGGGCTGCCAGCGGTTGCAACGGCTCGATCTCGGTAATCCGTCGCTCCAACACCTCTTGTTGTTGACTGGATTGCTTTTGAGCGGAAGATACCTTTCTAAATTCCTGCTGTAACTGATTAAACAGAGTAACACGCGTAATCGCCCGCTCTTTCTGGCTCTCTAGCTGAACCTGCTGGTCAACCAGAGGGATCAGCTCAATAATCTTTTTCTGTGAGGTGGCGACGGCGCGCAACTGCTCCTCAATAAAATTCAGGCGGGCACTCGCGGTCCTCAGCTCTCCCCGGATCTCGGTTTCTTGCTGACGGAGGGTCTCGCGTTCGCGCTCTTTCTGATGGAGCTCTTTTAAAGTATCTTGCGAGCGCTGATATTGCAGATAGCCGGCGCAGTTTGCCTCAACCAGTTCCTGAGCTTCCCGCGCGGTATTCAGGGCCGTCAGGCGATCCTCTAATTGCTGTTGAGCAGCGCGCTCATCGCGCAGGCTAAGCTTATAATTATTTTCCAATGTAAGCAGTTGTTCACGTTGGTTATTGAGATCAGCCTTACGCTGGTTTTGTTGGTTCAGCAGGGTCACTAAATCGGTCTGGCGGTTGACATACTCCTGCTCTTGATGGCGGATTTCAGCGAGACGAGACCGATCTGTCTCCAGGTCGCGTGTCTCATGATCCAGGCTCACAATCTTTTTATCCTGCTCGATTTTCTGCTGGGTATAGGTTTTTTGAGCCTCAAGCAGATAATTGGAAGCGGTGGTATAATCCTCGATCTGGAAAAGGACATCGAAGGTTTTCTTACGCTCAGAGGTATTCAGCATGAAATTCGTAGTAAAGCGGCCCTGTGGTACACCGATCGCATCCTCAAAGAGCCGCTTCAAGGACCGGTCGCGTTCAATCCCCATCAGCTCATAGAGCTTAGTTTGCACATCGGCCCGTTGCTCCACGCGATAACTGGCCTCGGCATCAAAGACGCGCCAGAACGCCCCGGAGCCACAGCGCCGCTCGACGATATAGGGGCGGCCATCCTTGCCGATCACATGAATCGTGATTGTGCCGGACTTTTCGCCCTCACGCACAAAGTCCGCCTGGCTATAGGGAAGGGAATCAAAAAGCGCGAAGCCGATAGCCTCGACAATCGTTGTTTTGCCCGCGCCATTCGCTCCACTGATCGCCGTCGTCCCCTGGCGAAACTCAATAGAGACCTTGCGATAACTCTTAATATTCTCTAGATCAATTTGCGTAATCAGCATGCAACACAAACCTTCCCAGGAAACAGAACCAGGAACCCCAATATATCTCAGGCGCATTATAACATGATGTTTCTCAATAGAACATCCATTCCTTGTGCCAGATGCGAGCCTCCCCATTTCTCAACGGAGCCACAAGCATCTCTGCTGGAAAATGCCGGTGATGAACGTCTCCATGGAACATGGATGCCACGAAGACGACCGAGATGGGGAAGTGGAGTTCCACCCACGTGTGTGGCAAGAGCAACGGGAGCGCTTCCCGTTCCCACGGGTCCACACGTGACCCGATCTACGGACGATGGCAAGGTTTCCTTTTTCCTCCTTCGGGGCGAGATGCGAGGTTCCCGTTCCTCCGTAAGCAAGTGACTTTGTTGGGAAATTTGGTGAAAGATCGAGGATGGATGGCCCGTGGACGCGGCGTAGGACGGCCTGTCGAGCGCTGCGAAGACGTGCCGCCTCAGAGGTAGACGGCCATGGGATCACTGATCGTGTCGATTCACTGAGTACGGGCGCTAAGGAGCATATAAGAACTTTCTCTTCGATCTGGTTTGTGAGGGTATCCTACAAAACCGATCAATTGTATCTGATTCTGGCTCAGCAACAGTATAAAAGGTAGAAAAGTTATTTTTATATTGATCGATATACTATCCATTTTTGTAAAGATGAGGAAGTCGCAGATGAATACGAAACGCTTCTCTTTTGCTTTATTCCCTTTGCTGGTGTTGTTTCTGGCGGGATGTTCCAATGCTGTGAGTATTACACCGGGAAGCGGGAATGGCA
>CAXTTV010000096.1:0-17911 GCA_964247295.1 uncultured Ktedonobacteraceae bacterium | reverse complement strand
CTACACTCTGGTGCTTGAGACGCTTCGAGCCCTGGATAGGGATGCCGTTGAGATTGATCGGTTACGGGGGGAGGGTGTAACGGAAACGAAATTTGAGCGGATGAACTCCATGCTGCTAATACGCTATTTTGAGCTGCATCTACTCTCCTATATGGGGTATGAGCCAACGCTCCTGACTTGCGCGCATTGTTTAAATGAATTGCAGCCTCAACAGAACGGTTTCCAGGCCGCGCTTGGAGGAGCTCTCTGCCCTGATTGTTCAAGGCTTTGGTCGCGCTCCTTCTCATTGGGAGCTTTGAAAGTGTTACGCGCTCTTCAGGCCAACGATTGGGAGCACATGCCAAAAATTCAAGTCGGGCCTCAGCTTCAAGCCGAATTGGAGATTCTTCTGCATGACCTGCTCCGCTTCAACCTGGAGCGCGACTTGAAATCCTGGAGCTTCCTGGAGATGCTTCGTTAAGAAATCAAGCATAAACCCCTTGCTTGTTTTGTCTAACGAGTAATGGTATTGTACGGAGAATAACTCTAGTATTATCGTTAACCTTTGTTCGCATCAACTTGATACAGAGGAGTGAGTAATGCGCGAAGTTGCACCAACAACGGACGCCAATATACCTTCGCCTGCCGCCCGCACTCAGAGCTACGCCCGATATGTTTTCCTGATTATGTTTTTCATTAATATGTTGAATTTTATCGACCGATATGTGTTTACTGGTGCCGCGAACATTATTGGGAAAGAGATGGGATTTGGGATTGATCAGGTAGGTTTTATCTCTTCAGCTTTTTTAGGTGTGTATACCATTGCAACGTTGCCACTGGGCTTTTTAGCCGACCGCGTGAAGCGTAAAAACATTATCGCGTGCACAGTTGGGGCCTGGAGTCTTGCCACCGCCCTGACCGCTCTGGCTGGAAATTTCACGACATTATTTCTCTCGCGTATGGCTCTCGGTATTGGGGAAGCTGGATACTATCCAGCCGGCACTGCTCTCATGAGCGATTATTTTAAGCAGAGCAGTCGAGCCAGGGTTATGAGTATGTGGAGCGCTGGCTCGCTCATCGGCCTGATGATCGGCTTTATCCTGGGTGGGCAGATCGCCGGATTAGGGTATGGAAACTGGCGCTGGGCCTTTGTGCTGACTGGCATTCCCGGTCTGCTGCTGGCTTTGTTGGTGTGGCGTCTGCGAGAGCCGCGTCGCAATCAGGCGGATGAGGAGGCGCGAACGCTCCTTGAGGAGGCGTCCATGCGCATTGGTGGCGAACAGGAGATTCCTCCGGCTCCCGCGCTCTCCCTTGGGGTCTGGGATCGCGTCAAACGGCTGTTCCGTATCAGAACATTGATTGTGCTGACGTTGATGCAGGCTTTCTCCTTTTTTGTGCTGGTAGCTGCGGCCTCTTTCCTGCCAACCTATTTACAACAGACGGATACCTTTGGCCTGTCATCGGGCCAGGCTGGTATTCTTTCGGGTGTTGTGATCGCTGTGGCTGGTGTGGTTGGGATGCTGCTGGGGGGCTATATGG
Source organism: uncultured Ktedonobacteraceae bacterium (assembly GCA_964247295.1). Taxonomy (GTDB): domain Bacteria; phylum Chloroflexota; class Ktedonobacteria; order Ktedonobacterales; family Ktedonobacteraceae; genus CAXTTV01. The sequence goes on along the minus strand of CAXTTV010000096.1, from coordinate 16,393 downwards.
CAGATCTACTGAACCGCTGGCATCCGGGCGCACGTGTATTGATTTGTGGTATTGGATTTCTCCTGAGCGCCCCGGCTTTCGCGGTCGCGATCTTGTCTCAATCGCTGAGTATTTTCCTGATTTTCTTTGTGATTACCGCTATCCTAATTAATATGTATAGTGGTCCCAGTACCGCAGCAACTCAGGATGTTGTTCCAGCCTCGCTTCGATCTTCCGCTGTCGCTATATCGTTGCTGTTCGCGCACCTGCTAGGAGATGCGTTCTCTCCCGCGATCGTTGGTATTCTGGCTCGGAGTTTTGACGCTACCGGTCAACATTTTTTACAGAACACAGCCGGCCATGATCTTTCTCTGGCCCTGCTCTTTACCTGTCCGCCGGCTTTAATTGTGGCAGGCCTGATCAGTATTTTTGGCGCTCGCTGGATGGTGGCGGATGTAAATGCCGCCCAGGCTGAGGATCGGCAGTACCATTAAGCAAAACAAGCATCTCGTGTAGAGATCCTTAATTTTTTAACGAAAAATTGAGAAGGGGAAGAATGATCCACTATTATGAACTGGCAGCCCTGGAGGCGGCCCAGCGGTATCGTTTACTACGGCGCGCGGAAGGGCGGATCGACGATCTCACTGAGCGAGTTCGCCCGATTGTTCAAGGGGTAAAAGAGCGTGGGGATCAGGCCCTGGTGGAGTTTACCCGAGCCTTTGATAAAGTTGAGATCTCACCGGAGAGGCTACGCGTCAGTCGGGCCGAGATTGATCAGGCTTATACATTGCTCGATGCCCGGATTCGTGAGGCGATCGAGCACGCGATCCGCAATATTCGGACCTTTCATCAGCGGCAGATGCCTCACGAGGAGTGGTATACCGAGATCGCGCCCGGCATTCGCGCCGGCGAGAAGATTACGCCAATTACCAGTGTAGGGTTGTACGTGCCACGCGGTAAAGGTGCGTTCCCCTCTGTGATGTACATGCTGGCAACACCGGCCAGCATCGCTGGCGTTCCCCGAATTGTAGTGACCACACCGCCTGGACTCGATGGCACCGTTGATCCCGCCTCGCTGGTCGCGGCGGACCTTTGCGGTGTGCATGAGATTTACCGGGTTGGTGGTGCTCAGGCGATTGCGGCCCTGGCCTATGGGACTGATTCCATCGCGCGCGTGCATAAGCTGACCGGACCCGGAAGTGGATATGTCGCGGCGGCCAAGCGTTTGCTGTATGGTACGGTCGATGTTGGTTTACCGGCTGGGCCCAGTGAGGCGATTCTTCTGGCAGACGAAAGCGCAGATCCCGAGTTGGTCGCCCGAGACCTTTTAGTCGAGTCTGAGCATGGCCCCGACTCATCCAGCCTGCTGGTCACTGCCAGCCGTGATCTGGCAAACGCTGTTCAAAAACGGTTGCCCGAAAAGATCGTCGATCTTCCGGAGCCCCGCCGAAGTTTCTGTCAGGCGAACTTCGAGGGTGAGCAGGGGACCGGAGGTATTGTACTAGCCCCATCGATGCGCGAGGCCATCGATTTTGTGAATGAGTATGCGCCTGAGCATCTGCTGGTCCAGGTTCGTGATCCTTTCGCCACTCTTGGAGACTTGAAGAACGCTGGCGAAATCTTACTGGGAGCGTACACGCCGATCCCTACTGGCAACTATAGCCTGGGTACAAACGCCGTTTTACCCACGGGTGGCTTCGCGCACACCTTTTCCTGCACCACTGTCTACGACTTTTTGAAGCGTAGCAGCATTGCCTATCTTACCGAAGAGGGCTACAACAGCCTTAGTGAGACGACTCGCCTTCTGGCCGAGTTTGAGGGGTTTCCCGCCCACGCCCGCGCGGTAACAGAGCGCCAAGTGTCGCGATCACCAGCGTCAGAATCATAACCACGATTGTCAGGATATTTACCTGCCGTAGCAGTTCCAGCACCAGAGAGATCGGGACGGATCGCTGCGGCAGTGCCGAGCTTAGTGGGAGATTATCCTCTGAGTCGCTCATCTCCACCACCGCATCGCTATCCTCAGCCGCCACATAGATGCGGCGAAGTGTTGGATCGATCGCCAGTCCATCGGGGGAGCGGCCCACCTTGATTGTTCCTAGAACCGTTAGTGATCTCTGGTCAATCACCGTGATCGATGTTCCAGGATGTCCCGTCGACCCCTCGGTTGCTATGTAGATCCGATCGGTTACAGGACTGAAGTCCAGCCCCTCGGGATTAGGGGAAACAGAGACCTGGCCAACGATTTTATCGTTCTCAATCACATCCAGTTCCTGGCCACTGTTTCCAGGCACATAGAGTCGCCCGCTGGCCTCGTCCAGTTTTATCGGTGGTAGAGGTTCGCGAGCGACTGCGATGTTTGCCAACGGCTGTGCATTATCTAAACTGAAGAGCGTTACCTTGCTGGCCTCGGTATCCGCGACATACAAGCGATTGCGGCGGCTATCGACCGCCACAGCCTGAGGGTGAGGGCCAGCCGCGATAGTTTGGAGCAGTTGAAGCTCAGGAGCTTGGGAAGAGCTAAGCTTGAACACATCCACCTGTCCAGCCCGGCCATCGGTCAGGTACAGTTTATGATGAACCTGATCCAGAGCCAGCGCATTCTCTCCGGCCCCGCTCTTAAATGAAGTGATCAGGCGACCGGTTTTTCCATCTAATAGGTTCAACCTGCTCTGACGTGTGTGAGTAGAAAAGCTTTGCACGTAGAGCAGGTTCTGCTGGTCATCCACCAGCAGATCGCTCGCTACATCATCTAAAGAATTAGTCCAGGCGATCTTTCCGGTTGTAGGATTAAGGGCCGCGACCAGGCCGGGTCCTTCATGGGCGATATAGACCCAGTGCGTTTGCTTGTCGACCGAAAGTGCCTCAGGTTGGTGGCCTGAATGGAGAACTCCCAGGATGGGAAAGTTTGCCTGAGAAGCTGCCTGTGCCGGAAGGGTCCAGGCCAGGAATAAAAAAGGGGTACCGAGGAGCGTGAAGTAGAGCCAGAGCCAGCGATAGTGATTCCGAAAGGGCATACAAATTCTCTTTTCCCATCGACAATCAATACAGAAAGAAATGGTAAGATATATTTCTCACTCTGTATCATATCGCACCAGGCGGATCAGTGATAGGGAGAGGATAGATGCGGAGTAGTTTCAAGCGTCCCCCGGAGACGAAAGGTGCAAGAAAAAGCAGAAGCTGTCTGCACGTGACAAAGGGTTGGGGACATAAAAAAAAGAATGTGGCAAAAAAAGGACTTTGTGTAGTAGGTTACTGTCAGTGCAAAGCAAATATGTTATAATGCGCCCAATGATAACGATAGCCGGATCTAGTGCTCCTCTGTGGAGTGGGTGGAAGCGTGGAAAAGGGAGGGGTCAGGGAAGAGAGATGAGGAGATCTAGATTGATAAAGAGTGGTGTTGAGAATGGCCAATAATGCGAATGGTTACGCGTCAGATCCTAATAACGCTTCCCTAGGAAATCCCGCCACGCCCCAGAGTGGAGCCGGTGGGAACATGTCTGACTTTCCTTCTCCACCAGCCCCACAGCCTGGACCTTCCTTTCCTCCGCCAGCGGCAGGAGGATCACTTGGGCCGCGCCGTTTGACCTCTGGTGTTGCGCTCTCGGGGGAACGCTACACTATCGAACGGTTGGTCGCGGCTGGTGGCATGGGAGCTGTCTATCTGGCGCAGGATACGCGGTTCGAGCGTCCCTGCGCGGTTAAAGAGATGTTAGATACCTTCCAGGGGGAGGCTGAAAGAGATCAGGCTGTTGAATGGTTCAGGCGTGAGGCTACCCTGTTACTGGAGCTTAATCATCCCTGTATTCCACGGGTGCGCGACTTTTTTATAGAGGAAGGTCGCCACTATCTGGTAATGGATTTTATTGAGGGACGCACCCTGGCTGATGTGCTTGAGAAGGAAGGTACAATCGCGGGCTTGAATGGAGCAAGGGGTGTTTCGGAACAACGGGTGCGAAGCTGGGCCCGTCAGTTGTGTAGCGTGCTGGATTACCTGCATCAGCAGTCGCCGCCCATCATTTTCCGTGATCTCAAACCCTCCAATATCATGTTGACGAAAAAAGACGAAATCAAACTTATCGACTTTGGTATCGCACGTACCTTTCAATCGCAGCGGCAGTCAACGATTATTATGACCATTGGCTACGCGCCACCGGAGCAGTTGCATGGTATGCCTGAACCCAGAAGCGACATTTATGCTCTGGGGGCAACGATGCATCGGATGCTCACACATCATGACGCGGCCAATAATAAGCCCAACATCTTTAGCTTTCCGCCGATCCGCACGCTGCGGCCTGACCTTTCGCCGGCTTTTGAACAGGTTCTCGCGAAAGCTTTAGCTCCCCAGTTGGAGCAGCGCTGGAGTAGCGCCGCTGAGATGGAGCGGGCGATTATTAACCTGCCCGCGTATAATGGTTCGATAAGTAGCGTTTCTAATCCAGGGATCGTTAATGTCTCTTCGCCCGGTTTGGGAGTGGTTACGCCTTCTGGCCCTCAACAGCCAATCTCCGGACCAGGAGTTTCTGGCACCACGGGACCCGCTGGTTATTATCTGATGACCGCGCAAAATCTTATACGTGCAGGTAACCTGACGGAAGCCTTCAAGGTTATGGAGCAGGCTTTCCAACTGGAGCCAAATAATGCTTTAACGCATAAACTCTATGGTAGGCTCTTCTCACTGCGGCGTCCGCCGATCGTGGACAAGGCGATTGAGGGGTATGTGCGCTCAATCCAGTTGGACTCTAACGATGCGGAGGCCCACAAGCTGTATGGAGATGCGCTTTTGTTTTTGCGCAGGCAACCGGCCCAGGCAATTCAGGCGTATAGTGAGGCCGCCAGACGTAATCCTCGTGATGTAGAGGCGAGGCAACTACTGGCGCGATGCTATGAAGAGACGCATCAATTTGAGCCGGCATTACGAGAGTATCAGGAAGCCGGGCATTTAGCGCCGAAGAACCCAGGTATCCATTATTCGGTTGGTCAGCTTGCCATGCGGCTCGGTCAGTTTCATCTGGCGGAGCGGGCATTTGTCCAGGTATTAACCATTAATCCGGCTGATCATCAGACCCGTTTCCTGCTCAGTCAGGTGTATGAGCGAGAGCAGAAGTGGCAAGAAGCCCATAAACAATGTACATATGTTATACAGGCCGAGCCGAATAATACCCAGGCTCGTGCTATGCAGGCTCGTCTCCAGGCATATCTCAAGCGTTAAAAGAGGAATAGTGTTCGCGAAGCCACGAAGATCACTAGAGGATGGAAGGTATGTCAGGTGTTCTTGAGTCGAGAAAGGAGGGCAGCGCGTTGCCCCCGTCTTATCGTATTGGGAGCCGCGTTGCGGATCAGATGCGTACGCCTGGATTTCTACTCATACAGCAAAGGGGTTTTATATACTGGGTGGCCTTGTTGTTTGCGGGGATGCTAAGTGTAGTGATCCTCTCAAGTCCGGTGATGGCTGTTTCAACGTGGAATGGCTCTCCTTCTGGACAAAATACCTTTCTAGCCTTAGATAAGGCCGATGTCTCCGTTGTCCGTGTTGTCTCTATGTACAAATCTTCGCCCTCTTCGATTGGAGAGGATCTGTTTTGTACGGGCCTGGGTACGATTGTTGGTAATTGGACTCCACAGCAAAAAAACGCTCAAGATTTTAATACTTGGGTGCTCACCTCTGGTGCGTTGGTTGACCTCGCTCATCCTATTTGTAAGTCTGATGCGACCGATGCCCAATTGGTGGGGGTGCAGGTCTACACAAGTGCCGCATATGGTCCAGTTTCTCATTCCCCCTTTATTTTCGATGGCCGCACCCCCAAATTTCCCAAAGGGATTAAGTTCTCTGACACCCAAACTTCTGGTGGCATGGCCCTTGTGCCATTTCATTCAGAGACATTGCAGCCATTTGTAAGCCTTGCGAGTCAGAACACTACTCAATCGCAGCGCGTTTTGTTAGGTCAGGGTGTTCAGAACACAAAGGTTCCCGACCCCGGCCTGAACACTGTGCTTGACTCAACCCATTATCTTGATATCAGCACCGCTAGATCGGCCCAGGCCGCTGAAGTTGGCATGCCTCTGGTCGATAGTAATGGTCGATTGCTTCATTTTGAAAAAGGGGATAAAACTTTTTTCTCGTTGGATGAAATCCGAGCCTTCTTCACCGATCAGTCGGCTCTAGAGTTGATTTATCCTTCGTCCGCCCATTTGAACGTACTGCAATCCTCCTGGGATCGGGGGATCAGCGAATATTATAATCAAAATTATCATCAAGCCCAGGTCGATTTTCAGCAGGCAGCCCGTCTCAATCCCGATTTTCGGGCCGCCGCCGTTTATGCGGATCAGGCAAACCAACTGGCTCTACGGAATCGTAATATTGAGAGTGAAAGAAGTGTGAATACTATACCTGCTTCACCGATAACATTTATGGGCATTCCTTTATGGATTTTGAGTATTGTGGGGCTGGTTGTGCTGGTACTCATACTCATCTTGCTCAGTATTCTTATAGGTCGTATATTTCGCAATCGTCGCGAACTGGCGAAATTTCGTGCTGAGGCTGCCGAAGCGCACCGCATGGTGGAAGAGCAGCAACGGGCTAGAAGGAACCAGATCGTAGACAAAAAATCGGACTCGGATGTGCGTCTGCACGCGGTTCGCTCCAATGGAAATAGTACTCCTCTGCGAGCCGTAACCCCGATGATTGAACAACTATCACCACAGCCGCCGCGCCCACCTATGCCACCGGCCCTATCATATACTACGCCGTCGTCACCTCCTCCAATGGTTGCTGTTCCTTTTGTTAGTGAGCAGCCGACCAGAGAGTTTCCTTTATCACCTGAGCCACCCACGCTGGTGGATACACCGACCTATCCGATGTCTTCTGAACCACCTACGCTCATAGACGCGCCCGCTCAACAGCTATCTCCAGAGCCTCCTACGGTGGTAAATGTGTCCGCGAACCAGGAAGATACCCAGCCCTACTCTTTGAAACAGATGAAGAAAGCCAATTTGAGTCTGGTTGTGGGGACGCAGACCGATCCCGGTATTAAGCGCAAACATAAACCAAACGAGGATAGCCTTTTTGCCGCTCGGGGAGCCAGAGAGCATGCCTCGGCTCCCGAGCAATTTGGTCTTTTTGTCGTAGCTGATGGTATGGGGGGGCATGCTAATGGGCAGAATGCCAGCCGATTAGCCATTCAAACTATTGTAAATATGCTTTTACCTCAAATCTGCGGTCAGCCGCCGCAAAATGAAGAGGCGTATCGGGAACTGCTTGCCAGTGGTGTTCAGTCTGCCAACGAAGCCGTCTACAACCGCAATCAGGAGGAACGGGCCGACATGGGGACGACGATGACTGCCGTCCTGATCGAAGGCTCGATGGCTTTTATCGCCAACGTGGGTGATAGTCGAACCTATCTGTATCATCCACCGGACGGGCTGCGGAAGATCACCACCGACCACTCAGTTGTCGCCAGCTTGGTCGAGGCTGGGATTATTAAGCCCGATGATATTTACACACATCCCAAGCGCCATCAGATCTATCGGAGCTTGGGTGAGAAGCTAGAGATCGAGATAGATACCTTTACTGTACAACTTCAGCTTGGCGATAAACTTTTACTTTGCTCGGATGGTCTCTGGGATATGGTCCGTGATCCCCGTATTCAAGATGTGCTGTCTCAGCCGTCACCTGACCCCTATCAGACCGGAGACGCTCTGGTCAAAGCGGCCTTTGATGGTGGTGGTGAAGACAACGTGAGCGTGATTGTTATCTCGATAACAGAAGAGACGCAAAAGACCGGCAAGGTTGGGATACAGATCCTGGACAAGCCGGAGACCGTCACCATTCCACCAATGTGAATCGTGCATGTAAAGCAGGGGTGCAGGGGGACTGCAAGTCCCCTGCCGGAGCTCGAGGAAGGTCTCATGGGATGAGAACAGTCCTCGCGATACTCTCTCCTCACCCGCCAAAGGCGGGTATAAATGCCGCTAGAAGGCTGTAATTGTCGCACTTTTACCTCTGTGCTATAATCATTGCAGCAGCTTCTAGCCTTTCATCGGCGATAGAAGTCCTTATTTGGGAGGAAAGCTTCGTGTCACCTATCAATACAAGTTACTTATATGCAGGGATAATGTTGGCCGCTGGTTTCATCTTTGTGCTGGTGACGATGACCTTATCCGGTCTACTCGCGCCAAAACGGGTGACCAAAGAGAAATTAACCACCTATGAGTCTGGCGAAGCCCCTATTGGCAATGCCTGGGTGCAGTATCCGCTGGGTTTCTACATCTTCGCGCTTCTGTTTGTGGCCTTTGATGTGGATATTGTTTTTATTATCTCATGGGCCGTCATTTTTAAGCAACTAAGCTTTTTTGGATTTGTTGAGATTCTCTTTTTCATTTTAATTGTTGCTCTTGGCCTTGTTTATGCCTGGCGTAAGGGAGTAATTCGATGGATATAGTCCCACGTATAAATACAAACCTGCCCAGTGCTACGACGGGGTACCGAGACCAGAATGCGGCGCTCGCGCGCGATCTTGCTCCAATCGCTCAGATTACAGGTGTACCGGTCGCGCCCCGCACTCTTAAAGGTGATTATCTGAACCTGGATGTCGAGCGCAAGCATCTGGTTGCTGTCGCGCGCTTTCTGCGAGATCAATTGGGGTTTGACCTGCTCTCCTGTATTTCAGGCGTCGATATGTTGGATCATCTAGAGACGATCTATCATATCCGCTCGATCACCCGTGGGCAGCTTATCCAGCTTAAAGTGCGTCTGGACTCGGAGAAGCCAGAGGTAGATAGCCTGGTCGCGGTCTGGCCGACGGCTAACTGGCTGGAGCGCGAGACGTATGATCTGTTTGGTATTCGCTTTACCGGTCATCCTGATTTGCGCCGCATGCTTTTGGATGACGACTTCGAGGGGCATCCACTGCTGAAAAGCTTTCATCAGGTGCCGTTTACCAAGAAGCCTCGCGCGACCACGCAGGTGGACCCAAATATGGCCGTCGCTGGCAAGTTCCAGCAACAGCGTTTGGAGAAGGTCGTTGTAAAAAAGTTGGGTCAGGGATTGGAAGAGCGGCTCCATCCGGGTACACCTACCTTTGGTCATGCCTTAGAGTCACAACAGGAGCGGGCGAACCAGAATACGTCGAACCCGGAAGGTGAATCTGTCTAATGGCAAAGGCCAGGAAGCGCAGGCCATCCGCCAGGAGAGGTAAGCCGGGCATGCGGACAGCGATCGAGACGCGCGCGGAATATGCGGGCAGTCAGAGGTTGGTTCACAGCTCCGACCAAAGCAGACCGTCCATTCTGAGCGCGATCGCGAAAGCCTGGACGCCAGGGATGGTCATGTTGGGCTGTTGGGGCCTGGCCTTTTCTTTTCTTGTCTTCTCAACTGAAAGCAATCATCTGTTATATGCAGGTCTGGCGGCTTTCATGGCGCTAACCTGGACCATACAATTTGGCATTCGGGTAAGCAAGTCGCTACGCAAGTCGCTCCCAACCAGAGCATAATTTCCTAGATACATAAGAGGTCACTCATGACTACGAACGTCAATATACCTCAGAATGCAGCCGTATCTCCCGAGGGGCTTCGTACCGAAGAGATGCTTCTCAATATGGGTCCTCAGCATCCCAGCACCCACGGCGTTTTACGCCTGGTATTATCGCTGGAAGGCGAGACTATTACAGGCTGCACACCAGTAATTGGCTATCTGCATCGAGGTATTGAGAAAATCCTGGAGAACCGCCCGGTGATGGGGGGTATCCGCTATATGGATAACGCGGACTACCTTTCTCCGATGTTGAATGAGACGGCCTATGTGGGCGCGGTCGAACAGTTAATGGGGATCGAGCCACCGAGGCGCGCGCAATATATGCGCTTGCTTACGAATGAGCTTCAGCGGATCGCCAGCCATCTGGTGGCCGTTGGTACCTATGGCGTAGATCTGGGTGCGTTTACACCGATCCTCTGGACCTTCCGAGATCGCGAGGGGATTCTCGATCTTTTTGAGGCTCTGGGTGGTAGCCGCTTCAATGTGAACTTTATGCGCGTGGGTGGAGTTCTACACGATTTCCCCAAGGGCTGGCTTCAGACGTGTGAAGACTGGCTGAACAATTTCGACAACTCGTTGCGGGAGCTTGAGCAACTGCTGACCGGCAATGAGATTTTTGATGCGCGCACTCAGGGTGTGGGTTACATTGATCCTCAGCAGGCGATCGCGTATGGTCTGACGGGACCGATGTTGCGTGCCAGTGGCGTAAATTGGGATATGCGTGTGAACCGCCCCTATATGGCGTACCGGGAGGTCCCTGTCGAAGTTAAAGTGCGGCAGGAAGGCGATTGTTTCGCGCGCTACCGGGTGCGGATGGACGAGATGTATGAAAGTGTCCGTTTGTGCCGGATCGCTCTGGACAAGCTTCCGGGTGGACCGATCAGCACGCGCACGCCGATCGCGCTCCGACCCCCAAGGGGTGAGACCTACTTCGCGATCGAGAGCAGTAAGGGTGAGTTGGGCGTCTACTTTATTAGTGATGGCAGCGAGTATCCCTGGCGTGCTAAACTGCGCGGTCCTTCCTTTGTTAACCTTCAGATCCTGCCTGAGCTACTGCGCGGCCATAAGATGAGCGATGCGGTCGCGATTATGGGAAGCCTGGATATCGTACTTGGAGAGGTCGATCGGTAAAATAGGCGTGGACAGCAATCAATCTGATCAGGTAGCGTCCACGTATGGAAATATTCGTTAACGGAGTTATCTTATGCATCCTTCATTTATCTTAGCAGCAACCCCTTTCTGGGAGCAGCTAGGTAGCGGTATCCTAAGCTGGGGTTTCCTGCAATTTGTGGTTGCGTTCATCTCTTACTTTGGTTTTGTGCTCACCAGTGCTGTCATTCTGATTCTTGGTGAGCGCAAAATCATGGGGTGGATGCAGGACCGCGTGGGGCCAATCCATACAGGCCCCTGGGGATCTATGCAGACCGTTGCCGATGTGGGTAAGCTTTTAATGAAAGAGGATATTCACGCCGGTCGTACCGACAAGGCTCTATTCATTTTGGCTCCCTCCGTCTTTATGGCTCCGGTAATTGCCGCCTTCGCGGTGCTGCCATTCTCCCCATATATTAGCCTGCCAGGGACCGCGCTCGCGACCGGTATTGTCTACATTGTCGCGATGAGTTCCCTAGACATCATTGGGGTAATCATGGCCGGCTGGGGCTCGAACAATAAGTATGCGCTTATTGGTGGCCTGCGCTCGGCGGCCCAGATGATCTCCTATGAGCTACCTCTGGTGTTGGCTCTAGTAGGCGTGATCATGCTGACCAGTGTGCTTGCGGGCCTGCCCGGTTATCCAGGTCAGAGCGGAATTGGGACCGTTTCGGTCAAGGAGATCCTGGATTTCCAGAACGCCCCTTCCTGGCCTGGACAAGGGATTCCCTTTTTTGATTTCATCTTCAAAGGCTTTACGCCCTGGGCCTGGTTTTTCCTGGTTCAGCCACTGATGCTGTTAATCTACTACATCTGTGGATTGGCTGAGACCAACCGCGCGCCCTTTGATCTGCCCGAGGCTGAGTCGGAGCTGGTCGCTGGCTACCTGACCGAGTATAGCGGAATGCGCTGGGCGCTTTTCTTCCTGGGTGAGTACGGAAACATGACTATTGCCTCGGCGATTGCCAGTTCTCTGTTCCTGGGAGGTTTCTCGGGTCCTGGTGTTGGTTTCTTGACCGCACCTGGAATGGCTGGCGGCTTGCAGGTTCTTGGAAACATTCTGGGCCTGATCTACTTTGTTACCAAAGTCTATGGCCTCTGCTTTGTCTTCATCTGGGTCCGCTCAACGCTGCCACGCCTGAGAGCCGACCAGTTGATGCAGTTTGCCTGGCTGATCTTGATCCCCATGACCTTAAGCAACATCATTATTGTCGCGTTGCTCTATCTGGTTATCGTCCAGGTCCTTGGTCTGCCGGTCCTTGCCTTCCTGGTAGTTACTGGGATTGTCAACTGGGGTATGCTTGTCCTGTTCGTCAATCTGGTGAGCCGGGCGACCGCGAATACCACGCGGAAGGCTCAGGCCCCGGCATTGAGAGCGCGCAAGGCCGTCATCGGTCAATTGCCGGCGGGGATTGGGCAGGTCCCGACCGCCGCGATCGCCGAGCGGAGCGGGGCCGCACCAACCAGCTAAACTTTTCCTATAAGAAGGGACAACATCTAGTAGCAGATGTTGTCCCTTCTTTCTATCAATTTTTCGATGCCTTCCACCATAACTAACTTCCCAATCCTCGGCGGACACCACAGTCCTTTGTTTCCCTACGCATCGCTTAGTATTTCGTCCTCTGATACCTTCCGCGAAGCTTATCTTCTCGTAATGGAGAAGTAGCTTTTACATAAGAAAAAAGAAATAAAAGTGTAAAAAAAGAAAAGAATTTTCAAGAGAACTTAGAGGAAAGCCCGAAAGAATCTTTTTTAGTTAGAATATAATAGAGTCACGTTGGAAATACTTATTTGTGTTTAAATACTAAAAGGAGTTTATACTTGAAAAAGAGATTCTGGCTAGTGCTCGCGGGCAGTCTTCTGGCGTTTGTGTCAGCTCAATTTTTCCCCAGTTCCGCTGGAGCGGCCTCACCTCGCCACGTGTACAGTCTTCCAGGGTTTCAGCCGCAAGCTGCGGGTGATCTTCTGTACAACGGTGGTTCTGTAATGAATGGAACATCACAGGTCTATGCTATCTTTTGGGAGCCAACCGGCACGAAGGTCAGTACAAATTACAATAATTTGATTCTGCGCTATTTATCGGATGTAGGAAGCAGCCCACTTTATCATAACAACACCCAGTATACAGACTCTCAGGGGCTCTTCCCCTCCAATGCGACTCTCGGCGGTTCCTAGGTTGATAGCAAGAACAAGTATCCCAGCACCACCCTGCGCGACACTCAGATCCAACAAGAGGTCTCAAGAGCGATCAAAGTGAATGGCTGGACCCCTAACGTTCAGCACCTCTTTATTGTCTTCACTTCACTGAATACAAAAAATGAGACCGGCACAGCCTATCATGACGCGTTTACCGATGCGTCAGGGAATGATGTTGTATACGCCACTGTTCCCGACACCTTTGCCGCACGCAAAGTTTTCCCTGGTAGCAAGAGCCCCAACAATGACGTAGACGCCGACTCCACTATCCTGGTAACCTCGCATGAGCAGATCGAAGCCGCCACCGATCCCTTACCCGCCAGCGGCTGGGTTGATGCCAGCGGCCAGGAGATCGGGGACAAGTGTGAAAAATACTTTGGTCAGCAGAATGCGGATGGCAGCAACGTCATCTGGAATGGTCATCCATACATTGTTCAGGGCGAGTATGACAACGCCAAACATGCCTGCACCCTCGTAGGGCCGTAACCCTTACGTGATCTAAACGTTAAATTGGCCATCCTATTTGGAGGATGGCCAATTGTTTAAGAATGAAAGAAGCGCTTATTTGTACGCTGCAATCTCCTTCAGTAGGTAGGATGTGTCATTGGGGGTACCGAAGCCAGAGGCCAGGTCCCAACCCTGATGAGCGGCGTAACCAGGAGTCCCATTCAGCGAGGTGTTGCCGATGGTAACATCATGGAACGTACGGCTATAGTTTTTCGCGTTGGTGCTCAGGTTGTAAATCGCCGGATTGATGAAGCCCAGAGGATGTTTTGCCATCTGGTTGCCATCAGCGATCAGGCCAGCCCACTCAGGGGAGCTGGCGCTGGTTCCCCCGAAGATACCATAGATGGGACCGGTAGTCTCAAAGCCCAGGTAGACAGGGACACCTGTCTGAGGATCGGCGTTCAGAGAGATGTCAGGAATACCACGGTGCAGGCTGGTGTCAGCTTTGTCAGCCGGGTTCGCATCGAGCAGACTTGCCTGGGTTTTCTTCGGCAGTAACTTCTGATAGTCAGGTTCTGGGAAATACTGGCTGACGCCGCTACCAGAAGCGCCTCTGTTGTGGTTCCAGACGGTCTCAGTCAGGTAAGTGCCATCGTCCTTTGTGTAGAGGCTGGTTCCACCAACCGCCGTCACATAAGGAGAAGAGGCTGGGAAGCCGACTGTCGGGAAAGGATAATTCTTGCCGTCGACATCTGGATTAGAAACGCCGGCATCGCCAGTAGAAGCCAACACGGTTATATGTGCTTTGGCAGCTTGTTTATAGAAGGCATTGAAGTCATCGAGAATTTTTTTGCCCTCAGGTGTGAAGAGGGTGTTCTCGGTTGTGCCCCAGCTCTGTGTAATGATGTTACCAATGTGATTCTTCAGCGCATACTGCTCTAGTTGCAAGAACTCAGGCATCCCCTGAACACCCTGAGTCTCAGCCACCGGGCTAGTCAGAACCACAATGTTCGCCTGTGGAGCAACCACGTGCGCCCACTGGATATCCAGGGAGGTCTCCTCGGCCCAACCAATCTGATCAGCGTTCTTGGGATCAAAGGGGACGCTGCCAATGGGAGCGATCTGTTTGAAAGATGGAGGATCAGGTAGATGATAATCTTTATCGAACTGTTTCAGATCCTTCAGGGCGGTGGGGCTACCGAAAGAGTCGATGATCACGATGGTCTGACCTTTGCCGGTATAGCCAGATTTGAGTAGGCTATCAATATAATAGGCCTTGCGGAACTTTGAAGGCGTCAGGCACTCACGACCAATGCTGGCGCAGTAGGCATTGTCCGGTGGTGTAAGCGCCGAAGCGGATACCAACCGTGGAGGGCGGCTATTAAGATAAATATTGGCCCCAATATGGTGAGGTGTCTTGGCTGAAGATGCGGCGGCAGCCGAGGTGGCAAGTACCGGCACCAGGGAGGCGAGGAGCGCGAAGACCAGCAAGGGGATAGATAGCCGGCGGCTCTCCCGTAAAGAATTGATGAGCTCCAAAGGAATGCTCCTTTCTGCTGAGCAGAAAAAATGAAAGCATAAATATACGGAACAACAAAACAGAGGAATGTGATAACTACCCCCTGATCTCTAAAAGAGCAGGGTCCTACTCTTACTAAGCTCAGAGTTGTGTTGGCACGAAGCAAGGCAGAAGGAAGGATTGGCACCGAAAAACTGTATTCTGCCCAAGGGTAAAAAAGTATTTATATTACTTGTTTATTTAAACGCTATGTGTATTTCCAACATAATTGGTAGTTATCTTAAAGTGAAAAGAAAATGGACAAGAATACTTGTACATGTGAACTAGTGTATAGTTCACTACATATGAAATACCATAAAAAGAACAAGTATGTCAAGTATTAGATGGTAGAGAAATCTTAATTGACAACATAATTACGAAATACTTTTTTCAAAGAAAGGTTTATCTTGAGATCATAGTTTCAATAAGGATTTATGAAGATACATGTTGACATAGGAATTAAACAAAACAAGCGCTTACTTGTACGCTGCAATCTCCTTCAGCAGGTAGGATGTGTCATTAGGGGTACCGAAGCCAGAGGCCAGGTCCCAACCCTGATGAGCGGCGTAACCAGGAATGCCATTCAGCGAGGTGTCACCGATGGTAATATCGTGGAACGCGCGGGTGTAATTTTCCTTATTGGTGCTCAGGTTGTAAATCGCTGGATTGATGAAGCCCAGTGAATGTTTTGCCATCTGGTTGCCATCAGCGATCAGGCCAGCCCACTCAGGGGTGCCGGCGCTGGTTTCCCCGAAATACTGGCTGACGCCGCTACCAGAAGCGCCTGTGTTGTGGTTCCAGACGGTCTCGTTGAGGTAAGTGCTATCGTCCTTTGTGTGGAGGCTGGTCCCACCAACCGCCGTCACATAAGGAGAAGAGGCTGGGAAGTTGACAGTCGGGAAAGGATAGTTTTTGGCGTTGTCTTCAGGTCCATCTGGATTAGAAACGCCAGCATCACCTGCTCCGGCCAGCATTGTTACATGTGCTTTGGCAGCCTCTATGAAGAAGGCATTGAAGTCGTCGAGAATTTTTTGCCCTCGGCTGTGAAGAGGGTGTTCTCGGTTGTGACCCAGCTCTGAGAAATACTATTGCCAGGGTGATTCTTCAGCGCGTACTGCTCTAGTTGCAAAAACTCAGGCATACCCTGAATACCATTAGTCTGATCAACTGGACTGGTCAAAACGGGTGCAGTTCATTTTTTTGCAGTGGCAGAAAAAAGGTTCCTTCAGGCGGTGGATGGTGGAGCATCATTGCTTGCCCATCGTAGGACGGCCCGTCAGGGCCACGGGGAAATGGCCGCTAATAGCGAATTTATCGTCCAAAAGAGCTCATATTGAACTTGATATAGCGGCAATAGAGATTTTATGAAGGAGTGTATTGGCATCGGATGGCGAAGAGCCGGATGGTGTGGAAATAGCAAAAAAGAGCTATTTTGTAAAGGTAAGGGGGGATTCTCATTAATGAGCAGTGCTACAATTGGGGATCGTTACTTAAGATCACCCAATTTTTGGCGTGGGAACAGTGTACCGAG
>CAXTTV010000095.1:16044-17920 GCA_964247295.1 uncultured Ktedonobacteraceae bacterium | reverse complement strand
ATCTAATGGTATATTAGAAGATGAGCTTTGGATAGTATCTATAGCGTAATGAAGCAGGATCGCAAAGGCGACGATCAGCAACGCCGAAACAATCAGCACCGCTAGAAAAATTCTGCGCCGGAAGATCTCTTGAAAAGTGAAGCGTGTGATTTGTAGTAAACCCATCGTTCAGACTCTTTCTTGTTGAGAGGTATCAATCGCTTTAAAGAAAAGATCTTCCAGGGAGCGACGTTGAGGAATTAAAGCATACAGATTACTACCGCACTCATGGATGATACTGGCGATTTTAGCGGCCTCTTCATCTTCTCTGACCTCAACCAGCAACCGGTCTGGTTTATCCTGATCCTGGGAGACGCTGATTGCGATCGTCCCCAATCTATCGAGCAAGGCTTCGCTCACGCTATCAACATGGATCTCCAGCATTAGAGGCTCATCGAAAAGGGTTTGAGGCTCACCGATTTTAAGAATGCGTCCCTGATTGATAATCGCAACGCGATCGCAGAGTGCCTCGACATCGGCAAGTTGATGGGAATTGAGAAAGATACTGATGCCCTCACTTTTAAACTGTCGGAGAAGATCCCGCATATCGCGTTGACCTACCGGGTCCAGGCCTGAGACCAGCTCATCGAGCAGGAGGAGATCCGGGCGATTGAGGATCGCCTGAGCCAGGCCGATTCGTTGCATCATGCCTTTGGAGAATGTGCCCAATTTTTGTTTATCGCGACCAGCCAGCCCGACCATTGCCAGAGCCTCTTTAGCGCGCTTCTCCAATTGTGGACCGCGAAGCCCATATAAGCGGCCATGAAAGGCCAGAAATTCATCAGCTCGCAACCATTTATGGAAGGTTGGTAGCTCTGGAAGATAGCCCATGCGGCGGCGAGCCTCAAGATTGCTTTGAGGTTGCCCTAGAATGCTGATAGTTCCCTCAGTTGGTTTGACCAGGCCAGTAAGCATCTTCACAATCGTACTTTTGCCGGCCCCATTGGGGCCCAAAAAGCCAAAAGCCTCGCCACGGTACATAGAGAAGCTAACAGTATCGACCGCAACCAGTTGTCGATAGATTTTGCGAAGCCCAGAAACCTCAATAACGGGCTCGCGAGTCGTTTGACTCATCCAGAACTCCTTCATGCAGAGCCGAGTAGACGTTCTATTCGGCTCTGCAAACGGTCTATTGAGAAATTGTCTATGGCCCCGGCTTTATTTCAGCGAGTTCGCAACATCGATGATTTCCGTGGTATTCGTGCTACTCCCACCCACAGCGTAGATGATGCCGTTACTCTGCCAGACAACGCCACCCATTTTTACAGAGTCATCAGCTATCAGTGTACCCGATGTCTGATGAACTGTCACCTGCTGTGAACTGAGCTGTTGAGGGATTGGCAGGGGTAGGACGCCATGCTCGATATCCACCTTCTGGATCAGGTCGCGGGTTTGCTGCGAGAGTTTTGGCAGCGAGAGCAGGAAGTCGCGTAGATCAGACAATGAAGCTTTTCCGGTCGCTTTAATTGAGGGCGAGGGAAGCTCAACAACCATAAACATATGGCTGGCGCAATTGTTGATCTGAGTTTTCTCGTTTTGCCCTTTGTTTTTATCTCCGCTAGAAGTAGAGCAGACAGTGCTGTTGTTGATCGCAACTCCGGCCTGGGTAGTGATCGTGAACTTAGCTCCATCCAGTTGGGCGGGGATTTGAACGTTGCCCTCGCCATTTTTCTGCAACTGCGCGCGGGCTTTGTCAGCGTTAAAGGTGAAGGTCCCGTTCTGTCCCTTGAGAACGTTGTAGTGCAGGTCACTGTTCTTGATCCCTTGGGGCAGGTGTGTTGGCTGCTGCACCTTAAAACCGACTGCCTTTTGAGCTTGAGCGGATGTCACGTTCCCG